>CAWEBD010000033.1:0-24458 GCA_963806435.1 uncultured Bacteroidota bacterium
TGGGAATTTTCACAAAATGGAACAAATCCTCGTGGACGTTGCGAAGTCGGTCCAACGTGTTATCCGGCCCGCCTTTTATCTTGTTCCAGACGATGCTGTTGCGGAGTACCCACCCTTGGTCATCCGTAAGCTTCAGGGCTATTCTCCATGGTATTCCAAGAAGATGTTTATCGAGGTATGTGTCACCGATATTAAGCCAGAAGGAACCGGTCGGTTTGAGCACCCTCTTTACTTGGCCGAAGACGGCAAGCAAGTGGTCAATAAAATCTCTGTAATCCGGTTCTAGCCCTATCGCACCTTCCGCGTACTCACGCTTGCCCCAGTAGGGTGGGCTGGTCATGCAGAAGTCAATTGAATCGGACGGTAAACTGGCTAGTACGTCGAAGCTGCCTCCCTGCAGAAATAGCGGGGTTAGTCCCTTGCCATGGATATATGATGTAAACGATTGCCCTACTCCGTTAGATACCAAAATAAGATTCCTGTATTTGTTAGTTCGATGTCCAACAGAAAGTTACTAAACTGCGTACCCACTTCAAAAATCATGATGATCGAGAGAGCATACTGAGAAAACAAGTGGTTTGCGCGAATCACGTTCGTGCCGCGCTTCCATAAAAGGGGGACCATAATATGCGCGGCATGGAGCGAGCACCATGATATATTATAATCGAGCGTCTTTTTTGCGATTGTTATGCGTTTGTTTGTGCCTGCGTTAATGTTTTGTTGGCCGTTGCATTGTTTCATTGTATCCGTGGTAAAAACGTAAGTCGAAATTATCGTTGAACTGGTACACCCACCTTCTCGCAAAATCAAATGGATACCAAGGGTCCATGGGCGATACGACCCTATAGCTCGTGGACACTCCAAAGTGTGCGATCTCATTCCTTGCCTTGGATAACAAGATGATGGCACTCCAACTATCTTTCTCTTGGAAGTGAGATAGTTCATCCGAAAAATACTCCACATCAAAGGATGGTAGATGAATCTCAAGAATTTCAGAGTAGTGTTGTTTTATCTCATCAAGACTTCGGAAAGAAAACCGCTTTAACATGTTCTGTACTAAATCGGATGTCTTGTCGCGGAGAACATGAGCGTAATACTCTTTGAACTTTTGGATAAGATAAACCTCAAGAGCAGTGTACGTGGCTAGAACTATTTGCTCGCCGACTTGGCGCACATGCCCGCTTTGCTCCAGCATGGCAATCTCATCAGGCTTGTAAGTACCACCCCAGACGGCGAAGCCACTGACGTTAGGCCCATTAAGAATACTTTGAATAATATCTTGAGGGAGTTCGGTGTGGCGATGGTTTGAAATCAAATGAATTGTGAGCAGGTCAGCAGCCTTGACAAGATTCAAAATGCCAAATTCCAACGAGGCAAATATCTCGATTGCTTTATTTTCCATCGGGTCTACAAGGTTCTTTCAAGACGTGGGCACAAATGACGCAAGTAGTCCTGCGGCAAAAAGTCGCTGCTTTTGTTCGCTATAAATGTCGCGCAGCGTCGAGTCATCGAGCGAAAGCAATGAAGTCGTAGACCCGGCTCAGTAGAGACGGGCGACCACGAAATATAAAAATGCGGAGCGTCTTTTTGCCGCGTGTTAGTTGCCGTGCGCGGCATCGTGGAATCAAAAGGGCAAATCATCCTTCTCTTCTTGGACTGTTCCAGGTGAATCCTTCAACTCAACGTGAGCTTCTCTTGGTTACTGAAAAGCCAGTCTTCACCCTTCTCTGTTAGCTGGTATATTGGAAAAGGTTCTCCGCTGTTGTCAATCGCATTGTCTGACTTAATCATACCCTTGCGTGAGAGACCTCTTAGACCTAAACTCGCCGCGATGTCGGTGAAACCAGCTTTGTTCATGTCATCTTTGATCCTGTATGCAGAAATGGATTCCAGTGGTGAGAATTGATTCTGTGCTACTGTTACAAGCGCGACCACTTCATGCGGACTCAAGCCCTCTGTGTCAGCAAGCGGCGAAGAACTTGCAACCCGTGCTATTTGCTTCTCCTTCTTCAGAAGTGCTTTGAGTCTTTCGGTGATTGCATCAGCCAACGTTGAAAAGTCGCTAGGTGAAGACGTGTTGTACTTTATGATGCTACGGTGTTGAACATCAAAGGGAAATCTACTCTGCCTTTCGTCAGAGCATACGAGGACAACTTCTTTTTGCGCAGCTATTGCGTAGCCTAGTTCGAACCACACGTTTGGGTTATCCGTGGTGATTTCAGCAAAGCAAATGTCTGAATCCTGGATTCCTTTCTCGATATCTTCTATGGGAACACTAACTGCTGGGTCACGGTCAACACGGTAAGGTTCAAGGTCTGCTTTCCTGATCGAGGGAGCAAAGACTTCATCAAACCTTTTATCGAACTTGCCACCGTCAAACGGCTGAATTACAAAGCACTTGCCCACGTTCATGACTCCTTCTATTAGTTCATACCTCTAGACGGCGTGGCACCTAACGTCCACGAGAACAGAGTCGCCGCGCACTCCTTGGGGTTTATAGTGTGTGCGCGGTGAAGCGAGCTCCATGGTATACAATAATCGAGCGTCTCTTTTCTCGGTGTTATCTGACGTCATCGCTATGTTAAAATGCCTTAAGCTTATAAGAATATTTGTACTGGACTTGGATGTATGACAGAAAGTCTGTTCCATATGGAGTTATCTTCCCGCGCATATCATTTGCAACCGTTTCAATTTCAACGAACTTTGCGTCGCGGAGGAAACCAACATAGTCAGCGAACTGCGTAGCGGTTAAGTTAGAACGGTTGAGAAATTCTTGGTAAAAAGAATAGAGATTAATATATGCGTCACCGTCGGTTCCTTTGGAAAGAAGGTGCTCCAGCAAAGAGATCTGAGTGCCGTAGATCAGGTTAAATGCCTTTTCAAACCAATAAGCATTGAATGTACGTATATACTCCTTAATGACTTGTTGGGGATTTTCGGAGATGTACTTCTCAATTTCATCTTGTGTTTTCGGTGCCTCGGTCATCTTTATCTCTTTGCTCTGCTCCGATGGTCTTGCAGCCTCCAGAGTGACAGCACCAATTTGCCCGCGCACCATCCGTTTCAGAAAATCCGAAAGGGGATCTCTGAATTGTATCAGGAAATAAAGCGCTACAAGGCCCGCGATGACTGGCCAGGACAGTAGGACCCGAAGGTATTCGAGGACTATGCTTGCGATTTGCATGATATCTCCTTATCGATGATCCGCGCATGATAACTAACTGTAACAATCTATTGCGTTTTTACGCCCATTTCGGGAGTAACAACGCATTTCGTTTTTGCACCTTATCGCCGTGCTTTATATTTGAATGATCCTGATGGATCCCATTATCCCTGGCGGCGGCTCACCCATCTGTTCACCGCCTTCTCTTTGCCCAAATTTAGTCCCCCAATCCCCAAAGTGCAACTCTTCGGCAGTGTCTCAGTTTAAATAAATTTCACGCAAAGGACGCAGAGCGATCACAAAGCTCGCAAAGGAAATTGATATTTCTTTGCGTTCTCTGCGATTATTTCTTAGCGCACTCTGCGTGAAAACAAACTGAAACACTACCAACTCTTCGAGAAAAGAAGAATGAAGCGCAAATCACACGAATCATCACACCGGGTCTCGCGTCGTTCGCGGCATTTCTATTGTCCGACTTTTTCATTCGTACAATTCGTGTTAGTATTCTTCCCGGTGCCTCGTATGAAACACGTCCCGCGGGGCGCGACGGTGCGCCCCGCCGGGACTCTGGGAGATGTGCGGCAGCAATCACTCTGACAGGCTCACTTGCCTCCCGCGGATTTCTTCGCGGCACGCGTCGCGGCTGCTTTTTTACCCGCGGCGCGCTGTGCCCTGGTCCGTGTCGATCTCACGCGTATACCGAGCTTCTCCAACAACTGCTTCTTGTCCTTCAACGCTATCTTCGCAGCCTTCCTGAACTGCGCGGTCCAATCGTTCAGCTCCTCCATCGTCTTTTCCTGCTCGTCGGTCGAGTTCTGAGCCGCGCCCTCTGCAGCCCTCTGCCCGGCGTCGGCCTTTTCAAACGCGAGTATCTTCGCCTTTTCCCCCTGCAGTTTCGCGTCGTCATATCCGTACGTCAACATCGCCGCTTTAATTGCCGCATCCGAGCGTGCGTTTTCAAAGAGCGTCTTCCCTGCCTCGATGAATTTGGCTTCGCTGCGCGGCATCGGGTTGTTGAGACCCAACTTCGTGAGACTCTCTTTGCTCTTCTTCAGCTCGCCCTTTGCAAGCGCGGAATACTCCTGGTAGGCCCCGACAGCCGTCTTCTTTGCCGCCCTCGCAGCCGCCGTCGCCTCTTTCTGTGCACCCGCCAACGCAACGTGCGCGTCCTTGCGTGCGGTCGCCGCATCGAAGAGCGCTCTCGCCTGGGTCAACTTCCCGGAAGTGTAACCCACCTTCGAGACGGCCTCCATGATCTCGCTCTCCGAAAGGGCGTTCGAGATCATTATCTCGGCCTTGTTTAGCCGCGCCGAGATACTCTTCCCTGGATCTCTCGCCATCTTATCCCTTTCTCATTTGCAGGTATCCGGCCCCGATCATCCCGCTATGCGCGGCATGAGACCGGACAACCTCCTGTTCGCCCTCTTCCCGCCCATCATCCCTCCCTGCACGGTCGCGGATTGGGCGCCGAATTTTCACATGAAAATTCAACTCTTCCTCCTTTGCCTCCGTCAAGCCCGACATAGGGCGCGGCAGCAGCTCTATTCAGCCGCGCGACATCCATTTCGCTCCGGGCTGCATCTCCCTGCGTCCAGTATGCTGTAATGTCCGGCAACGCAACATATACTCTCGTCGACGCTGCATACACTTCGGGCAACGAAGCACAGGCTTTCATCCATGCAGCATACCCTTTTGTCCACACTGCATAGCCCTCGGGCGATGATGCATCCCGATTCATCAACGCAGCATATTGTTTCATCCATGCTGCAAATGGTCTCCGCGTTGATGCGTGAAGCTCATAACCGGCGTTTGTATCGTCATTTCACGCTGAAATGCCTCGATTCGATCCGTCCGGGCCCGTTCCACTCATTGATGAACGGCTAAAATGCATTGATGGACATGAAAGGCCCGTTTCCAAATGAATTTCCTGACCATCCTTGTGAAAACTTCTATCCAGGCTATCGCAATTCTGCCGATCCGGAGTGGTGCTTTGATAAGATTAAGGTGGGTGCTGCTCCCTGAGGTGTGGTGCTTCCCGTTACAGCGCTAATCTATAGATTGTCTAATTAACATCCAAACGATCGGGGATGCGAGCAGCAGCGGACATTACTTAGAGCGCGTTCCCCGCGCATCCCACAATTCAAATAATTACTCCTTTGCTGAAAGGCAAGCACCACAGGATAGAGAGCATGGTTCATGTCTGTGCGGCTGTAATAACTGTGCCGCATGACCGCTAAAGTCCGCGCGAATCATGCCCGGCACGCGTGTCGCGAAGTGTGCCATCTTCGACTTCGCGTGGTCGTCGCGCGCATCCTTTCTTGGGGTAATATAATGAGCGCACGATGAACCGAGCACAATAATATATACAGTCGAGGGTCGTGATTGCCGTTATCTGCCGCCCGTGACTTCCCCTAGATTAAAGACTTTTCAGAAAGTCTTCTACTTCTACCTTTGCGAGCCTGAGGATTCCATGCAGGGTTCCCACTTTGAGCTGCCTGTGGAGCGGTACAACACATCCGACATCGCCCGCGGGAGTGGACTTCTTCATGATAACATGGCTCCCTTTTTGCCGAACCCTTCTGAACCCGAGGCGCTCAAGGGCCTTGATTGCCTCTTCTCCTGAAAGACTGCGCAGTTCAGGCATTGATAGCCACTTCAAAGGTTGTAAGAAGTGGCTTCTCAACCTCCTTGAGCGGGAATTCCTCCAGATATAGTTCGGTTGCTTCCTTCAGATTCGCTAACGCTTCCTCAACTGTGACCCCCTGGCTGACGGTACCCACCTCCGGGCATTCGGCAACATACATGTCTTCTTCTCTATGAAGCACCGCGGAGAACGTCTTTAAGGTCATGTGAGCGTCCTTTTTGTATAATATAACAAAATATAGTCACGGGTGGCAGATAACTACCGTAATTACGTAGTACGTTATTCCTCCCGATTCGGCATGAACAACGTACTTCGTTGTTCCGCCTCTTAGGGTAGCAACACAATATTTCGTTTTTACACCCAATTCCGACAAGAAATACGCATTTCGTCTATTTCCCTTTTATATCCCGACACGTCTTTTCCGCAATTTATTCCCTTCCACCCACAACTGCAAACATCAGCCGGCCGCGCCGGATCAGGCTTGGCAAGCAGCCGAGGTCTAAATCCACGTCCGCGCTTCGTAAGCCTCGTACTCCGCACCAAAGGCTTTGGAGAGCACGCGCTCCTCCCGTGTCGCGAAGCGCGCCATCTTCGACTTCGCGTGGTCGCGGCGCGCCTCTCGGCGCCTTCAAAAGCGCGCGCCATGAAGTCGAAGACCTCTACGAGGCCGTAGGCCCGGCTCGATAGAGACAGGCGAGATCGATATATACAAATGACGAGTCTCTTCTTCTCGGTCGTTAGGCGACGGCACGTGGTCCGAGCACTGCCAATTCATTTGCTTTGGCCAACTAATTGTGTAAGTATAGGTTCGAAGTCCAAGACTCTACTTGAGCGAACAACATTTCCAAGATTGATAGGAATCCTTGTGACCGATAGAGTGTCCGTGCGATCAGGAATATTCAGAATTTTTATTTCCCCTGCTGCAGTGTACTGAGGCCCTGCATAGAGGACACCAAGAAAATAGAATCTGCTACCTATGACTGTCGAGCCATTCTTTGCGACGTAATTTCCGACATTATAGAGAAAGACTGGAGACCCACTCGAACCAGGGTAGCATGCAGCATCAATCATGAATTCGTCGCGTCCATCGTATCTGTTGGCAGGATGAGTCGCGGTGATACCCTTCCTAAAAATGGGATAATTGTTTGCTTGATCCCAAATTCCTGTCGGATAGCCAACCATGAGGATATCCTCGACTGCAGTCAATTCCTTCAGTTGATCCGCGGTTGGAATCAACGATTTGTCAATTGTTCTGAAGAATGGCTTGAAGCCCTTTGCCGCTGCTTCGTTGAGGAGCGGAGCTATCGGCATGACTGCGAGGTCTACGTTGGGGTCAGGATCGAGTATCCAGCGCGATTCGAAATTATCAAGGAGAACGGGAATGCTGGACGCAGCCGAAGGCGATCCGTCTGCGTTTGTCCCCGTTAAAAGAAATGTCCCTCTCTTCGCACCCCTTATAACATGTTTGTTTGTCACTATGACAGGAACGTTTTTACTGCTGTCGACGAGGAAAGCAAAGAAAAACCCAGTTCCTGTTGCGTACCCTTTCTCAAGTTCGACCTCGATACGAACGGTACTGTACGCCAATTGTTCTGTCAGGGATAGTGTTGGGGATTGTTGAGATATTGACGGCTCCGTGAATATTGTTAAAAGAGAAACTAACAATGAAGTCAGGTACATTGGATTAACATGGACCATTTCATTCAACCTCCTTGCATACGAAAATTTTACGCGTGTTGTCGCCTACTGTAATTACGTATTACGTTATTGCTTCCAAATCGGGCTGAAAAACGTATTACGTTATTCTCACTATTGGCGCTGTAAACATCTATATCGTTTTTACACCCAATTTCGCCAAGAAATACGTACGTCGTCTATTTCCCTTTTATATCCCGACACGACTTTTCCGCAATTTATTCCCTTCCACCCACAACTGCAATCCTTCCCCCGCCGTGCCGGATCAGACTCGGAATCAGCCGGGGTCTAAATCCACGTCCGTGCTTCGTAACCCTGGTATTCCTCGCCGAACGCTTTGGACAGCACCCTCTCCTCGCGTTTCGACTGCATCAACTGGATTATCACGAGACCCGCCCATACAAAGATCAACGGCCGGATATCGATCGCCACAATAATGGATAGGATAAAAAGGTCGAGGAAGAGATACATCGGGTGCTGGATCCGCGAATAGAGCCCGGTTGTCACGAGCACCTTCGCCTTGGGTGCTACTGTAAAAGAATCGCCGAGCTGGCGCCTGCTCATGATCATGAGCGCGCACGACGGCAGACATACCAGGATGCTGATCGCGATTCGCGCGTCCTCGTCCATCGAGCTCGCCGCGAAGGCCAGTACCACAAGGATCGACGCACCCACGAGTCTGAGAATAATCTTTTTCATTTGCTTTACTCAGCCTCCTGTTGACCTGATATTCTGAGCAACCTGACTCCCACAAGTATCGCCCATAACTCAAGCGGCAGGAGCGAGCCGAGCGAGAAAATCATTCCAACCGTGCCGGCCGTCGGCGGGAGGAGCGCCATCACGCCGAGGATAACCGCAGTGTAAGCTGCTACCTTCCCGAATATTTTGCTGCGTACCATGACTATCGCAATAATGAGGAGCGCAACTCCCGCCATGACGTAGCTGACGTTGAATGCGGTCCCCTGCCAGTTGGCGAGCATCACCTCTCCCGCCGCGAGCATGACGGACTTCTCCGCATCCGTCGCCGCCGCCGCGTACTTCCCGCTGAGCGAAAGCATCTCGAATGCGGACGTCGAGGCGAAGTACGCGACCGCCCCTCCGATGCCCAGGACCACGGCGATGGCCATGGCCGAAGGACTCGCGCGCCTGAGGGCGATGTAGAGCGCAAGGAAGATGAGTATCATGAAGATCTGGTCGACAATGAGGAGGAGGTCCATGTCGAGGAGGCCGATTAGCCGGCTGCTCTGGAAAAGCGCAAACCACCCTGCGACAGTCGCCGGCGGCGGCCACAAAACGAAGACCGTCAGCTGGATCGGGATAAATAACGCCATGGCCAATGCTGCTATGCCACCGACTTTGAAGAGACTCTTCCACCGCACGTCCGCGGCTCCAAGTGGCTTAATGTGATTAATTGTTTCCATGCCCTCAGCTCCCTGATGCTGTTGTTTACCTGAGACTCTCGCGCGGCAGCACGGCTTTCTTCTATACTCTTTTGTCGGATTGTCCGAGGGAATGCCCGTTCCCGTCTAGCATGCCATGCCGCCTTCCGCACAATCTATCCAGTCGAGGGTCACATCTGCAACTTGCCGGATTCGAAACCGCAATATGAAGCCAGCACAAGGCATCGTCAACTAAAACACAGAGACACTAGAGGCACAGAGAACAGAGTCAAATTTCTTTCTCCGTGTCTCGCGCCTTCACGACGACCCGTCCGACGAAACCATGTGCAGTTGGACCTGTCCAACGAAACAACGTGCAGTCGGAAGCGTCGTTTCGACGCGCAGGCATGCGCCTCTGTGGTTACGTTTTTTCTACCCGGAAGGAAGTGAAGTAGAAACGCGGCCATAATGGATTCCCGCTTACGCGGGAATGATATTGAGAACAATCCGTGGGAATCTGTTCTGTCTGTGTTATCCGTGTGCTGATTTCTATTTAAGCAGCTTCTCTACGGCCGCGACGACCGCGTCGCTTGTGATCCCGAATTCCTTCATGACAATCTCGCCGGGTGCCGATGCGCCGAAACGGTCGACGCCTATCGAGATTCCCTTATCGCCGACATAGCGGCTCCATCCCTTCGTGATTCCCGCTTCGATGGAGACTCTCTTCGTCACGGAAGACGGCAGCACGGATTCGCGGTACTTCTCGTCCTGCATGTCGAATACTTCCCAGCTCGGCATACTGACCAGTCTGACCTTCTTCCCCGTTGCCGCCAGTTGTTCATAAGCTTTCATCGCAGTCGACACTTCGCTCCCGGTGGCGATTATGATAACATCAGGAGTTCCCGTTTCCGCGAGCACGTAAGCACCGCGTTGCAGACCGTCGGCGCCTGCATATTTCTTCCTGTCGATGACCGGGAGCTTCTGCCTCGTCAAGGCCAAAGCCACAGGCCCCTTTTTGTACCCGAGGGCAAACTTCCACGCCTCAGCCGTCTCGTTCGCGTCTGCCGGGCGGACAAACACCATCTTCGGTATGATTCTCAGCGACATAAAATGCTCTACAGGCTGGTGAGTCGGGCCGTCCTCGCCGAGACCGATGCTGTCGTGCGTGAACACGTAGATCGTCCTGAAGTGCGAGAGCGCCGCGAGCCTTATCGGCGGCCGCATGTAGTCCGCGAAGACAAGGAACGTCGATCCGAACGGGATAAGGCCGCCGTGCACGGCCATGCCGTTCAAGATGGACCCCATGCCGTGCTCGCGTATACCGAAATGGAAGTTGCGGCCGAGCCGGTCGGTGGCCGAGAAAGAGCCGGCGTCTTTCATGATAGTGTCTGTGGACGGCGAGAGGTCCGCCGCGCCGCCGAGGAAGTTCTTCACCTTCGGTCCGAACGCGTTCATGACTTTGCCCGAAGCGGTGCGCGTCGCCACGGCGCCCGCCGCGGGGTCGAATACCGGTATGTCTTTGAATGCATCGGCGGGTATTTCACCTGACATCCATGCCAGGAATTCCTTCGCGAGGTCTGGATACTTTTTTTCGTATTCGTGGAATAGGTTGTTCCAGGTTTCTTCGGCCTTCTTCCCGCTGTCCACGCAGCCGCGGAATACCTTCAGCGCCTCGTCAGGCACGAGGAACTTCGGCTCGAGCGGCCAGCCGAGGTTCTTCTTTGTGAGTTCCACTTCCTTCTCGCCGAGCGGTGAGCCGTGCGCCTCGCCCGTGTCCTGCTTGTTCGGCGAGCCGTATCCGATGTGAGTCCTCACTGCGATGATCGAAGGCCTGTCCTTCACGGCTTTCGCGGCATCAACGGCTTTGGATATCGCCTCAATATCGTTTCCGTCCGCGACCCGCTGCGTGTGCCAGCCATAGGCGGCGTATCGCGCGAGCACGTCTTCGCTGAACGCGAGGTCGGTATTGCCTTCTATCGTTATGTGGTTATCGTCGTAGAAAATGATGAGCTTCCCGAGCTTGAGATGTCCGGCGATCGAGCTCGCCTCGCTCGATATCCCCTCCATCATGCAGCCGTCCCCGGCTATCGCGTACGTGTTGTGGTCGACTATGTCGAAGCCGTCGCGGTTGAAGTAAGCCGCCAGGTGAGCTTCGGCGATGGCCATTCCGATGGCGTTGCCCACACCCTGTCCAAGCGGACCGGTCGTGGTCTCGACACCGGGTGTGAGCCCATATTCCGGATGCCCCGGGGTTTTGCTCCCGTATTGCCGAAAATTCTTCAGGTCATCGAGCGAGACCTGGTAACCCGTCAGGTGCAGGAGCGAGTAAAGAAGCATCGACCCGTGGCCGGCGGACAACACGAACCTGTCGCGGTTAGACCACTTCGGGTTGTGCGGATTGTGTTTCAGGTATTTAGTCCATAGGATGTAACCGATCGGTGCTGTACCCATAGGCATTCCCGGATGTCCGGAATTTGCTTTCTGAACTGCGTCGACAGCAAGAAAACGAATTGTATTGACGCATAGCTCTTCAAGTTTTGTCATTGTCTAACCTCTTTTTTCAATTTTCAATTACCAATGACCAGTTATCGATCGGACACAAACTGTGGTACCGACCACTGTCTGATGATCACCGAATCCCGGTCATCGATCGTTGACCGTTGTTCCCTGATCATTGATCATTGTTTCTGCAGGTAGTACTTGCTTACGTATTCCCTTACCATTCTATCTGTGTTGTAGACCGGTGCAATCGTTCGCAGTGATTCCTTTATCATCTTGATCCATTTTGCGGGGAGGCCTGAAGCATCCCGGTCGTAGTAGAGCGGGATCACTTTGTTTTCGATGACGTCATACAGATTTTCGGCATCGAGCGCGTCCTGCTGTTCAACGGGGAGTTGCGAGTCTTTATCTTCTCCTATCGAGAAGCCGTTTTTTCCGTTGAACGCTTCGCGCCACCATCCATCCATAACGCTGCAATTGAGTCCGCCGTTCAAAATGACCTTCTGACCGCTCGTGCCGCTTGCTTCGAGCGGACGCCTCGGGTTATTGAGCCAGAGATCGCAGCCCGCGACAAGTTGTCTCGCGACCCCGATGTTGTATCCCTCGAGGAACACGATCTTTCCCACAAATCGCGGGTCCCGGCTGAGCCGGACGACCTGCTGGATATACGATTTCCCTGCGTCGTCTCTCGGATGAGCCTTCCCGCTGAAGATTATCTGCACAGGCCGGTTGGGATCGCCGAGAATGCGCGCAGCCCTTTCCATGTCGGTGAAGAAGAGAGGCGCCCTCTTATACGTCGCGAACCTTCTCGAAAACCCGATCGTCAGCGCGTCCGCGGACAGGGTCTTCTCGACCCAGTCCGACGAATTGCCAAGCCTCGTCAGCTGCCAACGCATCCTCTCGCGGACGAACTCGATCAGCCTTCTGCGGAGCGCGTAGCGGAGCGCCCACAACTCCTCGTCGGGCACCTTGCCAACCACCTTTTTCCATTCAACGGGATGGTCGAGTTTGTCGTGCCATTTGGGGCCGATCGATTTCACGTAAACCGCGCGAGCCTCCATCGCCAGCCATGAAAGGCTGTGAATCCCGTTCGTGATGTGACCGATAGGTACCTGCTGCGCCTTTTTGCCCGGGTAGAGCGACGTCCACATTTGCCGGCTGACCTTGCCGTTCAGCTCGCTTACCGCATTGGCACCGCGGCTCATCTTCAATGCCAACACCGTCATACAAAAAGTCTCTTCCTTGTCCTCGGTATTTACTTTTCCGAATTTCATGAACTCGTCCAGCGAGATACCGAGCGAGGAGACGAACCCGCTCAGGCTGAAGTTGATCAGATCCTGAGTGAACCGGTCGTGCCCCGCCGCCACCGGAGTATGAGTCGTGAAGACGCATTTCTTCTTTACTTCTTCCACCGCTCTCGTGACAGTCTTCCCGAGGAGGAGCTGTTCGTGCAGAAGTTCGAGCGTCAGGAAAGCGGAATGCCCTTCGTTCATGTGGTAGACAGCGGGCTCGTATTCCAACTCTTTGAGGAACTTGGCTCCGCCAATTCCCAGAATTATCTCCTGCGATATCCTCGTGGTGCTGTCGCCGCCGTAGACCCGCGCGGTGAGTCCGCGATAATGCTCTTCATTCTCCGGCAGATTGGTTTCGAGCAGGTACAATACAGAACGCCCGACGACAATCTTGTAGGCAGCGACGGAAACGAGGCTCCTCCCTATCTGGACGTGAACCTTGACCAGGTTGCCTCCCTCGTCGACGACAGGAGCGACGGGGAGTTCGTGATAATCCTTCTGGATATATTCTTCCATCTGCCATCCCTCGCTGTTCACGCGCTGGATGAAGTAGCCCTGGCGGTAGAAGAGAGTAACTCCGACGAAATTCAAACCGATGTCGCTGGCACTCTTCGTGTGATCGCCCGAGAGGATTCCGAGTCCACCCGAATATATCGGCAGGCTTTCATGGATTCCTATCTCGGCGCTGAAATACGCGACCGGATGCCTCTCGAAGTGTTTCAATGACTGGATAGGCGTGCGGACATGCTTCAGGTAGTCATGAAGCGACTCGTAGCACTGGTTCAATTCGGCCCGCAGATCGTCGTTCATCAGGCGTGAGCGAAGTTCTTCTTCGCTGATTTCGTTGAGCACGGCGATGGGGCTATGGTTCGAGCGGTCCCAAACTCGCGGGCTCAGCTTCGCGAAGAACTGCTGGGTCGGACAGTCGAACGACCACCGCAGGTTATGAGCGAGTTCATATACTTTCTTCCGTTCGTTGACAAAATGAAAGACTTTTTGAGACATATCTCCTCGGGATTATATAAGGATTCCTTGCAATTCTTTTTCGTTATGGGCCTGAAAGAATTTAATCAAATTGGGCAAATACTCCGTGAAGTTCGGGGAAGATATTTTGTACTTCGCCAGCGATGCCGCGGTCAGCGACGATTCGTAACGGACGTCATGAACGAAATAGTCGACGAGCTGGAACGGCATTTTGTATATTTTTCTTACCGCACCGATCTTCATCGCCGTGCGCGCCATCCCGGGGGTCAACGGATAGCTGATGAATTTCTTCCCGAGAGCGGCGGCGAACAGGCTCTGCAGCTGCGTGGCTTCCAAAGACGCAGGGTCGGTAAGGTGAAACGTCTTCCCGATAGCCTCGCTGTCGGCCGACAATGCTGCCATGGCGTCCACGACGAAGTCTATCGGCACCAGATTCACTACGACATCACCCCTCCCTATCTTCGGAAACGGAAAATGGTTCGGCAGAGACCGCATCGTTCGCAGGACGTAGTAGGGCCCGTCGTACTTGGCCGTCTCACCCGTCCGCGAATCCCCGACCACTATGCCGGGTCTGTATATCACAGACGGGACATCCTTCGCCTCCCTGACTATCTTCTCTGCAAGGAACTTGGTCTCTTCATAGTAGTTCTTGAACTTCTGTCCGCATTCGAAATCGTTTTCGGAAAATGTCCCCTTATGGTTTCCGGAGACGTACGCGGTACTAACGTAATCCAGCCGCGTCAGGTTGCTGCAACTCTTGGCAAAACCGACCACATTCTGCGTCCCCTCGACGTTTATCAGCATCCCCTTGTCTCTTGGGATGGCAAGATCGTATGCCGCGGCCAGATGAAATATCTGGGTAATTTGTGACGTAAGTTGATCGGTGTCGGTGAGCCCGAGATTTTGCAGCGTTATGTCGCCCAACGCGAACTGAAGGCGTGTCGATACCGTCGGGTATTCCTCAGACAGCCTTGCCCGCGCGGCCTCCGCGCCACGGAGAAATTTCTGCTGCACGAGTGCGACCACTTCCAGCTTTGCGTCCTTCCGGAATAATTCCCTCAACAGCCGGGTTCCGATGAAGCCCGGGAAACCGGTGATAAACAACTTTCTCATGTCACTTCCCTCCTTTTGAGATTTGCCTTGGAAAGCTCCACACCCAGTATGAAGACTGTGGTAGAGTAGAAAATCCACAGAAACAGCCCGATCATGACTTCAAGAGTGCCGTATACCATGGTCAGGCCGCCGACCCTGGTTATGTATATCGCGAAAAGATTTTTTACCAGTTCGAAGAGTAACGCCGCCCACAGCGCGCCGAAAGCCGCCGGCATCGACATCAGTCTTCCGAACGAGAGGAACCGGTAGATCGAAAAATAGAGAAGGAAAGTAAGCCCGAAGCCCGACAGGACCGGGACGGCAACCCTCACGAGCGCGAAGCGGACGTGGCCGGGAGGAAGATGAAGTGCCAACTCCCGCAGCCCGGCAAACAGTGCCGTTACCGCGATACTCGCCGTGAGGAAGAACCCGGCGATTAGGAGCAGTCTCAAGTCGTACAACGTCTGCCTGAGGAACGATTGTGTTATTTCTATTCCCAGCACGTGGAAAACCGTCTTGCGGAGCGTGCTGACAAGTCCGAGAGATGTCCAGAAGAATCCCGCCAGGCCCAACACTCCGAACAGCCCTTTGTGACGCATGAACAGTTCCGCCTGCACCATCAACGTTTTCCTCAATTCATCCACGGAATGCATTTTCCGCGGGAGCGCGTAAACACTTATGAGCTCAATCTGTCTCAGCAGCGTCTCGCGCGAGAGGACCGTTCCAAGCGCCCAGATCAACAGAAGTACGGTGGGTATGAGGCAGAGGATTACCTGGAAAGAGAGCGACGAAGCATAGAAGAACACATCGTCTGAGAAATAATTGCGGCCGAGCGCCTTGACATAGTACGAAATATTCCTCGTCACCCCCGCGATCTGCCGCCAAAACAATTTCACTTTACGCGCTCGGTCCTCAAAATTTAACCGACAGTAACTCCCAGGATTTCACACCGCCGATTGAACGGCGAACTTGGACGGAAGTGTCCTGTAATAAACGTCCGAGAGCCCTTTAACATCGGCACCGATCGTCTCGTTTATCTGGAGTTTGTCTCCAGACACCACTCCTATCACCTCTATCGGAAGGTGAAGCGATTTCGCCAGCGTGATGACATCTTCTCCTTTTTCCGGGTCATAGGAGATGACGACTCTTCCTCCCCCTTCTCCGAACAGCACAAAATCCCTTCGTGTCCGGAAGTCCATCGCGATCTTCGCACCGAGCATTTTCTCCCTGTTCATGATGCAGCATTCGGCAAGCGCGACGGCCATGCCGCCTTCGGAGATGTCATGCGCGGAACGCAGCAACTCCAACGCAACCGCTTCCCGAAGGAAGGAATGGAGGTGTCTTTCGTAATCGTAGTCCACGGCAGGCACCTTTCCGCCGACGGTATCGTGTATGACTTTGAGATATTCACTCCCTCCGAGGTCGTCACTCTCTGCACCGATCACCGCGATCATGTCGTTCTCCTTCGCGAATGCGGCTCGCAGCGACTTCGACGCGTCCTCAGTGACACCAAGCATGCCTATGACAGGCGTCGGGTAGACAGTCCTGTTCGGACTCTCGTTGTAAAAACTAACATTGCCGCCCGTCACGGGAGTTTCGAGCTCGGTACACGCCCTGGCTATTCCTTCGACCGCTTTCTCAAACTGGTAATAGACTTCGGGTTTGTAAGGATTTCCGAAATTAAGGCAGTTGGTGATGGCGACCGGCTTTCCGCCGGCGCACGCGATGTTCCTCGCGGCTTCGACGACGGCATGTTCCCCGCCGGCTTTTGGATCGATGTAAACGTACCTGGCGTTGCAGTCTGTCTTGACGATCAGCCCGCGTTTCTTCCCCGCCTCGGTGGAGGCCCATCTCTCAAGACGTATCACGGCGGCATCGCCTTCACCCGGAAGCACGACCGTATTGGTCCCGACCATATAATCATATTGTTCGAAGACGTAATTCTTCGCCGCGATATTCGGGGAGGAAAGGAGCCTCATCAATGCATTGCTGTAATCTGCGGGCTCCGGAAGTGTATTCGGGTCGAATCGGGCAAGCTTGTCGAGATAATCCGGTCTTCTGCTCTCGCGGACGTATACCGGCGCACCCTCGCCGAGGGCGAGTGTCTTCGAGGGAATTTCCGCTTCTATCTTTCCAAAGCGGCGAATCCTGAGGATACCGTCGTCAGTTACCTTCCCGACCACTTCGGCATTCAGGTCCCATTTCGTAAATATCTTCTTAATTGCCTTCTCGTCCTCGGGCTTCACGACGACGAGCATTCGCTCCTGTGACTCCGATAGCATTATTTCGTAAGCCGACATGTCGGCCTCGCGGAGCGGGACGAGGTCAAGATTTACATCCATCCCCGTGCTCCCCTTCGCGCTCATTTCGGAAGTGGAGCAGGCAATTCCGGCCGCGCCCATATCCTGGATACCTACGACGAGTCCGGCGTCTATCGCCTCCAGTGTCGCCTCTAGAAGAAGCTTCTCAGTGAACGGGTCGCCGACCTGAACAGACGGGCGCTTAGCTTCCGAGGCCTCAGAAATATCTTCGGAAGCGAAAGTGGCACCGTGGATTCCGTCACGGCCCGTGGATGAACCCACAATCATCACAAGATTACCGACGCCTGTGGAAGCCGCTTTCGCGACTCGGTTGTGCCTGACAATTCCTACGGCCATCGCGTTGACGAGCGGGTTCTCATCGTAGCACTCATCGAAATATATCTCACCTGCAACAGTCGGCACTCCGAACGCGTTTCCGTAGTCGGCGATTCCTTTCACCACGTTTTCGAATAGGTACTTGACCCGCGGGTTGTCCGGATTTCCGAAACGAAGAGAGTCCAGCGCGGCGACCGGTCTCGCGCCCATCGTGAATATATCGCGCAGTATTCCGCCCACTCCGGTGGCGGCACCCTGGTATGGTTCAACGGCGCTGGGATGGTTGTGGCTCTCGATCTTGAAAGCTACCGCAAGCCCGTCCCCGATATCGACGAGCCCGGCATTCTCTTCCCCCGCGCTCACGAGCAGATTCTTGCCCGACCGCGGGAGTTTCTTGATCTGCAATATCGAATTCTTGTAACTCGCGTGTTCCGACCACATCACGGAGTAAATTCCAAGCTCGGTGTAACTCGGGACACGCCCCAGGATCTCCTTGATCTTGTCAAACTCTTCGGACGTCAGCCCCATTTCTTGGGCCGCCTTCAGATTCACTTCTATATTCATTTTGGGCTACCGATCAATTGCCTTACGATGGTTTGGATGGCTTCCGGTCGCAGGTTGAATACAACGAGAAGTATTAGGATGATGAACGAGAAGATAGCGGCGAAGAGGTAGGCCTTTTGTTTCGTGACTCTCCCGCTCCCCCTATCGCGTGAATACATAATCCCCCGCCAGCCGCAGTCCCTGCACCTGAAGGGCTTGCGATTGAATATCTTTATAACCGTTTCTTTCAGCCCATGGACACGGCTGCGCCGGAGATTCGTCGAACGACAATTCGGACAGATTAATGATGGCATGTGCGTTGGTTCTAATTTACAAAAAAAAAGCCCCGATTACACGGGGCTTCGTCAATATCACTCGGTAAGAGATCCTATTTTCTCTTCTTTCGAAAATCTAGTACGAGCCGTTTCTTCCAGGCAGAAGATTCAGAAAATACTGAAAAGCGGAAGAACGCACATTAGGCCACGGTGCTTTCTGCAGCGAACTCTTTCCGAGTACTATCGAGCTCGGAACGGAAGAGATCGACATCAGCGGAATATTCGCTCCGAAGCTGCTGTTAATCGCCTTTATAAAAGCGTTCGCGACATAGGCATATCCCTGGGAAGTAGGATGTACGCCATCCAGGCCAAAGAATCCGCCGGTGATGTAGCTGCTGGTCAGGTCGACACCCTGCCCGACGTACCCATCCTTGTCGAAATTGTTGAGCAGAGCGTTTGCGTCGACCAACGCGACTCTGGAGGCATGAGCGCTTGCATAGGCCGCGATCGTCTGGTTATAGGCATCGATGGCCGCCTCGGTCTTCGCAATCTCCAGCGAGTCAAGGATGAACTGGTCAGGCAGCGGCCGTCCGGTCCCCCCCGCCGCGGCCGGGACGCCGACTCCAGCGTTCAGGGAATCTATAGCCGTCAGGAGAATATAGTCCGTTTTCGCGTTGATGGTTTCAGCGTGGAGGCTTCCGTCCGCGTGGTGTCTCTCTACGAAGAAGGCGCCGACGTTCTTCCCCGTGATCGGGCTCGGGAAACTATCGGGGACGGTGGTGAAAAACGGGATGGCCGTGACATCAGGTATGTTCGCCACAGCAAACTTGGCGTTCGGTGCTCCGGCAAGCAGCGCGTTCATCATACCCTCATACAACGCCGCGAAAGTCGCCGGATCGGTTGGTCCGGAACCCGGACCCAGTGTCCCCATGGTTCCACCCGAAGTCGCATAACCGAGGACGTCATTGGCGCCGATCCAGACCGTCACGAAAGTGGGGTGAAGGGCAAGCGCCTGCGCCACCGGGCTGTTCCCGAATGCCGCGTTTCTCAGGATAAGCGAGAAGAAGGGATTCTGGCGCGCCGTGCTTTTCACTGTGAAGTTCGTGGTGTCAATCATGTCGTACAGGACGGCCCCGGGTATGCCCAGGTTGTTGTACGGGCGGGCGAGCGTTGCCGCGTCGGCGGGAGGAACCATTGTCACGCTCCCTTCGCTGATTACCGGACCCACGAGGCTCTTTATGGACAATAGCTGACCCGTCCCGGGATTTGCCATCAAGGGCTGCTTGAAGTTGGCATCGGGCACAACGGCCTGGCGGGCAATATCCGCGGGATAACTATACTTCTGCGCCGATTCGTACAGGGCACCAGCCTGGTAGCCGGCCGTCAGTGAATTACCCAGTGCAACGTAGACAGAGAAATCGACGGAGCCATTCGACGGTGCGTTGACTACGCTCGATTTCTTAAAATCACCGCAGGAAACGACAAGGATCGCTAACGCCGCGATCGCTCCGACGGCTACAAATTTGGACAACACACTTTTCATATTTGCTCCTCTTCTATTTTTATTCAACCGAAGCAGGCTTCGGAGAGCAATTCTATTCGAGGGATTATCACGGTCGTGGTTCACAGCCTGTAACTCAGGTCGATACCGATCAGGTTCGCGGTCGTGTTGTAAGTCCCATTAAATCCGTATGCCGACGTCGTAACTGTCCGCTGCTTGAACGGCAGGAACATGTAAGATGCGTCGATGGAGATATTCTTGCTCACCTTAACCCCCACGCCGACATTGATTCCAAGCCTGTCCGCATCGGGTAGTATCGGTACATCGTAGGCATCCGGTACCGGGTTCTTATCATAGAACACTCCAGCCCTGGCGGTCCATATGTCGTCGATCATGTAATCGCCGCCGACTCTGACGATATATGAGTTGCTGTAATTGCCGACGATTGTCGAGTTTTGTTGAAGAGCCGTATGAGTCGCGAAGTCAATATTGAGCTGATTGTACGCGCTCCATCCGACATACTGATAGTCTGCCTCAACAGAGTACCTGTCTCCCTTGTATGCGATGCCCGCATACCATGTTTCAGGGAACGGGAGCGATGTAGATACCGCGCCTCCGGGTAGCAGCGGCGCCAGAGATCCGGCTCCAGAGAAGGTAGCCGTCCCGCTGGTCGCCTTGAAAGTGATCTTGCTCCTGTAAGAAAAACCGACGGATACGTTTTCGATCGGCTTCAGCAACAGGCCGAAATTGAATCCGGTGCCGCTCGCGTTTCCGTCCATGTGTATGAACGGCGTGATCGGGTTGCCGAGCGAATCGCT
Source organism: uncultured Bacteroidota bacterium (assembly GCA_963806435.1). Classification (GTDB taxonomy): domain Bacteria; phylum Bacteroidota; class Ignavibacteria; order Kryptoniales; family JAKASW01; genus JAKASW01. The sequence goes on from CAWEBD010000033.1 coordinate 20,522, forward strand.
GAATGGGGTGTAGTTATACCTCTCGAGCACCACGTTCCCGAGCGCGTAGTCAAAGCCGACACCGACCGATATTATGTCTTTGTACGCGTAGGAGATGGTGGGATTGATGTTGAAAGACTGGAGATTGATTTTTGTGATGATGAATCTCCCGACCCAATCCTTCGGCCAGTCAGTACCCAATCCTTCAGGGGTGTACACGCCGACTCCCGCCGCAAGGCCGTTGTCGAAATTATAGGTTATATACGCGTTCGGAGGAAAAAACGAGAGCGAATTCATCTTCGTCTCGGTGTTGTTCGGATAAGGTCCGGTGAAAGTCGTGCTCGGCAGAATGAGTGTGCCGCCGACCATTACGTTGAAACCTTTTACAAAGCTTAAACCCGCGGGATTGAAAAAGATTGCCGACGGATCGTCTGCTCTCGCAACAAACGCTCCGCCCATCGATACCGCCTTAGCGCCGTGTTCGTTGAGCTGATAGCCGCTCGCGAACGCGACAGAGACGGACAACATAATTACCGCAAACAGCGCCGTCATCTTTCTATTAAGAGCCACAGACTACCTCCTTTTTATGTTTGCCGATGCCGTTATTTTAAGTGATCGGCGGTATTAATTCAAAGTAGCATTTTTTGCGAATCTACACCCCAAAATAGAGTTTCCAGGGCATTATTTATGAGCTTGTTCAGGCAACCTGCGGGAATTATTTTGTGACCACCTAAAGAAAGGAACCCACTATGGATATCAAAGGAAGAACAGTCCTTGTTCTAGGCGGATGGGGCTTGGTGGGCTCAGCAATCTGCCGAAAACTTGTGCCGGAGAAACCGGACAAGATCATTGTAACATCTCTTTTGAAAACAGAAACACTCGATGCCGTAGCGCAGCTTCGTCATGAATACCCCGACCACGATCCTGATTTCTTCGTCCCTTACCACGGGAATATTTTCGTCCGGGAAGAGTTTAAAGACCTCCAGCGTGAAGAAATTCTCGGAAACAACGAGCGCCGCCGCGTTCTCATTTCCGACACGCTGGGGGAGCTTTCCGAAGAAGTTATCAAGTCGAGCACCATATACAACCTCCTGACGGACTACCGGCCGGAAGTTGTCATCGACTGCATCAACTCCGCCACCGCTATAGCTTACCAGGACCAATTTCAGTCGAGCCGTTCACTTCTCAAGGAACTCGACAAAGCCAAGGCGGGATCGGAAAACATTCTCTACGATTCGGTCGAAAGACTTCTCTGCACACTTTACACCCCGCAGCTCATCAGGCATATCCAGCTCCTCTATAGGTCAATGCACGATGCCGCCACAAAGATATACGTGAAGATCGGGACAAGCGGCACGGGCGGGATGGGTTTGAACATTCCATACACTCACAGCGAGGAGAAACCAAGCAGTGTTCTCCTGAGCAAGTCTGCTGTCGCGGGGGCCCACACGCTCCTTATGTTTCTGATGGGGCGCACTCCGGATGCTCCCATCACGAAGGAGATCAAGCCGACCGCCGCAATCGCCTGGAAGCGCGTCGGATACGGTGAGATTATGAAGAGAGGCAAACCCATAATCCTCCAGGACTGCTCACCGGACGATCCGTACAAGATAGGAGACAGTCTCGAGCTGAAGACCGCAGCCAAGACAAAAAAGACGGGCGAGACCCTTCACTCGGTTTTTGTCGATACGGGGGAGAATGGGTTATTTTCGCGCGGCGAGTTCGAAGCGATTACCACTCCCGGCCAAATGGAGTACGTCACGCCGGAGGAAATAGCGGAGGACGTCGTCTACGAAATAAAGGGAGGCAATACCGGCCACGACATAATCAACGCGCTTGACAACGCCACCCTTGCCCCGACGTATCGGGCCGGCTACATGTTCCACTCCGCTTTTTCAAAAATGCGCGAGCTTGAAAAGAAGCACAAAGTCGACAGCGTCGCTTTCGAGCTGCTGGGTCCGCCCCGTCTCTCCAAACTTCTTTATGAAAGCTATCTCCTGGCCCGGCAATACGGAGATTTCGCGGGAGTAGAAAAGGCAACCCCAGAGCAGATGTCCGAAGCCCTCTTGAAGATGATCAAGAAGAACAAGAAGCTTCGCTCGGAGATCATTTCCATAGGTATTCCGATTTTGCTTCCTGACGGCGAAGGCCTCTTGAGGGGCGAGGAGATCAAGATCCCGCCGTTCAGGGGAGAAGGCATCCTCCCGTCAAATCACAAGGCCATCAACGCGTGGGCGCATGATGGATGGGTTGATCTTCGTGTTTCCAACATGGCCCTGTGGAAAGAGCGATTCAGGGAAATGGTAAAAATGACGGAACCCATCCCGGCCGGAGACACCAGTTCCCGATTCATTTACACGAAGGACTACTGGAACAATTTCGAGACGATCGAACCGGGCAGGATTGTCGGCTGGATATTCTCGTACGAGGAAAAAGGGTTAAGGATGAAGGCCTGACAAAATGGAGTGATGGATCGTTGGATTAATGGAATGATGGGTTGCAGGAACTTTTAGAAGGTCAAGGCTCCGAGTCGATCGACTCCCGTCGTACGCCACTCAGCAAAAGGGCACAGCGACACTAATCCAAAAAATCCATTTATCCATTACTCCTTGTCCCTTTCACTCGTAGCGTAACGATTCGATTGGATCGACGCTCGCGGCTTTGTAGGCGGGATAGACTCCGAAGGTCACTCCTACGAGAGAGCATACGACGAGCCCTATTATGGCCCAGTCGAGCGGGAAGGCCGCTTTCATGTGCAAGGCGAGAGCGGCAAGGTTTCCGCCAAGAATGCCCAGCAGAACTCCCACAACTCCTCCGAGCTCACAAAGTACGATCGCTTCCAGCAAGAACTGGATGAGGATATTGTTCTTCGTGGCGCCTATGGACTTTCTGACACCGATCTCTCTTGTCCGCTCGGTCACGCCGACCAGCATTATATTCATGATTCCCACCCCCGCCGCCAGAAGGGCGATGGCGCTGACCACAATCGCGCCGAGCCGGACATAGCGGGTTATGTGATTGAACTGGTCGATAAGTGAAGCGTTTGAGATCACCTCAAAATCATTCGGTTTGCCCGGCGGGACCTGCCTGATTGTTCTAAGTATTCCTTCGACCTGCTCTTCTGCGGCATTGAACAATTTCTGACTGCCCGCTTGAACATATATGTCCAGGCTTCTCCGGTGGCCGTAACGCGCGAAGAACGTGGTCAGGGGAATCATCAGATACGGATTCCCCTCACCAAGTACATTTCCCTGATCTTTGATGACGCCGACAACACGGTAACCGATGCCATCGATATTCACGTCCCGGCCGAGAGGATCGGAATGCGGGAAGAGAGCTTTTGCCATGTTAGGATCGATCACGCACGCGAGACGATCGACGTCCAGGTCGCTTTGGGTGAGAGTTCGCCCTTCCCCGATCGGCTTATTCTGAGCTTCAAAAATATCCGGAGTGACGCCGAGCAGATCCACGTTTGGATTTGTAACCTGTTGACTGTGCGTGGCTGTCATGCCTCCCTTGTCTATCATGGCTCCGACACTGCTCGCCAGAGTCGCGTCCTTTTTCAACCTGATCACGTCTTCGTAGGTCAGGTCCTTCCTGTTCCAGTACTTCACCCACCAGCCGGGCCCGCCTGCATGAAAAGCCGGAAATTTCGTTATCTCAAAGACGTTTGAACCCAGCGAATTCAATCTGCTTTCGATCGAGTCCTGCATTACCTGCATCGCGGTGGTAACCGCTATAATTGAAAACACGCCGACGACAATCCCGAGCAGCGTGAGTACTGACCTGAGTTTATTAGAACGGATGGCCGCCACAGCCATATAGAAACTCTCGGACCATCTGGACCAGAAAAGACTTCTATTCATATCGCAAAGCGTCCACTGGATTGAGCCTTGATGCTCTGAAAGCCGGGACAATACCCGAGATCACCCCGACGATCAACGAAATGAATATTCCG
>CAWEBD010000034.1:0-10679 GCA_963806435.1 uncultured Bacteroidota bacterium
GATCGGCGTGGCACGGTCGCGAGACGGAATCACCGGATGGCAGCGGCACCCGGCCAATCCCATCCTGCGGCCCGGACAAGACCAGTGGGACCATGACGCCGCGTACGAACCGTTCGCCGTTTTCGACGGCAAACAATGGATGCTATGGTACAACGGCCGGCACGGATCCGTCGAACAAATCGGCTTGGCCCTGCACGAAGGCCGGGATTTGGGTTTCTGAGCCGATCTTGCAGATATTCTCGAACGGGGATATAATCATCGACAGGAAAGCAGAAATTCGAAACCCAAGGAAAGGAGACATGGGCATGAAACGGACTTTGATGATTGCGGTGACGGGATGGGTTCTGGTAGCGGTGCACAATTCTGCCCATCTAAGCAAATGACCCAGCTCACCCCACCGCTTTTCGGCAGTCCAGACTATTACGATATCGGATTCGCGCAACCATTCAATTTCCGCAAAGGATCGGCAAAAATCGAGCATTTCCTGACCCATCGAGGTTTTCCTAAAGCATTAGTTACCGTTCAAGAACAAGTCGACGCCCCCTATTCGAATCTCGTATCTTAAGGACTCTCTCCCCTCCGTCGAGGTACCCCACTAACCCTTGCAAAGAATTTCTGGTGCCGAAGGCGGGACTCGAACCCGCACGCCCTTTCGGGCCCTGCCCCCTCAAGACAGTGTGTCTACCAAATTTCACCACTTCGGCAAGCCAAAAAAATTAAAAAAACCGCGGCGAAAAAACAACACCGCTCTTAGCGGCGCGGTCCTCTCCTCTGTCTGTCGGAGTTCCGGTGCTGAGGTTGATATTCCTCTTCGTGGGCGTCCGGGTTCGGGTTTTCTAACAGGACTTTTCTGCTCAGGTTGTACCTGCCCATATCATCGACTTCCATCAGCTTGACCTCGACTTGATCGCCGAGTTTGAAGACATCTTCTACCTTGTTGACTCTCTTGTGATCGATCTGCGAGATATGAAGTAAGCCTTCCTTGCCGGGGAGGAATTCGACAAATACGCCGAAATCCATTAGGCGCTTAATGGTGCCTTGATAAACCTTTCCCACTTCCGGAACCTGAACCAGGCGCTCTATCATCTCCCTGGCCTTGTCGCTGGATTCGGCTGAGACAGCCGCGATCACGACTGAACCGTCGTCTTCAATGTTGACTTCCGCGCCGGTTTGCTGGACGATGCTCTTGATCATCTTTCCGCCGGGCCCGATAACCGCCCCGATCATGTCGACGGGGATCATTATCGAAGTCATCCTTGGAGCGTATTGTGAAAGTTCCTTGCGAGGCTCGGGAATCGCCTGCTCCATTATTCCGAGAATATGCTGGCGCCCTTCCTTCGCCTGGGCGAGCGCCCTTTCCATGATCGCGAAAGAAATCCCGCGAATCTTTATGTCCATCTGGAACGCGGTTATCCCGTCCCTGGTGCCGGCCACTTTGAAATCCATGTCGCCGAGGTGATCCTCGTTACCGAGGATGTCGGTGATAACTGCGACGTCGCTATCTTCCTTGATCAGCCCCATCGCAATTCCCGCGACGGACTTGGCCAGCGGCGCGCCGGCGTCCATCAGAGCCAGTGAACCCGCGCACACTGTCGCCATGGAAGATGAGCCGTTTGACTCGAGAATATCCGAGACGATGCGGACCGTGTACGGGAATTCCTTCTCGCCGGGGAGAAGATTCTTCAACGCCCTTTCAGCAAGATTTCCGTGTCCGATCTCTCTTCGTCCGGGCCCCATCATCCTGGCGATTTCGCCGACGCTGTATCCCGGGAAATTGTAATGAAGCATGAACCTCTTTGAGGACTCAGGCAGCAGACCGTCGATCATCTGTTCGTCCATCTTGGTCCCAAGCGTGACGGATGTAAGGCTCTGCGTCTCACCTCTGGTGAAGAGCGCTGAGCCGTGCGTCCTGGGGAGAAGTCCGACTTCGACCTTTATCGGCCGAACTTCCTTGTACCCTCTCCCGTCAAGCCGCCGTCCTTCCTTCAATATCATCTGACGCATATCGACTTTATCGATATCGTGAAGGATTTCGGAGATCTTGGCTTCCTGCTCGGGGTATTTCTCCACCAGCGCAAGCTGCACGTCTTCCCTTATCTTCTTCGTCTGTTCGCTGCGTTCCGCCTTCTTCACGATCTTTCTGTTCAAATCGTGGATGCGGTCGAAGGAGAGCGCCTTCACTTCGGCAACCATGGCTTCGTTCACATCGTCCTTTGGGACAGCCCTCTTCGTATTGTTGACGAGGGACGCGAGTTCTTTCTGGAGCGCGACAATTTCCTTGATATACTTGTGAGCGAACTCAAGGGCGCCGAGCAATTCGGATTCCGAAACCTCATGTGATTCGCCCTCGACCATTACGATCGAGTCGTCCGTGCCGGCAACCGTCAGATCCATATCGCTCTTGTCAAGCTGCTTGACCGTCGGATTGATCACGAACTGGCCTTCCACTCTTCCAACTCTGACTTCGGCAATCGGTCCGTCAAAAGGTATGTCGGAGACGGCCAACGCGGCCGAGGCACCGATCGCCCCGAGTACATCAGGGTCGTTCTCGCCGTCGAATGAGAATACGGTGGCGACTACCTGCGTCTCAAAGTTCCACTTCTTCGGGAACAACGGACGAATCGGTCTGTCGATCAGACGTGAGGACAGGATTTCCTTCTCGTTCGGCCTTCCCTCTCTTTTCATGAAACCGCCCGGAATTTTTCCAGCTGAAGCTGTCTTCTCGCGGTATTCAACCGATAGCGGAAGGAAATCGATCCCTTCCTTTGCCTCTTCAGAGGCGACGACGGTCGCCAGCACCATGGTGTCGGCGTACCGAACCATGACAGCACCGCTGGCCTGTTTGGCGAGCTTTCCCGTCTCGAGTGAGAGTTTCCTGCCGCCTATTTCTATTTCTTTAGTTATAAAACCTTCCATCTTCTGTCCTTTTTCTTTTACTTTCTGAGGTGGAGTTCCTCAACAATTTTTCGGTACCGGTCGATGTTCTTCGACTGCAAGTACTCAAGTAGCCTGCGGCGTTTTCCGACCATCCTCAGCAGGCCTGTGCGTGAGTGGTTATCCCCTTTGTGAGTCTCAAAGTGGGATCCCAGTTCGTTAATCCTTCCTGTAAGAATGGCAATTTGCACTTCCGGGCTGCCCGAGTCATTTCCGGATTTGCCATACTTCTTCACAATTTCCTGTTTCTGCTCCTTAGTTATAGGCATTACAAAAAACTCCTATCTTTGTTTGTTGATCGTTTTAACCAAAAATTCGTTCATCATGCGCTTGTCCTGATCCATCTGCGCTATGAGCTGCTCGGCGGAATCGAATTTCATCTCGTCGCGCAGCCTGAGGATAAAAGAGACCTTTATCCGTTTTCCGTAGATATCCCGGTCGAAGTCGGCAATCCACACTTCGACGATCGGAACGCCTTCGTCCTCAAAGGTGGGGCGAACGCCGAGGCTTGCAAGCCCAGTCAGCCTGTTTCCTTCTACGGTCACTTCCACGACGTATACTCCGAACGAGGGTATCAGGAGTCGGTCGTCGACCAGTTTGAGATTCGCGGTCGGATAACCTAGCAATCTGCCTCTTTGATCCCCACGGATCACGTATCCTTCGACGGAATACGGCCGACCAAGCATTTTGTTCGCCAGCTGAAGGTTGCCGTTCCGCAGCGATCCCCTGATCACACTGCTAGAAATCTTTTCGTTGTCGATAAGGATAGCATCGATGTAATCGACACCGAAGCCGGCCCTTTCGCCAACCCTGCGCGCGAACTCGACAGTACCTTCCGCGCCACGCCCGAAGGTGTGGTTGTAGCCGAGTACCAGTTCGTGCATCCCGACTTTCTGAAGTATAAGCTTGAGGAGGAAGTCCTCGGCGGTAATCATCGAGAAGTCGCGGTCGAATTTCAGAAGGCATATCTCGTCGATCCCCGCTTCGGCGATCAGCTGTACGCGTTCTTCCTCGGTCGTCAGTAGTTCCACTTTCTTCCGGCCGATAATCTCCTGCGGATGCGGTTTGAAGGTTATCAGGACGCTTCTGCTGCGGAGCGCCCGGGCCTTCTCCACGAGCGTCTCGAGTATTCGTCTGTGAGCGACGTGGAGCCCGTCGAAAGTACCGACGGTGACGACGGACTTCGGATTGAAGGTGATATCCTCCAGCGAGTAGCGAATCATGCCGCGAATCTCATTTTCAAATCTTCAATTCCGACGGCATCCTCGGCCTTGTACGAACCGATACGTGTCCGCACGAGTTCGGTAAGCACAGAACCGCAGCCGAGCTCGTCGCCGATATCCCTTGCAAGGCTCCTGATGTACGTCCCGCTTGAGCAGACCACCCGCAGCTTGAGGAGCGGCGGGTCGAACGTCTCAATCGCGATCTCGGCTATCGTCACCTTCTTCGGCTTCAGCTCAAATTCCACGCCGCGCCGTGCCAGGTGATATGCCCTTTTCCCGTCGACCCACGCAGCCGAGTAATCGGGCGGCACCTGGTCGATCGTTCCGGTGAATTTTGCGAGTACTTCTTTTATCCTTGCCTCGGGAAAAGCCACATCGGAGGCCTGTACGACAAGCTCCGTCTCCAAATCCTGACTCTTTGATGTGACGCCAAGTCTCAGGGTGGCCAGATATTCCTTTTCAAGCTTGAGGATGCTTTCCATCGACTTCGTCTTGCTTCCCGTAAGAAGGATAAGTAACCCCTCCGCGAGAGGATCAAGTGTTCCGGCGTGGCCCACTTTCTTCAGCTTCAGTTCATTGCGAACTCTGCGGACAACTTCGAAAGAAGTCATACCTTTCGGCTTATAGACCGCGATGATGCTGCCGACCTCACTTGTCATTATTTCCACTTCCTGAATCCCGACTGTCGTTCTCGTGCGTTTTCTTCAATAGCTCTTCGATATTTGCCACATAGTCCATCGTATCATCTATGAAGAAAGCGATCTCCGGCGCGAACTTTAATCTTACCTTCACGGCTATGAAATGACGTATGTCTTTCTTCGCTTCATTGAGGAGAAAGAGCGTCCGGTCTTTAACCTTCGTGTCTCCGAAGACGCTGATGTAGATCCTTGCCAGCTTCAGGTCCGGCGACATCGTCACGTTCGTGACAGTCATGAAGCCCATCTCAGAGGTCCGGTAATCACGCTCGATAAGTAGGCCTACTTCCTCTTTTATGAGATTACCAACCTTCTCTGTTCTGACGGACATTTAGATAACTCTTCTTTCCTGCGGTCTCTTTGTGACTTCCGAACAAGCGCCGGTCACGCGAGCGTTCGCTGGGTCTCCACTATAGCGAAGGCTTCGATTGTGTCGCCTTCCTTCAGGTCATTGTAATTCTCGAGGCTGACGCCGCATTCGTATCCTTCCTCAACTTCTCTCACGTCGTCCTTGAATCTTCGTAGTGAGGCGATGGTCCCTTCGAATACCACGATCCCGTCGCGGACCAGCCTGACGCGGTTGTTTCTCTGGATCTTTCCGTCCACAACGTAGCAACCGGCGACAGTGCCGAATTTCGGGACCTTGAATGTCTGGCGAACCTCGAGCGAGCCGACAACGTCTTCGCGGATTTCCGGACTCAGCAGACCTTCGAGTCCCTTTCGTACGTTTTCGATCGCGTCGTAAATGATGCTGTACAGCTTTATGTCGACGGATTCCGCCTCGGCGAGTTTCCTTGCGGCCGAGCTGGGCCTGACGTGGAAACCGAGGACAATCGCGTTCGAGGCTGCGGCGAGAAGTACATCGGACTCGGAAATCGCACCGACAGCCTTGTGTATGACCTGGACCCTCACCTCGTCATTCGAGAGTTTCGCAAGAGAGTCGCTGAGCGCTTCCACGGAGCCGTCCACATCGCCTTTGACGACAATGCTCAGCTGCTTGATCATGCCTTCCTTGATTTCCTTGGAAATATCTTCCAGGGTCACATGGTGCTGTGAGCCGCGCATGGTCTGTTCGCGCTTGATTATCTTTCTGCGGTTGCTGATTTCACGGGAGATCTTCTCGTTCGCGAGCGCAACTATGACGTCACCCGCAAGCGGAAGTTCGTCAAAGCCCACGACCTGCACGGGCATCGCCGGGCCAGCCGCCATTATTTTCTTTCCACGCTCGTCGGTCATCAAGCGGACTTTTCCGTTGCTTGTTCCCGCGACGTAAGCGTCGCCTACTTTCAGCGTCCCTTTTTGGACGAGGACAGTCGCCACCGCGCCTCTTCCCCTGTCAAGTGTCGATTCGATCACGACACCTCTCGCCAGCCTGTCGGGATTGGCTTTTAGGTCAAGGACTTCCGCCTCGAGAAGGACCTTCTCCAGGAGGAGTTCGACGTTGGTTCCCTTCTTGGCTGAAATCTCCACGGACTGGGTTTTGCCTCCCCACTCTTCGAGCAGGACGCCGTGGTCGGCAAGCTGCTTCTTTATCCTCTCCGGATTTGCCTCCGGCCTGTCTATCTTGTTTATAGCGACGAGAAGAGGCACGTTCGCCGCGCGGGCGTGGTTAATCGCCTCGATAGTCTGCGGCATAACGTTGTCGTCGGCCGCGACCACCAGGATTACGATGTCGGTCGCCTGTGCACCCCGGGCACGCATAGCCGTGAAGGCCTCGTGTCCCGGTGTGTCGAGAAAGGTTATCTGTTTCCCGTTCGGCAGGCTGACCTGATATGCGCCTATATGTTGAGTTATTCCGCCCGCTTCTCCGGCCACCACATTCGCCTGCCTGACGAAATCGAGCAGCGAGGTCTTACCGTGATCGACATGTCCCATGATCGTAACCACGGGAGGACGGGGCTTAAGTGTCTCCTCGTCATCCGGCCTGTCTTCGAGCACATCGTCCGTATATTCCTGCTGCAGCTCTACTTCGTAACCGAAATCGTCGGCGAGCAGGGTTATGGTCTCCAAATCCAGTCTCTGGTTTATCGACACCATCAGTCCAAACGAGATACACTTGGAGATGACTTCACCGACATCGACGTTCATTAGCCTTGCAAGCTCCCCGACCGAGACAAACTCCGAGAGCTTCAGTTTTCTTTTCTCAATTTCCTTTTTTTCGATCTCGATTTGTGCAGCCTCAAATTTTTCTTTTCTTTTCTTCTTCCTGTTCGCCGCGCGCTCGGAGTCGCCTGAATCCCCGATGCTTGCCATAGTCCGCTGAAATGCGAGGTCGACTTCAGCCTGATTTACATCGGGATGCTTTCCCTTCTTCTTCTTGCGCTTCTTAATATCCTCTTCCGATTCAACTTCGGGGACGGGCACAACCTCGGCACTCTGCTCGCGGATTTTTTTCTTTTTCTTCTTTTTCTTCTTCTGGGCTTGGGTCTCGGTTTCGAGCTGGGCCGCGGCCTCCTTGTTCTTCTTCTGAGCTTCTTCAAGCTCCTTGCGCATCCGCATTTCCTCCTCGGTGATCAGGCGGCCGGTGCGCAGATCCATCCTGCCGCGAATCTTCAAACCCTTTTCTTCCTTCTTGGGAGGCACCGGCTCTTCAGCTTTCTGGTTGGGGGTGGACTCCTGGACGACAGACTTGTCGGCTACGGGCGCTGCAGGCAGGGATTCTGTTCCGCTAATCGCGGTTGGTTCCACGACCCGATGTGCTTCCACGCCGCTTACGTCAGCAGCCCGCGCTGCTTCTTCCGCCTGCAAGCTGGGCTCCGCGGTTGCTACAGCCGCAGCTTCAGATTCAACCTGCAAAGGCTCATTTTCTACCGGTTGAGCCGTCGCAGTGACCTCTGCCGGCTCAATCACACCCGCGGGCTCGCTCATAACGGCAGGCTCCGCTTTCGCTTCGACAGAATGCTGCCTTTCAACGGTCACCGTGTCGACGAGTTTCTTTACCGAAACTTTTTCTTCCTGTTTCTCAGTAAGCTGCTCTTTGATCTTCTGCCGTTTCCCTACCTGGTCCAGCTCTTTCTTGAAATGGGCGGCCACTTCATTGTACATCTGCTCGTCGACAGACGAGGTACGCTTAACCTTATCGTGACCTTTCGTCTTAAGAAAGTCCACGATCTGGTCAGCGGACACCTGAAATTCCGATGCGACTTTTGTTACGAGTTTTTTCTTAGTGGTTGTATCAGCCATGCTGAGAGTAGCCTTTCTTTAAAACCTATTCATCCCTCGGTTCATTTTCTGGTTCTTCCTCGAGTTCCTTGCGCATCATTTCCTTTATTTTCTGGATCTCCTCCTCGGAGATTTCAACGTCCATCTTGATCTCGTCATCGGTGGCCTCAAGGACATTTCTCGCCGTAAGGTAGCCGGCGTCCAGAAATTTGGTGAGCAGCTCTTCGCCCAGCTCTTCCTTGAACTCGGAGAGATCGATATCGTACATCTCCGCCGCTTCCTTCTCCTTGCCCTCTCCCTTGGCTTCCGGGGTGACACCTTCCCTCATCAGGTCTATGTCGAAGCCCGTCAGTCGCGAGGCGAGCTTAACGTTGATACCTTCCTTGCCGATGGCGATAGACTCCTGGTTGTTGTCGACCCACACCTGGGCTTTGTGGTTCTCGAGGTCCACCTCCACCTTCGTTACCTTGGCGGGAGTTAACGCGCGCTCCACGAAGGCCTTCGGCTCCTCGGAGAAGAGAAGCACGTCTATGTTTTCATTGTTGAGCTCGCGGACGATCGAATGAATTCGTACTCCCTTCATGCCCACGCAGGCTCCGACCGCGTCTACTCTGGAATCGGTCGAGAGCACGGCTACCTTTGCCCTCTTGCCGGGATCGCGGGCGATCGCTCTTATTTCGACGACGCCGTCGAAAATCTCAGGTATCTCCATCTCGAACAGCTTCTTGAGAAACATGGGGTCGGCCCTCGAGATGATGACCTGCGGACCGGATGTCCCTTTACGCACCTCTTTGACAACCGCTCGGACCGTGGAATTCTTCCTGTAGTGCTCGTTCGAGATCTGTTCGGAGCGCGGAAGAAAAAGTTCGCGGCGGTTGTGGTTCACCAGTATGAAGTCGCGTTTCACCTGGTAGATCTCTCCGACGACTATTTCGCCGATCATCTTGTTGTACTCGTCGTAGATAACATTCTTCTCGTATTCGTGCAGGCGCTGGAGGAACGTCTGGCGCGCGAATACTACGAGTCGCCTCCCCAGCTGCTCCGGCGGTATCTCCTCGGGATATTGATCGCCTATCTCAAAATCACCGTCCGGTTCGATCTGCTTCAGCGTTTCAAGGCTGATCTCCCTGCCGGGGTTCTCGACAGTCTCAACGATATTCTTGATTACATAAATCTCTATTTCGCCGCGATCCACATTGGTGACGATATCTGTTTCTGCGTCATCACCGTATTTCTTCTTGACTATTCCCGCGAATACTTCTTCAAGAATTTCAGAGACGACCTCTTTGTCGATGCCCTTCTCTTTCGCAATTTCTGCCGCGGCAGATATAATGTCACTCTTCTCTGCGTGCATTTATCCTCCTATCACCATCTAATTTTAACTCTTGCTTCCACTATCGAGTCGAATCTCAGTTCGATCGAGGCCGTTCCTGCTCTCAAAGTTATCTTCTCTTCAGTCAATCCCGCCAGGTCGCCCTCAGCTTCCTTCGTTTCACCTGCCTCCAGGTACTTGACCGACATAAGCCTTCCCATGTTACTCCGGTATTGCCTTTTGTCCTTCAATGGCTCACCGACTCCTGGCGAGGAGACATCCAATCGGAAGCTCTCTCCCAGAATACCGGATGTCTCGAGGATGGGGAGTATTCCACGGCTGATCCCGGAGCACTGGCTTATCGTAATCCCTTGCTCGGTCTCGCAAAAGACCTCGAGCAATTGCCTTTTCCCTTCGCCCTTGACGGCCAAATCGACCAAAAAGGCTCCGTGGTCCTGGACCGCGGGGCCTAGCAATGCTCGCAATTTCTCTGTTTTTTCTGTTTTTTCCATGTTCTCTAAAAAAAATAGCCCAGAAATTCCGGGCTAATCGTCCGAGACCGTTAAAATATACGCTTCGAGTTCCACTTTTTCAATACTGGGCATCATCAAACGCGTCCAGGTGACGCAAAGTTGATTTTGAAAACAATATTTCGTAAAGTCATGTGATATCAGACTTTAGAAAGGGGGAGTTTCATGTCAAGCCTGAAAATGTTAATGTCCCTTGTCTTGCTCAGCGCCGCTTCACTGATCGCCGGCTGTCCCGGCGATGCTGTTCGACTCCATGGCGACTCGGTTTCACATTACTGGATATATCCAGAACGTCTCTCATTCGGCGTCCGCGCAGGGGAGTATGCGGACGGACGTCCAATTGACCTGTTGTCGCACCTTCCCTGAATTTATGAGCGACTGCCGCAACGACTCGGAACGATTCGGGGGGCGTGTCATGGCGGCGCCCGCTGAAGTCATCTCGGAAATCCGCGCCCAGATCCAAGACGAAACAAATGCTGAGGCCTTCTACCGTCGCCTCCTCATGGGGTATTCCGTTCGGCCACGCGGCACCCCCGTGGCGTTCCGGCGGGACCTGGCGATGGGGTATGCAGCCGGCCAAGACGTGACCCCCATCGAAAACGTGGGCGAATCGGTGGGGGCCGTTGAGCGTCAACAGGAGGCTGTTGGGGACGCACGAGCGGCGGCCAACAATCCCCCCGATGAAGGGGCGGCTCCTGATGCGACAGCGGCACCGGCTGTCCGTACCCCCGCCCAATCGATCCTTGAAAGTGCCGGGGCCGCTGAGGGGCAGCGAACCGTTCGTCACAATATCGAAGCAATACGAACGTCTGAGTAGAGGGCA
>CAWEBD010000035.1:0-10375 GCA_963806435.1 uncultured Bacteroidota bacterium
CCTTGGGGCGGCAACTGCCGGGGTGCTTTTCGCGCCGTACATAAAGTCCGCCGGCGTGCTCGCTTACGGATACGAGAAGAACACTGCGTATCTGGCTCAGGTCGCCATCAGCAATACCAAAGATACACTGGCAGACAGTTACGATCCCGCTGCTGTCAAGCAGAAAGTGCAATATCTATTGGAGCAAATCGGCGGGATCAACGATATAGTGAAGGCGGGCAAAAAGGTTGCGATAAAAATAAATCTGACGGGCGGATCGTACTGGGCCGATCCCCTGCATAACCCGAAGCTGAACGGCGTCCCAATCACGGAAGCCATGTGGACACATCCCGCGGTTATCCAGGCTGTTGGGCAGCTCATCATCGATGCGGGGGTCAGTCCCGGCGACATCAGCATAGTAGAAAGCCTGGGAAGTACGGATTCATTCACAAACTCCGCTTTCGCCGACTACGTGGCGGTGAAAAACGCGCTGGGATGCAACCTGGTTGATCTCAGCAAGGGAACATTTGTACCCATGTCGACGGGGAGCGGTTACTTCAATTTTGCGTCTTTGACGATGAATCAGATACTAAAGGATGCCGACGTCTACGTGTCGATTCCGAAGTTGAAGCAGCATGCCGAGGCGGGACTTACGTGCTCCCTGAAGAACCAGGTCGGTACTGTTCCACAGAGCGACTACACGATAACGAACGATAGCGGGCGAAGGGGAGCGATGCATCATAAGGTGAGCACCGACGCTTCAAACCACTATTTGCCCGAATCTGTTTGCGATCTAAACGCCGCGCGTCCCGTCACACTCGCGGTTGTCGACGGAATAAAGAATGCAACCGGAGGCGAAGGCGGGTGGAACACTAATTTCCAACCTTCTGAGAGTCATGTATTGTTTGTAGGGAAGGAGCCCGTGGCCGTCGACAGCATAGGAGCGTATCTCATGGGGCTCGACAGCGAGGCCGCGACACTTCCGTTGCCCGATGGCAAGACGACTTGCGACAATTACCTGGACCTTCTCCACACAAAAGGCGTAGGTACCAACAGGCTCAGGGAAATCGAAATACTCGGCGACGGAGCAAGCCTGATCACGTCTGTCAAACCCAGGAACGAGATTAAGCAGCCGGTTAATTTCCAATTGAGTCAGAATTTTCCAAACCCGTTCAATCCATCGACCACGATTATTTTCTATTTGCCGGCGACCGAACGTGTTGCGATGAAAGTCTTTGACGTCACCGGCCGGGAAGTCGAAACCCTCGTGGATGGCGTAGTACCTGCGGGTGAACATCGTCTGGATTGGAATGCGACAGGACTCGCAAGCGGCGTCTATTTTTGCAGAATGTCCGCGGTATCTGCCGGAGATGCCGGCCAATTCACGCGGACCGTTAAAATGATGTACGAAAAATAACCACAACATTGACTGACGAGGCACGACACTCTGCAGGAATACACACCCCGTCGACGAGCCCTTTTCTCAAGATGGTTCGAAAAGCCCGAGAGGAACGGCGACGTCTCGTCATGCCCCTCGTCGGCTTTCCCGGTCTGAATCTCACAGGGTGTTCCGTGAAACTCGCGCAGCAGAACTACGGCGAGCACTTCAGGGTCTTGAAAGCCATCGCCGACACATTTCACCCCGATGCGATCTTTCCTCTCATGGATTTATCGGTCGAAGCCAATGCGATCGGGCGGTACACTGTTTTTCCCAAGGAAGAATCTGCGACGGTCGTGAGGGATGAATTCATGCTGGAGGATCTCATTGCCGCCGAGCGTGTCAATATATCGTTCGACGCCAGGCTGCTCGGCTATGTGGAAACGATGAAGCTGATGAGCATCGGGCTCCCTTCGACCATTCTGAGGGGAGCATACGTTACCGGCCCGTACACGCTTACTGCCCTCCTGATGGGAGCGGAAGATGCTGCGACGGCGACGGTCACCCGCCCCGGGGCGCTGCACGAGGTCTGCAGTTTCGCCATGGGCAAGATTCAGCAGTATGTCCGTCTATTGATTGCGGCGGGAGCACAGCTGATCTGCGTGCTCGAACCGAGCGCCGTCATGCTCGGCCCCGGCCAGTTCGAGGAGTTTTCGGCGCTCTACGTGCGCCGCATACACGAGAGCTGCAAGCTGTCTGAAGTATCCACGGTTTACCATGTCTGCGGAAACTCGATGCACCTCGTGAATGCAATGGCCGGTTCCGGTGTCGATGCACTGAGCCTTGATTCCGCCGAGGCCGGGGTCGATCTCCCCGCCGTTGCAGAGAGCGTTCCTGAAAACATGGTGCTCATCGGGAACCTGAACCCAACCGGCTCAATTCTTCACGGACTGCCCGACGATGTGGAGAGGGATGTCAATAAATTGCTTGCAATTATGAGCGGCTACAGCAATTTTGTTCTGAGCACCGGCTGCGACCTGCCGCAGGAGACGCCGGTGGAGAACATCAGTGCTTTCATGAAGGCAGGCCGCCGCTGGGTAGTTAATTGAGATAGCGTAGAACAATCACATCAGGAGAGGAAAGAATGAAAGACAATGTCCCAAACTTCGGCGGGGACCAGCAGGGTATCTTGCCGGGCGTCAAAGTCGGCTATTATCGCTGGGTCGTCTGCGCACTGCTTTTCTTTGCGACGACCATCAACTATATAGACAGAGCGGTTCTCGGTATTCTCGCTCCGGTTTTGCAAAACAGTATCGGATGGAACCAGATAGACTACGGTTATATCGTCACCGCTTTCACAGGCGCATACGCCATCGGGCTCTTCTTCGTCGGCAGGTTCATCGACAAAGTCGGGACCAAGAAAGGCTATTCGGTTTCGATGATCGTCTGGAGCGTAGCGGCTGTGGCACACGCATTTGCGAGGAGCGTTTTCGGCTTCGGTGCCGCCAGGTTCGCACTCGGCCTCGGTGAATCCGGAAATTTCCCCGCAGCCATAAAAGGAACTGCCGAATGGTTTCCCAAGAAGGAGAGAGCTCTCGCCACCGGACTGTTCAATTCCGGACCCAATATCGGAACCATAATAGCGCTGATCGTAGTTCCATGGATAACCCTGACATGGAGCTGGCGGGAGGCCTTCATCTTTACCGGTCTGTTAGGTTTCATCTCGCTGACTCTCTGGTTGATATTCTATGATATTCCCGAGAGACAGAAGCGCGTCAGCAGGGAAGAGATAGCCTATATCCAGAGCGATCCCCCGGAGCCTCCTGCCGAGAAAATTCCCTGGGTCAAGCTTCTGAAATACAGACAGACCTGGGCGTTCGTCATCGGAAAGTTCCTGACTGATCCGATCTGGTGGTTCTATTTATACTGGCTGCCGAGTTTTCTCAACCAGAGATACCACCTTGACCTTGCTCACCTTGGTTTCCCGCTCATAGTAATATACACGATGGTGACTATTGGCAGTGTCGGAGGTGGCTGGATGTCTGGAGCGTTCATCAAGAGAGGGTGGAGCATCAACAGGGGAAGAAAGACGGTGATGCTTATCAGCGCAATATTGATCGTGCCGATAGTGCTCGCCTCTTCTGTGACAGAATGGTGGGCAGTTTTGTTGATCGGGCTTGCAGCCGCATCACACCAAAGCTGGTCCGCTAATCTCTTCACGATAGTATCCGACATGTTTCCTAAAAAAGCAGTGGGTTCTGTCGTCGGGCTCGGCGGGATGGCGGGTGCCATCGGAGGGATGTTGATAGCCACGGCGGCAGGATTCATCCTGCAGTTTACCGGCAGCTATCTGTCGCTGTTCATTCTGGCTGGTTCTGTGTATCTCCTCGCTCTGCTGATCATGCAACTGCTTGTGCCGAAGATAAGAGTATTCGAGATGGTCTGAGCGGATTCGATCCGTAGAAGACGTAGCGAGAATTCCTGTGTGCCCTGATGTGCCTGCGCATCGAAATGCTTCGGCGCACAGGTGTGCCCATGTGGTTAGAAAATGTGAACCACATAGAAACATAGGACACATAGGAAGAATGTTCGCGCGTGCCAATGCGCCTTTGTAATTGACGGATACTTGGCATCAATTGGGAGGGAGCTACAAATGACGAAAAAGTACCTCGAGCGATTGACGTATCAGATTGTTGGGGCTGCGATAGAAGTTCATAAAGCTCTCGGACCGGGCTTGCTGGAGAGTGTCTATCACAGGTGCATGAATCAAGAACTACTCTTGAGGAAGCTAACCTTCGTTTCGGAACTGGTCGTTGCCGTAAATTATAAAGGAATAGACTTGGATACACAGCTACGGTGCGACCTTCTGGTGGAAGATGCTATCGCTGTTGAACTTAAGGCCGTAGATGCAATCATGCCCATCCATGAAGCGCAGTTACTGACATACATGAAGCTGCTTCAGAAACCAAAGGGTATTCTCATAAACTTCAATTGCGCAAATCTCTTCAGGGAAGGGCAGAGAACATTTGTTAACGAGTTGTTCAGAAATCTGCCCGAAGAATGATACAGTGCGAAGGCGTATAAAGAGTTGAAAGTCAGTAAGAGTATCAATGTGGCTCGCGGTCAAAAGGAATTGAACCACATAGAAACATCGGAGACATAGACTGGAGTGGGCCTGCCGGCAGAAATTCTATGTTGAACTATGTGCCTATGTGTTTCAAAAAACCTAGAGCCCGATTGACCGCCTTATTCCAAGTTCCAGGCCACGTAATTCAGCCAGTCCTCTCATTCTGCCGAAGAGTGAGTAACCGGGATAGATTCCCTGCCGGTTCATGTCGGGTATCATGAGGTGGCCGTGGTCGGGGCGGAGCGGCATTCTGGCGCTCTTCAGTCCCAACTCAGCTCTCCTCCTCTGTTCGATGACCAGGGGCTTCATTACGCCGTACATGTCGACGTCGCCGTCGAGGTGGTTATCTTCGATGAAGCCTCCCTTGCCATCCCTCTTCACGTTTCGAAGGTGGATGAAACTTATCCTTTTCGCGAAGCTCTCTGCCATATCCACGACATCGTTGTCCGGTGACGCGACCAGGGAGCCCGGACAGAACGTGAGTCCGTTCGAAGGTGAATCCGATGCGGCGAGTATTTGCTCAAAATCTTTCTTGTTGCTCACGACCCGCGGAAGTCCGAAAAGCGGAAAAGGAGGATCGTCCGGATGAATACCGAGGAGAACGCCGGCTTCTTCTGCTGTCGGCGTGATGTCCTTTATGAACTCATAAAGATTTCCGCGCAGTTCCGCGTTGCCAATGCTGTCGTATTTTCCCAGCGCTTCCCTGAAAGCGTCAAGTGTGTAGGCGTCGAGCGAGCCGGGCAAACCGAGCAGAATAGTCTGAAGTAGTTTCTCCTTCTCCTCCGCGGACATTTGCCCGAAGTACGCCTTGCCTTCACGAAGCTGCTCTTCCGTGTAATCATTTTCCGCGCCCTTTCGCTTCAGCATGTGGATGTCGAACGCGGCAAGGACTTTCCTTTCGAACTTCGTGGTTATGGAGCCGTCGCCGAACACGACACGCAGATCTGTGCGGAGCCAGTCGAACACCGGCATGAAGTTGTAGCAAACGATGTCGACGCCGCATCGTGCCAGATTTCTCAGCGTCCCGGTATAGTTCTCGATATACCGCTTGTAGTTGCCGTTGCGCTTCTTGATGTCTTCGTGCACGGGCACGCTCTCCGTCACCGACCAGGAGAGCCCCTCAGACTCGATGAGTCTTTTCCTCTTCATAATTTCGTCGACCGGCCAGACCTCTCCGACCGGAACCTGGTGCAGCGCCGTCACGATTCCCGTCGCGCCGGTCTGCTTTATTTCTTTCAGCGAGTATGGGTCGTTGGGACCGAACCATCTCCACGATTGTTCAAACGACATATCGTTCAACTCCGAAATGACAAACTCTAAACTCTAAACTCGAAATTTTAAATATATCCTAATGTCCAAAATCCTGGATTATGGACTGTGATCGTCTTGAGTTTTTGCTTTTTGAACTTTTGAATTTGTTTAGAATTTAGAGTTTAGGATTTAGAATTTGCATATCTTCAAGTTAAATGGTCGCTATATCGCTCTGCTGTATCCAGCCTTCCTTGCCGTCCTGAAGCCTTATCTCGATCCAGTCACCGATTTGGTTCAACTCCCTCACCTTCAATCCTTCGTGGATGATAAACGCGTCGTTGCTCGTCGGATCGGGCGATAGCTTGACCGTCGCGGCCTGTTCGAGTACGATCGCGCTCCTGACGTTTGCCTCCCTGTTCAGCTTGACCGTGAGCAGAGAAGCAGCGATAACAAGGAGCACGAACGATACAAGACCGAGATAGAGGGAGTATCTCTGAATGCCGGGTCTTCTCGCGAAGAAATAGAAACCTATTGACAAGAGGAGGAGGATGTAGAAGAGATAGGACGCGTAAGTCCATCCGGTGACTGAAAACAGGGCGAGAATGTCCTCCCACCACTGAAACACGAAGAACTTCGGGAGAGCGTCGATCTTGTCGACTGTTCTCGCGTTCGCGATTTTCAGGTTGTGGATCACGTCGTCGTCGCCGGGCGAGATGCGCAACGCCTTTTCATAGTAGAGAATGGCGTAACCGAGTTTCCCCTCGCGATAGAAGGCATCGCCGAGGTTGTAATAAACGGAAGTTCCCTCATAACCGGAGTTTACGACCTGTTGGTATGCGTCGATTGCCTTATCGTACTGTTTGTCCTGGTAGTACTGGTTTCCCCGGGACATCAGCTCCTCGGCGTCGGACTTGCTCATCGTCTCCGAAGCCGCCGAAATATTCGGAGCTAATATAAATATCACTACGGCGAGTAACGCTCCGGTCATTACCACCGGCAGACTCTTCTTCATATACTCAAGCATGTTTCTTCACCGATAGAGTTCTTTCAATTCCGACAATCACTTTGGTCAGCTCGATATACATATCGTTCATGGCGCCTGATCCGTCCCCCGCCGGGGCAAAACGCGCGAACTCGCACTTCTCCGTGCATGACCGAAGGTTTGAAACAAGCTCGCCGTCGACGCTTCTCTTCTGCAGTTCGTCCACCGCTCTATCGAGGGACATTTCCGACTTCGGAATGTGCAGCTTGTCCTCCAGGTAACCAAACAGCGCCTGCGAGATCTCGGCATAGAATCTTCTCTGGTCGCCGGCATCCATGAGTTTCTTCGCGCTCTTGAACCTCCCGCGAGCGATTTTCTCGGCGCGCCGGTAGCGCAGAAGTTCAAGGTTACCCGCGAGCTTGTCGTTCCGCCTCTTCCATGTGATCAGCCCGCCCAGCGCGAACAACGGAAGAACGACCGCCGACCAGAAACCGGTGCCGAATTCGGTGAAACCCACCCTCTTCCTTAGATCCCCCACGGACGTCTTGATGTAATGAATGTCCTCGCCGAGTAGCTTTATGTCTTCTTTGGAATATCCGGAAACCGTCGCGTTTCCCGTGCTGGCTCCCGGCTCGACGTTTATCGGGTAAGGAGGTGTCGAAAGAGTGATGTAAGATCTCCTCTCGGGATTGAAATATGAAAACTTGAGTGAAGGAATCTCCTTCTTGCCCGCGACCCTCGGGACGATCAGGTACTCGAAGGTCTTCGTTCCCGATATGGTCCCGTCCCGGCTGATCTGCTGCGAAACCTTGGGTTCGTATTTGTCAAAGCCCGTCGGGAGAGTGAAATCCGGCATGGAGAGAAGCTGAATGTTCCCTTGCCCCTTCAGGATAACCGTGAAAGTCAGCGGGTCGTTCGCTTTGACGTTAACCGCGCTGACGGCCGACGAAAGCGAGTAATCTCCTACAGCTCCGTTGAAAGAGGGAGGCACGCCTTTCGACGGGAGAGGCATAACTTGGAGTTTTATTGTGTTTGACTTGGCGGTGAAGTTGACGGTCCTGTAATTGTTGAAGAAGGGGTCGTTGAAGAATTGGTCGAAGACATTTCCGTTCCCACCTTGTCGCTGCTGTATCTGAACGGGAATGTTGAGCACCATCGGTGTCACGGAAAGCTCCCCGAGCTGGGACGGGAAGAGGGCGGCTTTCTTGAGTACTCCGACTTTGTATTCCTTGCCATTGTGCATTTCGGTCGACAGGCTGATCGTGTTCGGGAGATTTATTTCCTCCGCCCAGAAGCCCTCGTACGACGGGAGTTTCGATACCTGCATCTGGCTCGCTATCGGTAGCCTTGTGTAGAGTTTATACGTCACCGTAACAGGTTCCCCCAGGTAGACGCGGCGCTTGTCCGCAGTGGCCTGAATAAAAACGTTGTCGCCGATGTCGTTCGCCGAGACCGTCGGGCTTCCCTGCGTTCCGGATGCAGGCTTAGGTGAACTCTTCGTGACGTCTATCGTGAGCGGTTTCGTGGTGTACTTCTTCCCGTTATACTCGACCGAGGCGCTTCCGATCGTGAACTTCCCGAGCTTCGGGCACCTCAGATAGTACGAGTAGGTCATCGAACCGGAGGCGGCGCCGTTTATGAACTGCAAACTTGTCGACTGGTTTGGACCCGAAAGAATGACGAAGTCTCTCAAATCGGGCTGCTCGAAACTCTTGATACCGTTGACGTCCTGCGCCGCGAACGTGAAGGAGACCTCGAACTGCTCGTTCTGGCTGACGGTCGTATTGCTGACTGATGCCGTGAACGACTGGGAGAATGTTCTCCCGGCCGTGACGAGCAGTAAACCCGCCGCAAACAGGAATACGTAGGGACG
This sequence comes from uncultured Bacteroidota bacterium, assembly GCA_963806435.1. Taxonomy (GTDB): domain Bacteria; phylum Bacteroidota; class Ignavibacteria; order Kryptoniales; family JAKASW01; genus JAKASW01. The sequence continues at coordinate 8,591 of CAWEBD010000035.1, forward strand.
GACGGTTGGCATTTCAAATCTCAAACGTCGAAAATCCTGTCGTTGATTCCACCTTTTGACTCTTACGCCTTGACTCTTGATTTTCTTAACTCACCAGTCCTTGTCTGTCTTGATCGGCTTTCCGACAAGCTTTCTCAGCTGCTTCTGAAATTTTTTTTCGTCGTGGTTCAGGGCGCTGAAGATCGCCTGCGCCTGTTCTTTTGAAATTTTGTTCTGTTGCTGCTGTTGATTCTGCTGCTGGTTGTTTTGTTGGTTCTTGTTTTGGTTCTGCTGATTCTGCTTGTTCTGATTTTGGTTTTTATTCTGGTTGTTCTTGTTTTGATCTTTGTTCTTCTGCTGGTTCTTGTCGTTCTTATTTTTGTTGTCTTTGTTTTGTTTGTTCTGGTTCTTCAACATGTCGAGGGCGTAGGAAAGGTTGTACTTCGTGCTCTCGTCGTTCGGGGTGAGCTTCAGAGCGTCGGTGTACGCGCCGATGCTTTCCTTTATTTTCTTGTCCTGGAGAAGCGTGTTCCCGATGTTGTGATAGACCTTTGCCTTCAGGTTCCCCGTGGAGGCTTTTGACAGCGCGCTCTGGTAATACTTCATCGCGTCTTCGTAATTCCCCTGCTTGTAATAGGAATCGCCGAGGTTGAAGTTCGCCTGGAAGTTCTTGGGCGATTTCTCCAGCCCTTTCTTGAACTCGACCTCCGAATCGACGTACTTGCCGTCCTTGTAGAGGTTGACCCCTTTGTTCACGTGTGATCTGGTGCTTTGGGCGAGCAGGCTCCCCTGGACCGAGATCGCGGCTATCGATAGGGCGCAGATGAAAGAAAATATGCTCTTCATTTTTCTATTGCTCTAATCCCAGTTTCTTGTTCAATTTCCGGAATAAAATCGATTTACGTTCGGACATAAAGAACTCAATCAACAGCAGTAAGATTCCCGGCGCCAAAAAATAGTAAAACCTGTCCTCGTAATCAGTGACCCGTTTCTCCCCGAACTCCGTTTTCTTGATCTTCGACAAATCAGTATATATGATATCCAATTCGTCTCTGCCGTTCGCTCCCCTGAAGTACTTTCCGCCGGTCTCGGAGGCGATTTCCTGAAGCGTCGCCTCGTCAAGCTTCGTCAAGACGATGTTTCCCTTGTTGTCCTTCTTGAAACCGGTTTGCTGTCCCTGGTCGTTGTAAATGGGAATGGGAACGCCGTCCGGTGAGCCGAGTCCAATTGTGTAGATCGCGATGTTGTTCTTCTTCGCGTTGTCGATCGCTTGTTTGATATCCCCTTCATGGTCCTCGCCGTCGGTGAATATAACGACAACCTTCTCGGACTTCGAGTTGTAATCGAACGATTTGACCGCCAGGTTGATCGCGGCGGCGATCGCAGTGCCCTGCTCCGGCACTGTGCTCACGCCGGCGGCGTCGAGAAACATGCTCGCGGCGGAATAATCGGTCGTGAGAGGAAACTGCACGAAAGGCTCCCCGGCGAAGACGATCAATCCCAGTCTGTCGCCATGCAGCTTCTGTATGAGATTCGATATTTCGAACTTCGCCTTTTCCAGCCTGCTGGGTTGAATGTCCTGGGCCTGCATGCTCAATGAAACGTCGAGAACGATATAAATGTCTATTCCGCTCTGCTTGACCGTCTCGAGCTTCGTACCGATCTGCGGGTCGGAGGCCGCCACAAGGAGACAACTGAGCGCCAGGATCCATATGCCGGATCTTAACGCGACTTTGCCTCTGCTGTAAGTCGGGAGGAGTACGGGCTGAAGCGTCCTTGCCGCGAACCGGTCGAGCATTTTGTTCC
>CAWEBD010000036.1:0-37579 GCA_963806435.1 uncultured Bacteroidota bacterium
TCCGACCCGTCCGTCGTTGACTTGGGTCTCCCCCCGAGGAAATCACGGAGCAACACTTGGTAGAAGAAAAGACGGTTCCGGCTGGAGTCAGAGATAAGTTTTCCACGCACGCGGCCAGCGATGTGCCGACCGCGCACATGGATATGGGGTGTTACTTTCCCTTGGGTTTTAGCGGGAATAAGATGGCACATAAGAGCAGCTCTTTCTCCTTGCGGGTCAGGCTGCAAAGGTCGAGTTTAGTGTACTTATTGTCGATTTTAACAGGGGTACTCAAATTTGCTGTTTTAACCAACAAGTACAGGCCGCCCCCAAATACCCCAATTGTCAATGCTATGTCAATACCCTAGTGCTTCGATTTTTTCCGCTTCTCCCAATCTTCCCAGATCTTCCTCGCTGTCACGGCGCCGAGTGCTGTGGCACGGGCTATGTCGAGGTCGATATCCAGCGCCTTTTGGTGGTCGATATCCGCGTAGGTCGCCACCGTCTCGCTGATGATGGCTCTCATAAACCCTGCTACATCCTCGGGGTCTCCGTTAGCGTTGACGAAATTCTTCGGCACCACTTCACCCAGCATTGCCGCTATTCGTTCGTCTACCGGAGTAGCAACCTGAGGCTTCCGCGGCTTTCTGATTGATTTAGGTCTCATCTCATATTCCCTCATGTAGATTTTGCTGTGGCTCTGTCGTTGAAAGCATTGTCCTTATTTCCTCAAACAATGTCAAGAGTTATTTTTGTTCATATGTTGAGTTGTCGTATGCGCACGACTATGTACCTATCTATATGATATTATACTTGACCACAAACAAGGAGATCTGTAGGCCCATCGGTGTTTAGGCTATTGAGTTGATTGCAAAGGAACAACACAATGACAGGACGGTAACCAACGATCATGCCGGTTCACAGGTGGGCGGCTCAACCGGGAATCAGGTGCGCGACCCTGAAGAAGTGGCTGGCAGATGCGTGCGGACTGACGTTCAACACTTCTGGCCGGGAGCGAATTGCTCTCGTGGAAGAGACCTACATCAACAAAATTCTCGAACGCCGCTTGGCGAAGCCCAGTCCGAGGAAGGGGGCGTAACGTGGACATTACCCTCGCCGAACTTGACGAAGCGGTACAGCGTGACCTGCAAACCGAGGCTATGTACCTGACAGAGTACCGCCCTGTCTGCGGTGAGTATATCTCAGACGAACACGATCCAGCGGACCATGAAGGTAATGGTCTGCGTACTGAAAACATTGATGAGGTAGAAGACGATGCTTGAACTCATCGCCCGCTAGAGCCTACCTTCTTACCTCCTGACAACCTTTGGGGTTCCCCTGTTCATTGTTTGTGAGCACTCATGGAATGTGAAAATACAGTGCCTGACAGGTTACCCAGTAGAATGCTACATATATGGCGTGAATCGCGCGGTTTTCAGTTCGGCTTCGGATAGATGGGCAACCCCAAAGGAAGTTTACGCCGGGCTGGATGCGGAATTCCATTTTGACTTTGACCTGTGCCCACTAGACGGGGATCAGGACGGGACATCTCCGCTGTTTTGCTCGTGGGAGAACCGCCGGGTCTTCTGCAATCTGCCGTATGGTCCGCAGTTGGGCGCATGGCTGGCAAGGGCGCAAGAGGCAGATCTTGCGGTCGATCTGATTCCGGCGCGCACGGACACCCGATGGTTCCATGAGATTGTCTTGCCCAAAGCGAAAGAGATCCGCTTCATCTAGGGCCGACTGAAATTTGGGAATGCGGTAAACAGTGCCCCGTTCCCAAGTATGGTCGTTGTTTTCGAGAATGAATCGCCGCAAACGAGTCTGCCCAACACCGCATGATCTCCCTCTCTCAACCCCGCTGTGATAGAATCATCTGCGCTGGCCGAAAATGGATAGCCGGAGAGGATGAGATGCGGAAGCGTCATCAATCGGGGAACGTGTGTAAAGCTGGGAAGAGAATGCCCCACTGGGAAGGAAGTCAGTAGAGCAAGAGCCTTGACGGGCGCCGAGGTCCGAATCATCCTCTCCCGCCTGAAAGAGCCGTACAGGACGATGGTGCTCGTGATGGCTTTGACGGTCATTCGGGGAGTCTGAGCTTCTGGCATTGAAGTGGGAAGACGTAGACTGGGAGAACAAGCTCCTCATCATCCGCCGGTCGCTCTACCGGGGAGTCATCGATACGACCAAGAGCGAGAAGAGTACTCGACTGATCCCCATGGCGCAGCCGGTCATGGATGCGCTTCAGTCCTTGAGTCAGAGCGAACTGAACCGGGGAGAATTCGTCTTCCAGGGCGAGAATGGGAAACCCCTTCACCCTGACACCATCCTCCATCGGCAGTTCTCCAAGGTTGAAGGGGTCGAGCCTTTCACCTGGCGGTCCTTCCGGCGGGCCGGCGCGACAGAGCTTCACGGAGCGGGGATCCCCCTCCAGGTCCAGCGGGACTTGATGGGCCACACGCAAGAGGAAACGAGCCTGATTTACACGGATGGAAGGATGAAATCCCGGCGGGAAGCGATGGAAACCCTCATGGAAAGAATCCTCGGAGTGTCGAAAAACGATTCGTTAATGTGGCGGAATGTGGTGACGTTAACACCGTCAAGTAAGAAAGCAGTGGTGAACTGATTGATTCTAAAGCCGCGCCTGTAGCTCAGCTGGATAGAGCGGCAGACTTCGAATCTGTAGGCCGGGGGTTCGAGTCCCTCCAGGCGCGCCAACTTTATTTCACGTCGTCTCCCTGCCGTTCCCTCGCAAGCCCGCCCTGGGAAGGAATGAAAGCGAAGATGATGCTAGGATTTCGAGGTCTCGTTCAAAAGCACTCTGGCGCGGGCCAGGAAAGCTCCCACGTCCCCCGACTGAAAAATGTTGCGGCCGAAGATCACTCCTGCCGCGCCCGCGGCTGCGGCACCACGAATCAAATCCAGTGCGCTGTCATCGGAATCCTTCCTGGGCCCGCCTGGCAAGCAGCAGGGGCGTGGGGCATGACTCCACCACGGTGCGCATGGACTCAGCATCGCCGGTGTAATCCGTCTTGATGAGGTCGGCGCCCAGTTCGGAAGCAATGCGCGTGTGCAGGCGCACCCATTTCGGGTCTGAGGGGTCGGGAACTTCCCTTCCCCGGGCCATACTCTCCATGACATGTGGGATGCCCAGTCGCTCGCACTCCCGCGCCACCTCGCCGTTCTTGGCAATTTCATCGGCCTCGATCTCGGGGTCGCCGGAGCCCATGAAGAGATAGGTCAGGACGGCATCCGCGCCCAGGCGCACGGCGTCTTCCACCGCCGCGATCAGGCGTGTACGATAGGCTCCGCTACTGGTTGCGCCCGCTCGGAACCAAAGGTTGGTCCAGTCAATACGGAGCAATACGGCGGGTGGATTGGGCACGAGAAGGGCTGCTGTCGACCGCTGCAGAGTGCCGGGGCTGATCAGCACGCCGTCTACGCGGCCATCTACAAAGGTCTTGAGTCCGGCCGAAGGGTTTTCGGTTCCGGGGATAGGCCCGAGCATCAGGGCATGATCGTAGGCCACAATCAGCGCCCGCTTGCCGGCGCCGGGCAATATTCGGTTCAGTCGGATAGCTTTACCAGTTTCGCTCATGGCGCGGTAGCATACCATTGACACGCAACTCGCAGGAGTCTAAAGTTAGCCGCCGTTATGGATGTTATTTGCGCCGGAATACTCGTTGCCGACGTTTTTTCCAGTCCCCTGGAATCCATCCCTTCCGCCGGCGAGTTGCGCCTGGCGGAGCAATTCTTTCTGAGTGCGGGCGGATGCGCGGTCAATACGGCCGCGTGCCTGCGCAGGTTGGGTCGCGAAGTGCGAGTCCTGGGGAAAGTGGGTGAGGACCTGTTCGGAGAATTCGTGGCGCGGGACCTCGGGCGGCTGGGAATAGACTCCGCGAACCTTCGCCGCAGCCACACTCACCCCACCTCCGCCACTTTCATTCTGAACGTGCGCGGCGAAGATCGGCGCTTCATTCACGTATTCGGCGCCAACGCGGATTTCTCCTTTGCAGACGTGGATCTGGCGGCGATTGAAGATGCGAAGATCCTGTACGTAGGCGGTTATCTCGGAATGCCCGCCTTCGGTCCCGGCGACTTGACACAACTCTTCCAGGAGGCAAAGAATCGCTCCCTCACCACCGTGCTGGATGTAATCGTGCCCGCGGGCACGCCCGTATCGCTTACGGCCGTCGAGCAGGTGCTGCCTTACACCGATGTTTTCCTGCCCAATGAAGATGAAACTCGCCTGCTGACTGGGTTCGCGGACCCACTGGACCAGGCTAACGCTCTGGGCAAGTTCAATGAGCATTGCACCATCGTGATCACGCGCGGAGCGAAGGGCCTGCTGGCGAAATGCGGACGCAGGATTTGGCGGCTGGGCGCCTTTCCCATGGAATTTGTTGATGGCACGGGCGCCGGAGACGCCTTCGCGGCGGGCTTCATGGTGGGACTGCTGGAGAATTGGCCACTGGAAGAGACGTTGAGGTTCGCCAGCGCCGTGGGCGCTTCCTGTGTGCGGGCACTGGGATGCACAGCGGGAGTTTTTCACTGCGACGAGGCGCTAGCCTACGTAAAGAGCACCCCGCTTGAGATTGTTCAGGAAAGGGGTTGAAAAGGTTGCGGAAAAGCGTGGTGGTATCTGCGCCTGCGTAGAGGCCGCCTTTAGAGGCTGCGGGGAAAAAACCAATCCTGTCATCCTGAGGAGCCCTAGGCGACGAAGGATCTCTGCATTTTCTTCCATCCGAACTACCGAGATTCTTCGCTACCGCTCAGAATGACAGTCCAGTAGAGTTTTTCCGCAGCCTGTCTGGGCGAGCATATCTCTGAATCGAAGATGCCGACCTAAAGGTCGGCGCTACAGTAATTTAAGCTCGTGCCAGTGTGAGAACCTTCGCGGTCTCTCGCGCCACCACGATTTCCTCGTTGGTATAAATCACGAGCACCGTCACGGGGGAGCCCGGAGGTGAGATGACCCGGTCGTCCTGCGCTGGCTGCCGGTTGCGCTCCGGATCGAGATGCAGGCCGAGGAATTCGAGGCCATCGCACACCTCGCGGCGAATGCGGCAGGAGTTCTCTCCGATGCCCCCCGCAAAGGCCACCGCGTCCAGCCCGCCCATGGCCGCGGCATAAGCGCCGATATGTTTTTTGACTTCGTAGACCAACACCTCGAGAGCCAGTGCGGCCGAAACGTGGCCCTCGCCCGCAGCTTTCTCGAGATCCCGAATATCATTGCTGAGGCCGGAGATGCCCAGCAGGCCGCCCTGCTTGCAGAGTAGCCGTGCCGTCTGCGCCGGAGTGAGGCTCTCCTTCTCCATAACGTGCAGGACCACAAAGGGGTCCAGATTGCCCGGACGAGAGGATTGTTCCAGGCCGGACTGCGGGGAGAACCCCATGCTGGTGTCCACGGACTTCCCGCCGCGAATGGCGCAAATGGAAGAGCTGCCTCCCAGGTGGCAGGAGACCACGCGCAAATCCCCGGGCGCGTCGCGGAGGAGTTCGGGAACGCGCCCTGCAATGTAGCGATGCGAAGAACCGTGAAAGCCGTAGCGCCGGACGCCGTGGGTCTCGCGCCACGTCCGCGGCACGCCGTAAACCTGCGCCTTCTCGGGGGCGTCGTAGCGCTGCGGCGAGAGCCGGAGCATCGCGTCCGAAACGATCCAGTCCCCTCCTTTGATGAAAATCTTCTGCCCGTTCACAAGCACTTCGCGACTTCGCGTGTGACTATCCCACCTTGTCTGTATTTCGCGCACCCCCATCGTGATTTCTCTTTCGTCCATCAACTCGTTACCGCTGCCTAAGAATTGAAATGTTAGCTTATATAATGATTGTTTGCCGTACCCGTTGGGCCACCAGAGTTTCGGATTCATCAGCGTGTAATCGGGCAACTGTATCTTCATCGTTGTGTCGGGCTGAATCGTCACTTCCTTGCTTACAACGTTGCCCTCCAGAACATACTGTAACTTCCCCCGGACCGTTTCTCCGGTCGGATTGTAGATCTCGGCACTCGCCCTGATTATTGCCGGAGCCTGAGGCTCACCGGGATATCTCTTCCCCAGTACCAGCGTGACGACATGCGGACTCTTCAGCTCGATGGTATTCGTCTTTTCAATCGCCACCTTGTCCCATATGCCGGTGTTCCTGTCGCGGACAGGTTGAATCCAGTCCCAGCCCGCGACGTACTGGTTGGACACGCTGCGGGCGATTGTCCCGTCGCCACCCTGTCCGCCGTTCGGATTGCCGACCGGATCGGGAGGATATACCAGCACTGCCAGCCGGTTGTTCCCATCTTTTGTGAGAAAAGGTGTAATGTTATACGTCTGGCGTAGATACATGCCGTAGTGCGTTTTTTTGTTCAGCCTGTGTCCGTTCAAATAGACATCGCATCCGTAGTTCACCCCCCGGAAGTGGAGCCAGACCTGTTCGTTGCCGCTCGGAGGATTCTCCTTGAAATCCTTGACAAACCAATAGGTATAATAGTCGCGTCCCGTTTCATATATATCAGGAATTTTCTCGTCGTTCATTCCGAAAAATGGATCGGGAATCAATTTGTTGTTCAGCATGGCGGTAAGGACCGTACCGGGCACCGTTGCGGGGATCCAACCGCTTAACCGTGTGCGCGGGATGGACAACTCTTCGCCTGTCGATTTGACATCCTTGATATTCATGCAAACCCAGCCGGAGTCGAGTTCGTACCGGTATCCGGGATGTTCAGGTCCGGTCTTCTGTGTGGAAAGAAATGACGGGACGCAACCGGGCATTCCCGATAGAGCAATGACAACCAAAAGTGCCGCCGAAATTCTCTTGCGCATTCTTTGAATGATCCTCGAATAAGGAATGAAATGTTTGAACAAGACGAGAACAAGATACGATTCATGAAGATGAAATACACAGGTGCTCAACCGCGGGTAGTGTCTCAACTTGCCTCCGGAACTCTTCCTCTAACCCCTTCACTTGAAAAGAGAAGGGGGGTAAAATCCCTCTCTTCATAAGAGAGGGATTTAGGGTGAGTTCAGCTCGGAATGCTGCAAGGATTCCAGCAGCCGAGTCACACGAAACTGGAGAGTTTAAAACCGAGACACTGCTCTACCAAGTAAACAGCCTGCAATAATCGTCCCCTGCGACAAGGAGGAGGAGTTCAATTTGCCGGTTTGGGTACTGGCTCAGTTTGAGGATTTTTTCTCGCGCAAAGACGCGGCGACCGCAAAGGGGAAACAATTTCATCCCTTTCTTTGCGAGCTTTGCGTCTTTGCGAGATATTTCTTCCAAATTGAGCCGCTACTCCGGTTTGATATTGTTTCGTAAACAGGATAATTTTTTGCATGAATGCCGGCGAGGGTATGCTGACCCGTTTGGTGAGCCTTCCGGTCACACAGGGATTCAACCGCGGAGATCGTTCGCCGAAGATACTTAGGGAAGAATGGTCATTGCACACATTTACAGTGTCCGGGTCCTTTCCGGCATCAATTACCTACATTAGCCAATTACCAAAGGTTGCAGCCATGAAAAAGTTCACGCTTATCTCTGCATTCATCCTCCTCTCACTTTGCGGAAATTCGTTTTCTCAAACCACACATCGTGATACCGCGCTTTTCGTTCAGCCGAAGAACGAATTCTATGACTCTATCAAAGCTTCTCTCGAGAAATTTTATAATCAAAGAGACACTATCACCGCCGCGGAAAAAGCCCTCCATCCCGATTTCAGCAAGTTCGACGCGCCGAAATCGGTCGATGACTTCACTCAGTACTGGCATAATCCGCCAATATCACAGGGTAATACGGGAACGTGCTGGTGCTTCTCGACAACCTCCTTCCTGGAATCGGAGGTGTACCGTCTGACCGGAAAGAAAATGAAATTTTCGGAAATGTACATCGTCTACTGGGAATATGTCGCAAAGGCTCTCGGCTACGTCCGCTCGAGAGGGAACCAGGAATTCGGAGAAGGCTCGGAGGCAAATGCCGTGCTGCGGGCATGGAAAGAACACGGCGTCGTTCCGGAAAAGGATTACACGGGACTCCTGAACGGACAGCCCTTTCACGATCACTCGAAGCTCTTCGCGGAGCTGGATTCATACTTGAAATCGGTGAAAGCGTCGAACGCCTGGGATGCAGCCGTTGTAGAGAACACCGTCAAATCGATCTTGGATCACTATATGGGAACGCCCCCCGAGAAAATCGAGGTCGATGGAAAACTGATAACGCCGAAGGAGTATTTGGAACAGGTAGTGAAGCTGAACCCCGACGATTACGTCGCGCTCGTTTCGTTCTCGGACCGTCCGTATTATAACTGGGTTGAATACAATGTGCCGGATAACTGGTGGCACAGCAAAGACTACTTCAACGTTCCGTTGAATGAGTTCATGAATACCATCAACACCGCCGTGCGTTCGGGTTATACTATGGCCATCTGGGGAGATGTTTCGGAACCAGGAATCGATGGGCATGCCGGCATAGCCGTTGTCCCGAGTTTTGATATCCCTTCTCAGTACATAGATGCGAATGCCCGTATCTTCAGATTCTACAACCACACGACGGGCGATGACCATGGAATCCACCTGATCGGATACACTCAGAAAGACGGCAAGAATTGGTACCTGATAAAGGACTCGGGCTCGGGAGCGAGAAACAACACACATCCCGGGTACTATTTCTACAGCGAGGATTATGTGAAGCTGAAAATGCTCGGCATCATGCTTCCAAAGAGTGCGATACCTCAGATCATGGAAAAGATGAAGGAGCGATAAGTTTGGCGGTTCTGTCTCAACTCGCCATAAAGTGTTCGGGGAGCTTCGGCTCCCCGTTCACGATTGTCCGCGTCTTCGTGGCAACTTAAACAGCAATAAACGGATTAGAGATAGAAAATGGGCGAGAGAACACATCTCGAATTGTCGGATACCGGCGAGAGGATGATTCCAATCAAACCCGGAGAGGTTAGCATCGTTTTTTCACGCCATCAGTTTGCATACCGCTACGCCCGGCAGTTCGTGGATGATGAGGAAGTGCTGGATGCGGGAGCAGGAACCGGGTACGGCGCGAGACTTCTCGGCGAGACAGCAAAGAATGTCCTGGGTATCGACTACAGCCCCGAGGCGGTTGCATATTCCACGACACATTATTCGGCCCCGAACGTCAAGTATACCCGGGCCAATATCGAAGATCTCGACTTTGTCTCTCAATTTGATGTGGCCGTAAGTTTTCAGGTAATTGAGCACCTGAAAGACCCGTCTGATTTTTTATCCAGACTCCGACGAGCCGTCAGGCCGGGAGGGCTCATTCTGATAACGACACCGAACGTCAAAGGCAAGGCCAATCACCAGCACGAAAATAAATTTCACGTGAACGAAATGCGGTATGATGAATTTAATGAATTACTCGAGAAGCACTTCGCGTCGTTTCAGCTCCTGGGAATAGTCCATGGGAAGGCAAATCCTGTCGTAAGATTTCTACGAGCACTTCCTATTTACGGTCTTGAGCGGCGCCTGAAGCGGACCAGTCTCATCAAAAAAGCCGCGAGGCAGATCCTGGATTTGACAACATTCCAGGTTATTGACCGGGATGTCGCACGAAAAGGAGTCGATCTCCTTGCCATTTGCCGGAACATTCCCGGTTCTTGAATTTCCGACTTTAGCCGCGGTTCCTGAGCTTGCGTGTGTTATATTGTTTAACAAGGAGAGGCATGAGCGTGAAAACGGACGACAAATTCATCATTCAGGTGGCGGCATCAATCGCCAAGACGTTGCATTCAAGGGACTCTGCCGAGAGGCTGGTCAGAACCGTGATAAGCATGTGGAGGGCGAGGCCCGACGCGGGGAGGAAGAATTCCGCGACTTTGATACTCGATTTCGAGGGTATCGAACAATTGTCTGAGTCCGCAGCCGGCGCTCTGATCGAGTTCCGCCGCGAATTCTCGGAGGATAAGAACCCATCTATAGAGTTTTCAAACCTTTCACCTTCAGTGAGCAAGACGCTCGCAGCCGTCGAGAAGCCCGTCCGGCGCGTCTCCGGGAAGGTTAAGACCGCCAAGAAGAAGCAGAGCAGCTTCACGATAGAAATCTAGGTACGCCGCAAAAGGCGGATCGTGCAGAAGGGGTAGCTGGGCGGCGTCCCCTTCGTAAGAATTCGTACGCTTATGTATCCCTCCAATTGCAGAACTCGGTTGAATTAGGTAACTTTTCTCCGGTGCTTGACGTCACGACGCGTTCCAGGATCATACGGGCACTGCCCGAGGCAGGCGGTTTAAACCGGAGAGTGTGTGGCTGAGAAGATACGATTATTGATTATTGAAGATAACCCGCTTCTCCGCGAGGGCATTTCAGCGATTATTAAAAGGCAATCGGATATGAAGGTCGTTTCCGAAGCGGGAAGCAATAAGAGGCCTCTGCAGGTAATCCGCGATTTAAAGCCGAACGTGCTCCTCCTCGACCTGGGCCTGAGAAACCAGAGCAGTCTGGAACTGGTCAAGACGGTCAGGTCCGAAATCCCCGATACGAAGGTGATAGTTATGGACCTTGCCCCAACGCAAGCGGATCTATTGCTATTCGTGCGGGCAGGAGTATCCGGGTTTGTTCTTAAGGACGCTACTACGCCGGATTTTCTGAAAACCATCAGGGCGGTCGCCCGCGGGAAAAAGATATTACCTCCACTTATGACCGGGTCCCTCTTCTCGCAAATTGTGGAACAGGCGATTGCCGGCGCCATCACCCCGCGAGTCATTGAAGCCGTTCGAATGACGAAGCGCGAACGCCAGGTGATTTTTCTGATAGCGGATGGGTTGTCAAATAAGGAAATCGCGTATAAACTCCACCTTTCGACATATACTGTGAAGAGCCATGTTCACAACATACTCGAGAAACTCCTCCTTCGGTCCCGCGTTCAGATCGCCAAATACGCGCTGATGAACTCGGAGATGATGAAGGCTGAGGAAAGCATTTCGCTGATAGACGAGTAATTCCCCGCTTTAGAGAGCTAATCCGGTTCTCATCCCCTTGGACGATTGAATCTACCCCGGGCCGCCCATACCTTAATATGCGGTTAATTTAAGTAACTGCACCTTCCTGACGTTGCGGTCCTGGGAGGGGACACACCTGATTTGACTATTGATTCAATGCATTAATGCTTGGAGTACCGAATGAAAAAGATCAGATTGTTGGTCATCGAGAAGAATCGACTCCTCAGGGAGGGACTCACTGCGATTCTCAGGAACCGGGCGGATATCATGATAGTCGCGACGTCCGGCGACACGGACAACACTATCCTTAAGCTTCATCAGTTGAAACCGAATGTGATCCTGCTGGACTTGAACCTGCGCAGTCAGAACAGCCTGCACGTTGTCGGGCTCGTGAAGAAGGAATTTCCCCTCGCGAAGGTGGTCGTCATGGATCTGGCACCCGTGCACGGAGACGTGATCCAATACGTAAAGGCGGGGGCGTCGGGTTTCATTCTCAAGGACACTACGCTCGAGGACTTTCTCATGACAATACGGACGGTCGCGGGGGGCGGCCAGGTTCTTCCGCCCACACTTACTGAGTCGCTCTTCTCCCGGATCGTGGAGAGCGCGATCAAAGGAAAGAAACCAAAAACGATGGAGCCCGTGCGTATGACAGCCGTTGAAAGAAAGGTCTTTGGACTCCTGGGGAACGGCATGAGTGATAAGGAAATCGGGGAGAAGGTCCATGCCCCGGCCCGGACGGTCAAAAGCCACATCCAGAATATCCTCAATAAACTGGCATTGCACAACCGTCTGGAGATCAGGAATTACAAATACACAGACGGGACACTCGAGACGATCGTGGGAAGCATTTCCGTGGTGGGGAGCTAGGCGGACCCGGTACCCAGGCATTTTGTCCGAACACATAAAATGGTGAAAAGGAAACTGACAAATGAAGTTGGAATTGAATGGCGGAGAGCAGAAGCATCAGAGGGGAAAAACTCTGGACGAATTGATTTCCGGCATCGCCGCAAAATATAAGGAACTCCTCGGCATCGCGTGGTTAAATATCCACCGCCTGTATGATTCCCGGAGATGGAGATGGCTCCGTCTTAGATTGTTCACGTGGCGGAAAGAAGGTGGAATTCTCAGACGCAGGAATTTGTCTCGGTCTAAATGGCGCGATTGGGCATGAGCTTCGAGCTCCGGCTTATTGAACGGATCTCACGCATTCTCCAGGTAGGGCATGAATCCTGGCCGTCGGACGGAATAATCAATACACCGCCTGACGGCGCGAGTTGTAATGTAAATCTTATTTACACAAAGAAAGCAAAATGGAACTGAAAATAGAAGTCCTCGACAGGAAACTTACAGGAGCCGCCGCATTGCTCGGGCAATTGCTGATCGACGAATACGTACTCAGCGTGAGGACGAGGGACGCGCGGCGGAACATAAACGGGAGAAACATCACCGAGCTGCGCAGGTTATTCGCAGGTCACTGCAAGTCTCTGGATGCTATCGTTCTCGATCTAACCCGGAGGGCCCGCGCGCTCGGCCAGCCCGCTCCGGTTACGTTTGCCCACTCCATGGAAGCCACGCGACTCAAGCGACACAACGAGAAATTCACCGGGCAAAATCAGATTATCCAAGCCCTGCTCGATGACCACGAGCTTCTGATCCGCGAGCCGGGCAATGAATACTTCGCTGCCGGTGATGAGTTAAGCGATACCCGCACCGCGGATTTTATTTCGGGGTTACAGAGCCAACACCTGGAAATTGCCGGTGCTCTCAGAGACTGGCTTCGGTAAACCGATCATGAAAAAGATAATCATATCGAATGCCCGGGACTGCTTCATCGAACTGCTTCACAGGGATTCCGAACCCGCCGTGTGGATTGTTAGACGTTGGACAAAATCGCTGTTGTTCAAGAAGCGAGTCTCGTCTCACTGGTTCAGCGATGAACGGCAGGCGCTGGAGTTTGCGAATGCAATCAAATTTGGGCAACAGAGGCGTTGAAGCCTTCTAAATATAGAGGAGTCATTTCACAATGCAGGACACGATTCGAGATCCGAAAAACACGAGAGGAAGTTCTCCTCCGTTCCAGGAATTGGAAAGATGGATCGAAGACGGCGCTAACGGCGCTCATTGGGTGCGGATTCTTTCACCCGTCTCCCATCATCCAATGGACCCGGTGAAAGGGTTTGACCAGTCAGCTATTGAAGATGCAAGTCCTTCATCGAATCTAAATAAACGATAGGGGCGAGCCGGGCGGGGCGTGCGGCCTGGCCTGAACGAACCTGCGAACCGGGACTCTCCAATCGATGACGGATACTCAACGCGATCTCCTTTGCCTCCCGCAGAAAATAACATGCGGAACTATCCGACGAATTACAGTATATTGTACCAGTAACAGAAACATCTTCTCCCCACCTAAATAGAAGTTCGGGCGACGGTGTTCAGAAGCCGGGATTTGGTCTTCTAATCGAAAGCCCTAACGCCTTCACAGCAGCTAATTTTCCCAGCAATTTTATCACATATATTTATGAAAGGTTTTAATGAAATCACAATCTTTTGTGCTCAGCAGCCAAATTACAGCCCTGCTCGAAGCACAAGGAATTACCGTGGCGACTCCGGTCCAGGAAGAAATAATCCCGGCAATCGCGAACGGACAGGACGTGCTCACACAGTCCGAAACAGGATCGGGCAAGACGCTAAGCTTTGCTATCCCGATCATAGAACAACTTCAAAGGCGCGACGGCCTGAAGGCACTGGTTCTCGTCCCGACGAGGGAACTCGCCGTGCAGGTAGCGGGAGAGTTCGTCAAATATTCGGCGGGCAAGCATCTCGGCATTGTCCCGGTTTATGGCGGGGTATCGATAAACACACAGGCCTCGAAAATGAGGCAGGCCAACATCATAGTCGCCACTCCCGGCCGGCTCATCGATCTGATGAATCGAAACGCGGTGAATCTGAACACGATCAAGTATTTCGTCTGCGACGAAGCGGACCGCATGCTCGATATGGGTTTTATAAAGGACGTTGAACGCATAGCGCGCCAGCTTCCTCCGCAGCACCAGACGATGCTCTTCAGCGCGACTGTTTCGAAAGAAATCGAAAAGCTCGCCGGCAAATACCTGCATAATCCCAAGAATGTCAGACTAGCCTCAACGGTGAAACCAATTTTCCTGCGCCAGACGTACTACCGCGTGTCGCCGGAGAAAAAGCTCGACTTGCTGGCGGACCTGCTCGAACAGGAACGTCACCTGGCGATAATCTTCTGCAACAGGAAGCACATCACCGTGAAGGTTGCGAAGAAGCTGAGCGGTGTTGGGATCCACGCCCGTGCCCTCAATGGCGACATGTCTCAGCCCCAGCGCGAAAAAGTCACGGACGATTTTCGCAAGGAGAAGTTTACCGTCCTCGTCGCGACAGACGTAGCCGCCCGCGGGCTCCACATCGATGATGTCTCTCATGTGTACAATTACGAAATTCCCAAGGATGTCGAATCGTACACGCACCGTGTGGGCAGGACTGCCCGCGCCGGACAGAAAGGTGAGGCTGTTTCGCTCGTCGCTACTGAAGAGGAGAGGAAGTTCTTCCAGCAGATCCTTTTCAAATACCGGGGTGAGATAACTCTGAAAGAATCGGGGGAAATCAAGGTACGTACCCACCAGCCGACCCAGGCAGTTCATGAGGAGAAGCCGCGTAAGTCGGAGGCAAACCCATGGAAGAACCGGTGGCGCCGCCGGCAGGACGACAGGTCCGGGAGACGTTAAAGCGAATTAAGCGGGCCGACTTTTCCCGCGATTCCACATAGACAGGAAGTCATCAAGAGCGGGTCTTCAACCACTGAGCCCGCTCTTTTCATTATATATGGGAGCCGTGTTACTTCATCGCATGCCCCCCGTCTAATTCACAAAGAATAATTTCAATTGAGAAGGACATGACTTATGATCAACATCGATGAAATCGCTCAATTTTTACAGCCGAACAAGACGGCACTGGTTCTCTGGGACATTCAGAAAATGCTAGTGGACGCCATCTTCAACAGGGAAGAGTTCCTGAATAACGTACGGAAGCTGGCCGCCGCTGCCAGAGAGAAAAGTATCCCGGTCATTTTCACGAAGATCACGCCGCTCCCCGAAAGGTTTGAGTCGCCGGCGAGAAAGTATATGATGAGAAGCAGGCCCAAAGGATATAATCCAGGTCCCGGCGCGTTCGATCTGGTCATCTCTCCGGAACAAGACGACATAGTGATCAACAAGAATACCGCCAGTATTTTCGTCGGGACAAATTTCGAGCTCCTCACGAGAAACGCAGGCATTTCCACGATCGTGTTCACCGGAATATCTACTGAAATCGGGATCGAGTCGAGCGCACGCGATGCAGGAAACAGGGGATTTTTCCCGGTAGTCGTCTCAGACGCGGTTTCATCTCGCGACAAGGAGTCGCACTCCCGCTCCCTCGAGAATATGAAGAACTTAATGCCGATTATCACGACGGAGGAATTGGCCCGCTTTTTGGGAAAATGAGGCCCATGCCGCACCTGTCGATATAACCCTTTTCAAAGTTTGTGCATCTAAGAAAAAGCAAGGAAAGAGGGCGTGATATGCCGGCCCTCGGACAAATTGCGTGAGTCAAATTAAAACGAAATGGGAGCACAAGGTATGAAAACTCTTTTGGTGTTTTCCGCGGTGCTGATGATAGCGGGCACTGCATTCAGCCAGGGCAGGGGGCAAGGCCGCGCGTTCTACGACCAATCGACGGTCACGACAATCTCGGGGACAATTCAGAGCGTGGACACTCTCACCGGGCGCAGCGGTAACATTCACATGATCCAGTTGACAGTTAAGGATTCCAGCGGGACGATCGCGGTGAATGTGGGACCGTCGTTCTATCTCGACGAACAGAAGATCTCGTTCAAAGCTGGCGACACGGTCGAAGTCACCGGATCGAAAGTTCAGTTCAACGGGACGGATGTTATACTTGCCGCGAAGGTGAAGGACGGGGATAACACGATCACTCTGCGTGACGATTCCGGGAGACCCCTCTGGGCCCGTGGGGGAATGAGATAGAGTTTGAGACTCGGGTTGCGGGGGAGCCAAATCCCTCGCAACTTGGTCGGTCTCCAGTCTTAGGTAGTAACTCGGTTTGAATATTCGGCAAAATATTTCACGCAGAGGCCGCGGAGATAAGGGTAGAATCCCTTTGCGTTCTCTGCGGTTTTCTTTCTCAGCGATCCCTGCGTGAAACCTGAATGAGTCACCACCCGGTCTTGACGTGTATTGCGCCGGGGGTACTTAATCAGAGTTTGGAGTGTTGTCTTTCGGTTCAGTATGTAGCGGATAATGTAAATGTGCCGCTGTAATTCCCCGCGGCAAGCCCGGGTGGAATTGCGTTTAACGATCCGCCGAGCCAAAAATAGTAGTAGCCGGCGCTACCGGTGGTACCGGAGAGGTTAACAGAGCTGCCGCTCGCTATAGATGTCGAGCTGGGCTGGTTGTTCGACGGGTAACCCGAAAGATTCGGGACAAACGTGACGGAGTTGAGGCCTGAATAGAGGACGGCGGACGCTGGATATGTTACCGTCACTGCCTGTCCCCCATTTCCGGTCGCTACTATCGACACTGCACTCCCGCTTGTCTGAGGGCTGATTACGTTCGGTATCGTCCCCGCAACGACAGTCCCATAATTGAGGGAGCCGCTCGCGCTGATCGTAAGCCCCTGGATGACCGTTGAGTTGACCAAAGCCGTGACGCTGCGGCTGGGGTTGCCGCCCGCGTTATAAGATGCCCTTACGGCGAAATTCCCGCTGTAAGTACCAGCGGGTTTCACCGACGAAAGGTTGAGCGATCCGTATAGATAAATATACGCATAGTAACTTGTGCCCACTCTCACGTTCAGTATAAAGTTTGCCGTCGTCGACGCGAAGGTCGTCGCCGTGGCCGGGTTGTCGGCGGTGTTGTTATACGCCGCCGCCCATGTGTAAGGTATGCTGTTGCCCCCGTTTGTCAGGTTCGCCGGTGGAGTGAGAGTCACGTAGACCCTTCGGTTTGTCCCACTGATGGAGACCTTACCTTCCGAAGCGCCGCCCAACGAAACCGTGTATACACCTCCCCCGGAAACGACGGTCGCGAAGTTCAAGTCCGCAATTTTTGTGAGTGTAGGTTGACCCGCCGCGTTCGAGCTGAACAAGAGGCAAATTGCCAAAATGAGAACAGCCCCACCGATGAGTTCATTCGCCCTGACTGCCAAGTACCGCATAAGTCCTTCTCCCATCTTAGTCGCGAGAGAAATTAGCACGGTTTCGGTACTTGTTCCACTCGTTGGGCCGGCTGTTAATCTATCGGTCCTCGATGTCACAGTATACGATCCCATTGGGTGAGGTCGAGGGGGGATTTGCACGGATTTCCGGCCCTCCTTCCTTGTCTGTTGGGATATCCCACAGAGTAAATAAACCGCAATCTACACCGAGCAAAATTCCTCACTGATAGCTCCGCTCTTCAAAAAGGATAATATTTCGCTCCCGATCACGGCATGTTTCCTGTATAAACAGCAACTGTGAAGTGTTCACGAAAAGCACCATTTAGAAAGGATCATTAAACGAATGAAAATCAGCACCTTAATTTTCGGAATCACATTTTTGTTCAGCGGGTATGCATCCGCACAGCAGAGCTCCGGGCTGCTTCACAAATGGGTTCACCCCGGCAACGATGTTATCCAGGAAAACGGTTATCAGGGCGCGCAAACCTGCGCGATGTGTCACCAGGACGCGCTCGACGAAATTGTCCACACGGCCCACTGGACACTGTCATCTCCTGTTAGAAATGTCCAGGGCCTTCCGGACAGCACATGGTGGGGAATGGCGAACAGGGAATGCGCACTCGCGGGCTCGACTTCCCCGTCAAATTGGACCGCCTCCACTAACGGCAAAGCCACTGTCCAGGCAGCCGGATGCGGAGTGTGCCACATCGGCTCTCTCTCTCAGGCGCCAATGCCCGGTGCTTCGCCGACGGACGCGGAGAAGAACACCGTTGACTGTCTGGTCTGCCACGCCAAAGACTACGATTGGCAGAAACGCGCGACGCTCGTGAAAGACTCGATGGGCGTTCATTGGGGAGAAGATATGTCCATGAAGGCAGCGCTGAGCATCACGAAGACGCCGACCAACCAGGCTTGTCTTAGATGCCATGAGCATGCTTTCTCTGATGATTACAAGAGAGGCACACCGTACACACCCCAGAACGACGTCCACGCTGCGGCAGGAATCAGTTGTGTGACGTGTCATATCACCGAGCACCACAAGATCGCGAAGGGGCAGTATGAGTCCGACATGGTGGCGAACGACCTTCCCGATGTTGCGGTTACCTGCGGCAACTGTCATGGTGACGCGCCGCATCACGGTAAGAACGCCGAGGCTTTGAACGAGCACACCCGGAAGCTGGCATGCCAGACCTGCCATATTACCCGGGTCAGTGGAATCGCCTACGAAAACTGGGGCAAGCCTCAGAAGGACGACATACACGGGATGTACAGCGCGCTTTCGAAGTTCGACAAAATTCCATCGATCCATGGGATCTATGTACCCACCGACACGATCGTAAAGAGCCACCCATCCTACATCTGGAGAATTGCCAACAAGAAGGGCAACAAGGACGCGCAAAGCTGGATGGCATTTGAGACCGCGAACATCAAGGCCGACGGCGCCAAGATTTTCCCCGCACGCGGCCTGACCCAGGTTATGTTGTTCGACAAGAAGCTTAAGATGTGGCAGGCGCCGAGAATGGCATTCCTTAAGAATAATCCAGAGATGGCAAATTTCCCGCTTCTCCTCGCACCGAACCGAGAGGTCTATAACAAAACCGGCAGCGTCAAAGCAGCAATAGATGCCGGCATGAAACCTTTCGAGGCGATGGGACTAAAGTGGAGCGGCGAGTGGATGGCAATGGAGGTACCAGGTACCTCTTATATATCCGTTAACCACGGTATAAAGAAAACCGGACTCTCCTGCAATTCGTGCCACACGAAGAACGGCGTAATGGATTTCAAAGCGCTTGGGTACACGCCGGCACAGATCAAAGCCTTGGAGAAAACGAAGTAACTCCTCGCAGGGTATAAAGCGCGGCCGTGAGTATCGCAATAGGCCGGATTCTTTTAAGGCTGCCTCAGCGTTATAACGAGGCAGCCTTTTTTTATGAACCATCACATGGAACCTCACCCTTCCTGACCAGGAGGCCTTCCGAGGGGCTAAACCGTTGATTCCAAAATGCCTCCATGAGGAATAGTATGCCATTTTCCTGAATTGGCTGGCGTGCCGTCCGCTACCTTGGTGCTGGTTTTGAACACCCGCCCGGCGTCATAATTGACTTCGATGTCATCTGGGATTTACATCGCAAATGTCAGTGCGTACAAATGGATTCAGGAGGTATTGAAATGACAACGTTCTGGTCGGCGTTTTCTCTTCCATGGGCACGATACCTTGTGAAGGCATGGATAGTTGTTGCGTTCTTTGGATTCGCAACTTCGTATGATGTGGCTATTGGAGCGGTGATCGGGACTCAGGCGGACTCGAAAAGCTCCCAGACTCAGGACTGCATCGACTGTCATTCGGGGGTGACTCCCGGCATTGTCAAAGACTGGGAAACGAGCAGGCACTCACAGGTGACGGTCGGGGAAGCCTTGATGAAGCCGGCATTGCAGAGGAGAATTTCCGCGGACAATCCTCCGGCTGAACTGCGGAATCATGTCGTCGGCTGCTACGAATGCCATTCTCAAAACACGGATAAGCATAAAGACAGCTTCGACCATTTCGGGTACCGTATAAACGTCATCGTTACCCCGGCCGATTGTGCCACCTGTCATCCCACCGAGGTTTCTCAGTATGAGGGAAGCAAGAAGGCGAACGCTTACGCTAACCTGATGGAAAATCCCGTTTACCACGAGCTAGTGTCGACGATCGACGGAGTGAAGAAACTAGACGGAGACAAGATCGTATCCGAACCTCCGAGCGAAACGGCCCTCAATGAGTCGTGCCTGGGGTGTCACGGGACGGTCGTTCAGGTGGCGGGGATGGATACCGTGCACAATCAGATCGGCGAGGTCGTTGTCCCGAAGCTCACTAACTGGCCGAACCAGGGTGTCGGGAGGATCAACCCCGACGGGAGCAAGGGGTCGTGCACTTCATGCCATACGCGCCACAGTTTTTCCATCAAGATCGCGAGAGAACCTTACACTTGCGCGCAATGCCATCTCGAACCGGACGTTCCCGCCTGGGATGTGTACAGAGAGAGCAAACATGGGAACATATTCCTGTCGAAAGGTAACGGTTGGAACATGGAAGACGTGCCCTGGGTTGTCGGAAAAGATTTCCAGGCGCCAACATGCGCGACTTGTCACAATTCTCTCCTCGTGTCCCCGGACGGCTCAGTTATAGCCCAGAGGACACATGATTTCGGCTCGCGGCTCTGGGTAAGGCTTTTCGGACTGATTTACTCGCATCCTCAGCCGAAATCGGGAAACACCACGATCATCAGGAACGCGGACGGCCTGCCGCTCCCCACGACTTTTGCGGGAGGAATGGCTTCGGCTTATCTAATCGATTCGCTGGAGCAGTCCACGAGGCTTGCGAGCATGGAATCGATCTGCCAGTCATGTCACAGCACTCCCTGGACCACCGGGCACTTCGCTCATCTCGACACGGTCATTCATGAGACGGATATGATGACGAAGACCGCCACGCAACTCGTCGCGAAGGCCTGGGCAGGAGGAATTGAAGACAAATCGAATCCGTTCGACGAAGCCATCGAGAAGATGTGGGTCGAGCATTGGTTGTTCTTCGCCAACACGATGCGCTACTCCGCGGCGATGACCGGAGCTCCCGACTACGAGGCATTCAAGCATGGGTGGTGGGACATGTCGAAGAATCTGCGGCATATGAAAGACGAGATCGACCTGGAGACCATGCTTAAAGAGAGCGGGAAGAAATAGGAACTGACAACCCGGCGCCGGTTTGGATCAAACTCTCGTGTGCACGGAATGATCGACTGGCTGCCGCCGGAAGTGCTATATATATGGCGGAGTTCGGTAAGTGCGTCACATACCGATCCGCCGGTTTAACTCCCGCCTGATATTCCTCTTGTGTTAATTGCGCACTGCGATAGCGATCACTATCTTTGGATGGTTTTGGGAAGAAGAATTCTCATGAACCGGCGAAACAAATGAGAACTCCGTACTCGCTCGGTTTCTGTGTTTCAGAAATTGACTGGATCATCCATATCCGCCGAAAGTCCTCCTTCCGTGCGAAATTCCGAAATCAATCCGGAGAAACTCTAATGACCCCGAAGAGAATTCAGTTTAAGTCTTTTATCATTGCGATCATCCTGCTTGTTTCGGTCAGCGCCTTCGCCCAAACATATTTGGGAAACGTAACGTCGTACACGGCTGCCGGGAACGAGGTCACCATCAATGCCGGAAGTGCCGCAATCAGGCTGATCTTCTACAAGCCGAATTTGTTGCGGGTCGATTATCTTCCCGGCTTGTCGACAACATTCCAGAGGTCTCTTGTGATCCTTCCGGATTCCGCACAGCATGTCGGTGTCTCCGTCGCGGATGGTGATTCGAGTCTTTCTGTGACCACTTCCGCGCTGCGCATTGTTTGCGGCAAATTCCCGCTTCGCCTCAGTTTCTACGATTCGGGGAGTCAACTCCTTCTCAGCGAACCTGCCTCGGGTGGACTCGGGTCCAACCAGTCTGAACGCTCTGCGAATTTTACGATCCGGCCGGGCGAGTGTTTCTACGGGACGGGCGAGCGGGGGCTGAGCCTGAATTTGCGAGGACTGGCTTTTGACAGTTATAACGAACAGCATGGCGGGTATCCGAACGGGGGAATTCCGCCGACGATGAACATCAATATTCCTTTCGTCGTCTCATCTAACCATTACGGTATTTATTTTGACAATACGTTCAAGGGCCATTTCGATATCGGGAGTTCCAATCCGAACGTCCTGGCTTACAGTGCCCTTGGCGGCGAGCTTTCATATTACTTCATATATGATCCGACTTACGGCGGGATATTGTCAGACTATACCTGGCTGACCGGAAGAGCACCGCTCCTGCCGAAATGGGCGTATGGATACATACAGTCAAAATTCGGATACCGCAATTACGAGGATGCCGAGCAAACGATACAGAGGTTTCGCGCGGACTTGATCCCGGCCGACGCGATCATACTCGACCTGTACTGGTTTCAGAATATGGGAGACCTCGACTGGAATCTCACCGACTGGCCGAACCCGGCTCAAATTACATCGCAATTCCTCTCCCAGGGTTTCAAAACAATTGTGATCACGGAGCCGTATATCGTGCAGAGCTCCACAAATTTCGCGATAGCCGATCAGAACGGCTATCTGGCGGAGAATTCAAACGGTCAGAGTTATATCCTGAACAAATGGTGGTCATGTGGCTGCAATGCCGGGCTTCTCGACATCACGAACCCGGCGGCACAGAGTTGGTGGTGGAGCAAATACCAACACATTTTTCAAACCGGCGTAAGCGGTCTGTGGACGGACCTCGGCGAACCCGAGCGGGATTCACTTGGGATGGAATTTCAAATGGGTCCCGATATACAGGTTCACAACATCTACGACTTCCTGTGGGCGGAGACTCTTTTCAACGGCTTCAATCAGTCTTTCCCGGACAGACGAATGTTTAACCTCACTCGGTCCGGATATGCAGGCATTCAGAGATTCGGTGCCGTAACATGGTCGGGCGACGTCGCGAAGACTTTCGCCGGACTGGCAGTGCAGCTGCCGCTTCTCCTGAACATGGGGATGTCCGGGATCGCTTATCATAACTCGGACATCGGCGGGTTTACAGGCAATCAGCCGACCACTCCGGAACTGTACACGAGATGGATGGAGTTCGGCGCGTTCTGCCCGGTAATGCGCGCTCACGGATACGACGGACTTGGCGGGACGGAACCCTGGGCATTCAATTCGATCAGCCCGTCGACGGAAGGGATCGTCAGAAACATAATCCGGCTCCGCTATTCTCTTATGCCGTACAACTACACGATGGCGCACGAGGCTTACGAAACCGGGATGCCCCTGGCAAGACCGCTCTTTGTCGAGTACCCTGACGATCCGAACGTGACCGACGAGACTGCCGCATATATGTGGGGAGATAATCTTCTTGTGGCTCCGGTGGTCCAGTCGGGACAGACGAGCAATACATTCTACCTTCCTGCGGGGAAATGGGTGAGCTATTGGGATGACAAAGTGTACAGCGGCGGGGGAACTGTTACTGTGCCTGCTCCGCTCGACGAGGTCCCGCTTCTTATAAAAGCCGGGAGTATCATCCCGATGCAGCCTGTGAGAGAATATACCGGCCAATATCCGGCTGACACTCTTTACCTGGGTATATATCCTGATCCGGGCGTGCAGTCGACGTTTACTTTATACGAGGACGACGGAGAATCGCTGGCGTATCAGGCCGGCGCGTTCTCGGAGACGGCGTTCAGTGAAAGCATGACTCAAAGCGGTGGGTCGGGGAGCATGGAAGTTTCCATCGGCGCTTCCGTGGGGAGCTATGATGGAAAGCCGGCCAGGCGAACGTACATTTGCGAGATTCATAAGGTATCTCACGAACCGGTCAGGATTCTTTTCCATGGAACTCCTCTCGTGAACAAGACCAACCCTGATTCTCTAACGTCTTCATCCACCGGATTCTTCTACGACGGTGTCTCCGGCGTGCTTTATGTCAAGATCGACGCCAATACGGACAGCTCCTGCTCGCTGGAGATCGACAGCCTGGGTGTAACCGGGACAAGGAAGAGTTCCGGCGGCCCGTCCGGTTATGAGCTGAACCAGAATTTCCCCAACCCTTTCAACCCCTCGACGACCGTAAGCTATGGACTGGCGGCCAGGAGCCTCGTCAGGCTCAGGATCTACGACGTCCTTGGGAGGGAAGTGGCCACGCTCGTGAATGGAGAGGAAAGTGCCGGGTCGCACACCGCCGTTTTCGACGGAAGAGGGTTGACGAGTGGAGTTTACTTGTGTGTCTTGACCGCAGGGTCTTTCCGCAAGACGCGCGAGATGGTCCTGTTGAAGTGAGCCCAAGGTCGGGTTCGTCCGGCCAACTTTATGTTAGCGCAAACCTGGTCAGGGGGGTAGTAAGGTTTAGGGGCGGGGAAAGTTGGAATTTCCAAGAATTTCACGTTCTACGGAAGGGTTTCCATCAAATTCTTCAAAGGGGCAAAAATAGGGCTTGACAGAGTGATTTATTTTGTGCAGCTTTGGAAGCCCTTCCAAGAAAAGTGAGGTCATGGCGAAAAAGGTTACAATTTACGACATTGCGAGAGAAGCTGGAGTTGGAATCGGTACCATCTCAAGGGTATTGAACGACCATCCCAGTGTTACCCCCGAGACCCGCAAGAAGGTTATCGAGGTCGCAAAACGTCTGAACTACCAGCCCCACACCTACGCGCAGCGACTTGCTCGCCGCCAGTCTGAAACTATATCGGCAGTAATCCCCTTCTTCACAAACTACTTCTTCATAGAAGTTCTTCGCGGTGTCCAGGACAGGATATCAGAGCTCGGATACGACCTTGTCCTCTACGGGGTCGAGAGAGCCGATCAGGTGGAAGGGTACACCGCAAGGGCCCTTCAGCGGGGAAAGGTCGACGGCATGCTTTTCTTTTCGATGAAAGTGCCGGAAAAGGTACTCGCCAGGCTGAAGGAGACCAATCTTCCCATCGGACTGGTAGATACAATTTCACCCGAGTTCGATTCTATATCGGTCGCGAACGCCGAGGGCGCTTACGCAGCCACAACCCACCTTATTGAGCTCGGCCACCGTACCGTCGGCATGATCGACGCCCAGCCGGTCAGCGCCCCGGCTCTTGAACGCCTCCAGGGATATCGCCGGGCTCTCGAGAGACACGGGATGCCATACACCGATCAGCTTGTTAGGACCGGAACGAACAGCAAGCAGGACGGTTTCAACCGCGATGCCGGTTACGAGGCGATGATGGAATTCGTGAAGATGGGCTCAGAAATGCCTAAAGCATTTTTCGTCTCCTCCGATATTCAGGCCATGGGGGCCATCGCGGCCCTCACGGAAAACGGCTTCAGGGTACCGGAAGATGTCGCACTAGTCGGATTCGACGACATAGAACTCGCACGCCATATCAGGCTGACAACGATGCGCCAGCCTATGTTTCAGATGGGAGTCCTTGCTATAGAACGGCTGGTGGCAAGGATGTCGAACCCGGGGATGGAAATCCTCCATACAACGTTCTCGCCGACGCTTATAGTAAGAGAGAGCTGTGGCGCTCTCACGAGAAATCAAAACTGAGGTAAAGCATGCGAAGAGTTACCAGTTTACTTTTCATTTTTCTACTGTCACTTAAAGCATTTGCCGGAGACACCGGGAAGCTGGCCGGCGCCGTCACGGACGCGACAACAAAGGAGCCGTTGGTCGGTGCCAGTGTCCTGGTAGTCGGAACATCGATGGGTGCGTCGACCGATCTCGACGGCAGGTTCGTCATTCTAAACGTCCCGCCCGGCTCCTACACGCTGCGGGCCACAACGGTCGGCTACAGGCCGATGGAAATAAAAGACAACCGCGTCTCGATAGACTTGACCACGGATGTTAATTTTGCCCTTTCCGAGTCAGCCGTAACGACTGAAGCCGTTGTCGTAACCGCACAGCGCCCGATGGTTCAGAAGGACATGACGGCTACAACCGCAGTAGTTGACAGCAAAGCAATACAGTCGTTGCCGGTCACAAACGTCCAGGACGTTTTGAACTTGCAGGCCGGCGTTGTCTCAGGGCACTTCAGAGGCGGCAGGAGCGGTGAAGTCTCCTATATGATCGACGGTGTCCCTGTTTCGGACGCATATAACGGTGACGCCGTGATAAGTGTGAACACGAATTCGATACAGGAAATGCAGCTCGTTACCGGCGCGTTCAATGCCGAGTATGGACAGGCGATGAGCGGCATAGTTAACATCGCCACCAAGAGCGGCGGAGATCAGTTCAAGGGAAGCATTACTGCCTACACAGGCGGCTATGTGACCTCCCATTCCAATATATTTACAGGATTACAGACTATTAATCCTCTAAGCGATAATTGGCTCGAGGGCTCTCTCGACGGACCCATAGTCAAGGACAAACTATTCTTCTACGCCGACGCCAGGTACTATCATAATAACGGCTACTATTACGGCATAAGGAAGTTCAATACGTACGATATCACGAACGCTCGTGATGCCAATCCGGCGAACTGGATTATACAGCAGACCGGCAACAACCAGCTTGTCCCGATGGCTCCGTATTGGGAGGCGTACATGCAGGGGAAATTGACCTACAAGCCATTTCCTGAATTACAAATCTCGTACGACTATATACTCGACAACAGCCGAGGGAAGGACTATTCCACTTCTGGAGAAAGCGAATTCCAGTACAAATATGATCCCGACGGAACCTTGAGCAATTTCACCAAAGGATATTTGAACACAATCAATATCACCCACACGCTGAGCTCCAGGACGTACTACACCGTCGGGCTCTCGTATTATTTTCACGATTTCAGGGAGTATGTCGACCAGAATCCCTTTTCTCTGTCGGACCTCTTCACCCGTCAGGATCCCTTCAACCAGAAGTACGTGCATACCGGGCTTCTCCAGGCACCCGAAGGGACTTTCTACACTGGCGGCATGAACATGGCCAACAACATCCGCAACACGAACACCTACATCGCCAAGTTTGACATAACGAGCCAGGTGACCGACAACCACATGATCAAAGCTGGAGTGATGTTTACCCAGTACCAACTGTTCCTACATAATATTAATCTTCAGATGTCCCAGGTCGATATCAACCGTGACCCGGTCGCCAACGGGGGTCCATTTCTCCAGGGTCCGGTCGTGATCCCGGGAACCGAGTCACCGAACAACCTGATGTATTTCCACAAGCCCACTCAGTTCTCCGCATACGTCCAGGACAAGATGGAGTACAAGTCTCTCATCGTTAACTTCGGCGTGCGTTTCGACTGGTTCCATCCCGACGGGCAAGTCATGGCGATTCCCTCCGATCCGAACGTCTATATACCGCTTGAGTCTAAGTACCAGGACAGCGTGGTCGCTCCAATCGGCGGGAACATCACTGCGGCCAACCAGCACACCATCGCGGTACAGAGAAGGATGGCTTTCTGGTACAAGAATGCGACGAACAAATACCAGTTCAGTCCGAGGCTCGGTGTGTCATTTCCGGTAAGTGACCGGGGAATACTTCACTTTTCGTACGGTTTGTTTTTCCAGATGCCTTCGTTCGACCAGCTGTATCAAAGCCCGGGCTACAAGTTGCAGATGGCAGGGAGCACGAATCTTGGAATTATCGGGAATCCCAATCTGAACCCCGAAGAGACGACAAAGGGCGAACTAGGATTGCAACAGCAGCTCACCGACGATATATCGATAGACATAACGGGATTCTTCAATGACATCCGCAACCTCTCAGGAACGCTGAATGAAATAGAATACGTGTATGGCGGGGCCGCCCAGTACAGCAAGTACGTGAACACGGATTTCGGTTTCATTAAAGGAATTGTTGTCTCGCTGGATAAGCGGTTGTCGAACTCCTGGGCGGCAACGGTTGACTACACTTTTCAAGTCGCGAAGGGCGACGCATCCGATCCGAACTCGGCTTTCAACCTTCGAAACAGCGGTGTCCTTCCCGAGACTCAACTGATACCTCTCGACTGGGACCAGAGGCACACGGTCAATGCCACGCTGACTTACGCCAATGCGGCGGATTGGGGAGCGAGCTTCGTGTTCCAGTTTGGAAGCGGCACCCCGTATACCCCGCAGGCTCTTTCGAACGTCGGTCAGCTGGTTTACAATTCAGCTCTCAAGCCCGCAACGTACAATCTCGACGCGCGCATATACAAGGAATTCCGGCTGAGTGAGAAATCGTCGGTCATGGTGTTCGTACGCATCCACAATCTCCTTGATACGAAGAACGCGCTCAATGTTTACACCGATACAGGTTTACCGGACGTATCCCTGGCTGAGGAGGATCTCCTTTCAACAAATCCCTCGCAGCGGATCGCCACGGTTCAGGACTGGTACACGCGGCCATATTACTATTCCGAACCTCGCAGGATCGAACTTGGAACCACAATTTCCTTCTAAAGCAAAAGGTTGATTATGAGAAGACTTTCTATCGCTTTTCTCGTCTTTGCAGTCTGCGGAGTTGCCTTCGGGCAAACGAGTCAGTTCGTCAATTACGCGAAGACTCACAGGGGCAACGCGCTATATACTCGCTTCGGAGTGCACAACGGCAACAGGATTGCCATCTCCTTCAGAAACAACGGCTCGATCTCCGGAACCAACGCGAACGACCTCCGCGGTTATTGGCCGTTTCCGGCGACCCAGGACAGCTACATAGGAGACGTCACTCCGCTGATCGGTATTCAGCTTCCTATCAGGGACTATACCGGTGACGGAAAGCCTGACACACTCCACTCGGTCACTATTTCTCCCGGCCCGAGGAACGGACAGAGCGCGAAGATCGATCCGACCGACGGACATTTCCAGGGATTCGCGCCCGAACAGGGCTATGTGAATTTGAACCAGGACACGGTGGCAATGAGCCAAATTCCGAGCACGTGGCCTACCATCTGGCCGGATCATCCCGACTGGGTGGACCCCGCGACAGGCAAGGCATTGTGGGACGGCTACTTCGGCAAAGGAGTCTTCAACGCCGACCAGGAAAGCTACTTCGTGATGGACGACGCGCAGGACAACAGCGTCCAGCAGCGTACGAATTATCTGTTCCATCCCGACTCGACGGACACGACCAGAAATGGTATGGGGCTTGTCGTGGCGGTCCGCGGTCTGCAATGGTCGCAGATCCAGGCGCAGGACGTTCTGTTCTGGCTTTATGATATCACGAACATCGGGACGACCAACTACGATAAGGCCGACTTCGGTCTGATTATCGGAGGGTGCGTCGGCGGATACGACAACGCGATCGGAACGCTCGGAAACATTTGCAAAGACAACCTCGCGTACTTCGATCTGAACAACAATCTGACTTACACATGGCAGGCTGACGACAACATGTATCAGCCGGGCTTCATCCCGCTGACGCAAGTCCTCCCCGGGGTCAGGACGAACATAGGCTACGCCGGCTACGCGTACCTGGAGAGCCCGGGTAATCAATACGATGCTATAGACAATAATAACAGCAGCGTGGATCCGAACGCCCCTGCTTTTTCCAGCAGCGATTTCACTTTCAATTCGGCGACGAACAGTTACGCCGCGACGCGGACTCTAAGCAGGACGAGCCAGGGGAACAACCCGAACTGGCCTAGCAACCAGATCGTGCTTATTAACCTGACTCCGGTGACGATCAGCGCCGGCACGGAGAGTCCTTTCCAGGTCATTCAGTACGAGAGAAAAGTCGTTGACCTCGACACGCTTTTGAAGAGTTCGACAGATACCGTGACTGTATATTCGCAGGGAGTGCCGTACAGGATTTATAACGGCGAGACTCTTACTGAAGTACCGAACAACGGTTACGATGACAATTTGAATGGTCTGATAGATGAGAATCATGACCTACACTATGAGAGGTTGTTCAAGGACAGTCAGGGCAACACCATAAAGGAGGACCTCAGGCCGCTCGCGTACATCAATTACATGACAGGTACGGGGACCGACAATACGATGGTTGATGAAGCCCGCGACAGCGGACCCGGTCAGATGGTTTCAAGCTGGGTGCCCGATTACACACAAGCGCGTGATCCCAACACGGGAAAATATCCGGGGATCATGAAAGCTCACTGGTCGGGCGACGAGAACGGCAACTGGAACCAGCAGTTTGACGACGTCGGCGCTGACGGCGTGCCTAATACACACGATTTCGGCGAAGGCGACGGGATGCCCACCGCGGGAGAACCCCACTTCGACAGGACTGATGTCAACGAATCTGATCAGCTGGGACTGACAAGTTTCAATTTCTTCAACCAGCCTGACTCTCCGGACATGAGCAAGAGCGAGATCCTGTGGAACAGAATGGTGCCGGGCTACTTCGATGTCATACCGCAGACTCCTATGGACGGAGATTTCATTTTCGCATCCGGCTACTTCCCGATGCCTTCACAGCACACGGAGAGATTCTCGATGGCGCTCGTGTTCGGCGCGGACAGCTCGGCGATTTTCGACAATAAGCAGATCGTACAGCAGATATACGACAACAACTACAACTTCACGAAGCCTCCCTACAAGCCCACACTTACTGCTGTCGCCGGCGACAAGAAGGTGACGTTGTTGTGGAACAACATCGCGGAGAGTTTTGTCGATAACACCATACAGGATACGTCGAAGCAGCACACGTTCGAGGGCTACAAGATTTACAGGTCGACCGACCCGGGCTTTACCGAAGGAGCCGGCCAGGCAATAGCGACCTATGATTTGGTGGACAATATCCGCGGCTACTTCCTGCCGCAGACCCAGGCGCTGGCTGCGCTCCCGAAATTCTATCTCGGCAACGACATAGGCCTTGTTCACACCTACGTCGACAGCGGTCTCCAGAACGGGCAGGGGTATTACTTCGCCGTCACTGCGTACACGAAAGGCGACGCGCCGAACAACGTCTATCCCGCTGAAACGCCGAAGTTTGTGACGGTAGACGCCCAAGGTGTCGCTCATCCCGACATCAACGTCGCCTACGTCGTCCCGCAGGCTCCCACTGCCGGCTATGTCGGCCCGGACGTGCCTAACATGCTCTTGCGGGCGCCCGGAACAAGCACTTTCGGCACGGGACAAGTCTATCTGAACGTCCTCAAACCCAGCCTGGTGCCGGACAAGAAATTCCGTGTCGCGTTCGGAGATTCGATAGTAAACTTTGTCCCCGTCACCAAGAATTATATTGTTATCGATTACAGCGACTCCACATCGCCTGACACGCTGCTGAGGGCTCCTATTGTCCCGAACGAAACGATAGGCGATTTTGACAATTATGTCTTCAGCGGGATGTTTCTCACTGTTAATAACTCGTGGGGTGTCGGCCCCATAGACACTCTTTCGGGATGGAACAGGACATACGCCCTCTCCAATCTCAGGTTCAAGGGGCCTGTGTCCTTCCCTCTGCAAAGCGGGTTCACGGATGTCGGCATTGCCTATCCGAGGGACTACCTGATCGTGTTCGATTCGACACTGGTCGACTCATCGACGCAGTTCTCGCTGCACAAGTCGGCCGGGGGAGTTCAGGCTATTCCGGCCATCCCCGTCAACTTTAGGGTCTACGATGCGCACACGCACGCGCGGGTAGGCTTCATGTTTGTTCCGTTCCCGTCTAAGGTCAGGCCGACCGGGTACGTCGTCCCGAATTCGCAGATCGTTCTGCTCCAGAATTTGAAGACCAAAGCGGGAGCAGATACCACCGTAGTCACGTGGTATTATACATTCAACGGCAACGACTCAACTTACCACATGCCCACATTTGGCGACACGCTTTCACTCTTCACTACGAAGCCATTCAACAGTTCCGACGTCTTCCAGATTCAGACAAAGGCGGCGACGATCGATAAGAAGCTGGCAAGCTCAGAGCTTGGCAACATACGGGTGGTGCCGAATCCGTACGTCGCGGCGACGACACAGGAACAGCCACTGCCGCCCGGAATAAACAGCGGCCGCGGGACAAGAAAGATCTCTTTCATTCATCTTCCGCCCAACTGCACAATATACATCTATACTTCGCGAGGTGAACTGGTGCGTAAGCTTGCCATGCCTTCCGGGCAGACTATTGGGAACGGCACGGTCGATTGGGACTTGCGAACCGACGCAAATCTGGAAGTTGCTTACGGAGTCTATTTCTATATGGTAGACGCGCCGGGCATCGGTCAGAAGTACGGCAAGATCGCGATTATAAAGTAGACGAGGCCACTAATGAAAATTAAGATACTTGCAGTCGTTTTAGCCTTGAGTGCGGCTCAGGCTTTCTCTCAGAACAAAGTAGGGACAACCGCCGCGCCGTTTCTGGGTATCGGCGCGGGGCCGCGCGCGATCGGAATGGGCGGCGCCTTCACCGCCGTTGCAGATGACCCGTCAGCCCTCTACTGGAACCCGGGTGGCATCTCGCGGACAGGACAATCGGCGGTCCTGCTTGAACACACGAATTATCTTGTGGGAACAAGTTTCAATTACTTCGCCGGCATTGTGGCTCTGAACGAGGATAACGCCATTGGCCTAAGCGTGACCAATCTCAATTACGGGAGCGATATCGTCACGACGGTTTCGCAACCCGACGGGACCGGCGAAACGTGGAGCGCGAGCGACTGGGCCGTAGGACTGACCTACGCGCGGAACCTCACGGACAGATTCTCCATCGGCGGCACGGCGAAGTTGATAATGCAGAATATCTGGCATGAGTCCGCGACCGGTTGGGCAGTCGATGCCGGCCTACTGTACATCACTCCGTTCAATAACATGAAAATCGGGATGGAAATAGCCAATTTCGGCACGGACATGCAGCTTACGGGATCGGACCTTCTCGTCTCCTACGATCCCAATCCTTCGATGGCCGGAAATAACAAGAACATACCGGCACAGTATTACACAGATACCTATCCGCTTCCCTTGTTCTTCCGTGTCGGGCTCGCAATGGACGTGATCAATTCTGGAGACAACCGGTTCACTCTGGCCGCGGACGCCATCCACCCCAGCGATAACGATCAGAGCGTGAATGTCGGCGGCGAGTACGCGTGGAACAACCTCCTCTTCCTCCGGGCAGGGTACAAATCGCTCTTCATACCCAACAGCCAGGAAGGGTTGACACTGGGAGTCGGTCTGCGTTACGCGATAACGATGCATCTCATACTGAATCTTGACTACGCTTTTGAAAACTACGGAATGCTTAAGAACCTGCAGGAGTTTGCCTTGTCGGTGAGCTTCTGAACATATAGAGGAGGACCCAAAAGGAAATGCGCAAAAGCTTACTGTTAGGTCTGATTTTTTCCGCGGGAGTCGTGTATGCTCAGGGCACTGGTAAAATTGTTCCTGTCACTTTTCAATTCGTGAGAGCTGTCTCCGCGCCGGATGTCGGAATCGGATTGAACGGCGGCTTCAACAACTGGGGGAACAACCCGGACGGGACGGGAAGCAACGCGCATCTTATCCCGATGACGAACGCAGGCTCGAACCTGTGGACGGTAACGATCAACCTTGTTCCGGGGACTTACACATACAAGTTCGTGACATATAAAGTCAGTGCCGCGGGTGATACTTCAGTCGACTCGTGGTTCACGGATCCTCTAAATTCTAATGTCGACGGCTCGGGTTACTACAACAGCATCGTGTACGTGAGCGACCCGATGATTTATTACCTCCTCCCGCTAAACAACGGGCTGACCAATACGAAGAAGCCCGACGTCGCGGCTCTGGTTTCCTGGGCCACCACTTCATCCATAGCTGCCTCGTCGCTGAGTATTTCGCTCGACGGGCAACCGGTCGCGAACGCATCACAGTATTTTGACGCAGCGACACGCAAGGTTGATTACGTGCCGTCGGTTTCTCTCTCTCTCGGGAGCCATTCCGTTGTCATGTCCGTCTCGAATACTGACGGGGCTACCGACACGGTTAAGACTACCTTCACGGTTACCAACGCAGTCGTCTCGGCCCCATACACATTCCGCTTCGACCCGCACTCGCCGAACCTGAAATTAGTCGGGCCACTCGAGAGTGTCGCGGTTAAAGGGGCTTTCAACAACTTCGGGGCCGACCCGCTGACCGGTCCCGACAGCGACGGCGTGTACTCGTATACGGTGCCCCTGAATATAGGTGTCCCGAATTCCTACCAGTACATCATCAACGGTGGGCAATACATAGATGATCCCGATAATCCGATCATGGATGAATCGTTCGAGACCGTCGCGATCAAGCAGGTGAACCCCAAGCCGAGTTTCGTTTTCGTACAACCCCGGCAGGGTCAGATTTTTGTGCCCGGCAGCGTGATGTCCGTCAAGGCTGACCTGATGATGAGCGACTCGGGGATCGCGATCAACAAGTCTTCAGTCGCCGTCTCTCTAGACGGGACCCCCGTCGCCGTCGCTGCCGTCGATTCCACAAACGGTGGAGTCTCGATCCAGACGTCGTCGTTCACACTTACCCAGGGAAGGCATCAACTGGCGTTCACAGGCGCGGACGCGAACGGGAATTCGACTACCTCTTACCTTACGTTCGGCGCTTTTCCGTCGGGCACAGGTTTTCACTACGTCGACGCGGATTTTGACGACTATGGTTCGGGGAAGTACACTTACCCCTCATTCTCACCCAAGGGGACCGCTGACCTGAAAGAGATAGACATCAACACAAACGTCACGAATGATTCACTGGTATTCACCGCCACGCTTGGCGCCATATCCGACAATAGCCGCGTGACGTTTGAGATTTTGAATTCACTCGGTGGTCCGCTTATTATGGACCCCAACAATGCCGGAATTCAGATACCCGACTACATCAATCGTGGAGTCTATTTTGTAATAGCGGCGCCGAATTCGTCCGCGCTATCGGGGAGAGAGAACGAAGTCTACGATAGTACCGACATTTTCCATCCCGGCATTTTCGACATAAGTGTCAATCAGGACGCGAAATCAAGCGGCGTCTTCACCTTCAGCATTCCAATCAGTCTCCTCGAGTCTTACCTCGGCACTTTCGCGAGCGGTTGGCACTTCATTGCTTTCACCACGCTTGGGAACAGTACGGGCGACTGGAAAGTCCCGCAGGCAAACGGCGGCTCCTTCTTCGATGAACAGCCGAACGTCTACGACGCGGCTTTCTTCTACAATTCTTCCATCGAGAAGAGGAACCTCGCGGATTTTAATTACTCGTTCAATTACGGCGGATCGAAATATGTCAAACTGGCCTCCGACATGCGCGGCGCGCTTTTGATCAAGCCGGGAGACATATCCTCCGCCATCGCCGGCAAGCCTTACGTGAAGATCCTGACCGACGGCGGCAACATAAGGTGGAGCGACAGCGTGACGGTATTCGTCGCGGTGAGCGATTCTTCCATCACAAGCGGCACGATGACGGTCGGTGCCGCCAATCTGCCGATCACTTTTACGAACGACACGGGCGCAGTGATTGTCCCACTCCAGGACGGGATGAACGAGCTCCAGGCGTCGGTGCAATACGGCTCCAGTAACACGAGCTACAGTACTAGGGTGTTCTTCAATTCTATCAGAGACCACAGACCGCAGATTAGCATAACAAAATCCGCCGGCAGCGGATCGATTACCCTGGACGCTTCGGCTACCACGAACATAGACGGACTGCCGCAATCATATCTGTGGACGCAGGATGCGGCCAACCCTCAGCGAGTGTCCCTCGCCGGAGCGTCATCCGCGGTTCTGACATTTTCGACCCCGACCATGAAAGGAGAATACTACTATACGCTCCACTGCGCGACGTCTAAGGACAGCTCATTTGAAAGAGTTGTGCTCGAAGTCGACAGCACCGGAGCTTATTTCCCTGGGACATCGGACTGGCACGCCGCTTGGGTCGATTCCGCGATAATCTACGAAGTTTACGTGAAGACGATGAGTGTAGACGGCGATTTCACGGCATTGACGAATCGGATCCAGCAGATCAAGAGCCTCGGCGTCAACACGATCTGGCTCATGCCGATATATCCCGGACCTCAGCTGTCTCCCAGCCAGCCGGGTTACGCGATAACCAATTATTTCAACGTGAATCCGGTTTACGGAACACTGGGCGACTTCAAGACTTTCGTCGATTCCGCGCACGCAAACGGTATAAGGGTGATGCTCGATTACGTCGTGAACCACACGCATAACACGCATCCGTTCATGCTGGATGCGATGAAGTACGGGAAGTATTCCCCTTACCGGAACTTCTATAATTGGAACGCGGACGGTTCCTATGCCCACCTCTACACCTGGACAGATCTGCCGTCAATCAATTATGACTCCACCGGCTACCAGCAGAACATGAAATACCTTATTGGCATGGCGAAGTACTGGGTGGAAAACTACAATATCGACGGTTTCAGGTGCGATGTGGCGTGGGGAGTGAACGACCTCAGGCAAAACGGCCCGATGTTCTGGCAGGAGTGGCGGCAGACATTGAAAACAATAAAACCCGACCTGTTCCTTCTGGGCGAGATGGATGCGACGAGATATTACGCTCCTTACGATTACTTCGGGAAGAAGTTCGACAGCGGCTACGACTACTCCACGATCACCGCGATCAGGAACGCGTTTGACAACAGCACACTCACTCCGCAGTTGGATAGCGCGGAAGCATACTACGCTTCGCCAAGCTACCCATCCTACGCGATCCCGATGCATTACATAGAAAATCACGACGAGCCGCGGTTTGTTTCACAGTATTCGTTGGCGCAGACCAGGGTCGCGGCGACGCTCGACCTCACTCTTCCTGGTGTCCCGCTAATCTATGCCGGACAGGAAGTCGGCGAGCAGACAAACCGGGGAATGATAGACTGGTCAGATCCCAATGGGCTCCTTCCATTTTACAAGAAGCTCGTCTCCATAAGGAAAGACTATAACGCCTTTGAGACGGGCAAGTACTTCAACGTGAGTACGACGTCCCCCGACTCGGTCTTTGCGTTCGCCCGCGTCGCCGATTCCTTGTCCGCTCTCGTTCTTAACAATGTCACGGGAGGCTCGGTGAAATTCGATGTCATGGCCGATTCCTCGATCTTCAATCTTGAGCCTCAGAAGCAGTACTTCCTGAACGACGTTCTCAACGGCGCCGTCTATCCCGTCACCGCATCGAGCATCGGGAATCTGGCCATGACTCTTGGCCCGAACTCGTCGGACGTGTTGATTCTCTCGGACAAAGCTTTCGTCACATCTGTGAAAGAAGAAAGCGTCGTTCCGCTGACATACGAACTTTACCAGAATTATCCGAACCCCTTCAACCCGACGACGACCATACAGTATTCAATAGCGGACAAGGGGCTTACGAGAGTCCAGCTCACGGTTTACAACGTGCTTGGCCAGACGGTGAAGACGCTTGTGGATGATTACGCGTCGCAGGGAATTTACCGTGTCGTTTGGAACGGCAGGAACGAATCCGGAAACATGGTGGCAAGCGGTGTTTACTTTTATATGCTGAAGACAAACAGTTTCATTCAAACGAAGAAGATGTTACTTCTTAAGTAAGGAGGTGGTTTATTACAAAGGGCATGATAGCAAGAGTTACAACCAACAAACACTCACAAACAAAAGAGGAGTAAAACCATGTTAAAGCGAATTACGGCTTTAGCGATCGTGGTCCTGCTCGTAGGATTCTCCGCACAGGCGTTTGCTACGAAGAACGTTCAGTTCCAGGTCCACATGGGTATTTATGCGCAGCTCGGTCAGTTCACACTGGGTACCGACACTGTCGTGATGCGCGGCGACTTCCAGACCATGGCCGGAGACACCGGACATTACGGGAGTTCGGGAAACCAGAACTGGGGCGGAATAGCGTTCATGATGGCGCCATCCACCACGAACGATTCTGTGTATACTCTGACGATCCCCTTTCCTGATTCAGCCGCTGGGAAGAAGATCAATTACAAGTTCGTTATAATAAACGCGGCAAATCCGTACAAAGATAGCGTTACGAACGGCGGTAATTG
>CAWEBD010000037.1:0-3721 GCA_963806435.1 uncultured Bacteroidota bacterium
CCCTCGGGATCGAAACCGTTCATGGCGCAGATCCAGTGATAGACGAACGCGCAGCAACGACCGAGGGCTTCTGCGCGTTCGGCCGCGGGTTGGGATTGTAATCGTAGTAGTAGTTCGAGACCTGCTTCGCGGTCGAGGCGCTGCACGCCGTCCGCTTGGCGCGGCTCATCGCGTCCACGAAGCCCCGCGCTGTAGCACTGGCCGAAGACCGCGCCCAGCTCGATGTTTCTTACGCTTGTACTCGTGCCGGTTATGTATGAGCTCCTCGAACATGTGCAGGCAAGGTTGAAAAGTATTGTCCGAAAGAAGTCGGAAGGAGAAGCGTCCGGGCTTCAGCCTGAAGCGGCAAGGGATTGAATGCGGCCGTCCATGTGATCCTCTAAGTAGACTTTTTTTACTCCGTGTCTCTGTCGTGAATCTTTATCTGCAACAGGGACTGGCGAAAAAGGCACGGAGGCTCCTCAAAAGCCCTCCTTACTGACGTAACTGGAGGCTTTCATCCCTTTTAGAATCCCGCTCTGCTGATTATATTTTCAAAGAAATTCATCCTTAATCACAGAGAGTCTGCCCGTGAAACCAGGCGAAGAAGTAATAACCATTATCCGTCATGATTGGACGGCAGAAGAAATTGCGGAAATCTACAACCTGCCGCTGCTCGACCTTGTGTATAAGGCCGCGACCGTCCACAGGCAATTCCACGATTCATCCGAAATACAGGTGTGTTCACTCCTTTCGATAAAAACGGGCGGCTGCTCCGAAGACTGCGCATATTGTCCGCAGTCCGCCGAGTATAGTACCGGCGTGGAGGTTCAGCCGCTCCTCCGGGTGGACGATGTGTTGGAAAAAGCGCGTAACGCGAGGGATGCCGGTGCCACCCGCTTCTGCATGGGCGCAGCGTGGCGGGAAGTGCGCGAGAACAGGGACTTCGACCGCGTCCTTGAAATGGTCAAAGGTGTGAACGATCTGGGACTTGAAGTCTGCGCGACGCTCGGGATGGTCACCGAGGAGCAGGCGAAGAAACTGAAGGCGGCGGGACTCTACGCTTACAATCACAACCTCGACACTTCATCGGGGTTTTATAAAAGCATCATAACTACTCGCACATACCAGGACCGCATCGATACCATAAAGAACACACGCGCGGCTGATATCACCGTTTGCAGCGGCGGAATAATCGGAATGGGCGAGTCGGTTGACGACAGGATAGATATGCTCAGGACTCTCGCGAACCTCGATCCCCATCCGGAGTCTGTACCAATAAACGCTCTAGTCGCGGTGCCCGGCACGCCGCTTCAGGACCAGCTTCCGGTAGACGCGTGGGAGTTCGCGAGGATGATTGCCACGGCGAGAATCATCATGCCGAAGTCGATGGTCAGGCTTTCGGCCGGACGAATGCAGTTGTCGCGTGAAGCTCAGGCATTTTGTTTTCTCGCTGGTGCCAATTCCATTTTTGCCGGCGACAAGCTGCTCACCACTCCTAATCCGGCGATAGACGAGGACAGGGAATTGTTCTCATCGCTCGGGTTGAAATCGAGGAAGGCATTCAAGGAAGAAGTGCCTTCAAATTAGACACTCGTGATGAGTGAAACACAAGATAAACTCCAGCGCGCACTTGAAGAGAGAAGCTCGCGGGAATCGCTCCGAAGTCTGACTGTCAACCATGGGGCTGTCGACTTCAGTTCCAATGACTATCTCGGATTTTCCCGTTCGGAAGTTCTCAAGAATAGAATTCGCGAAGAGGAAAGCCGTCATTCAACGGAGAATATCGGCTCGACAGGCTCTCGGCTCATTTCAGGTAACAGCGAATACTACGAAGGTCTGGAGAGACATTTAGCGGAGTTCCATCGGGCTGAAAGCGGGCTGATCTTTAATTCGGGGTATGATGCAAACCTGGGGATTTTCTCGTCTGTCCCTCAGAGGACCGATACGATTCTGTACGATCAGCTTGTTCACGCGTCTATAAGGGACGGCATCCGCCTCAGCCACGCAAGGGCCTTCTCGTTTGACCACAACAATCTCGAGAGTCTGGAACGCAGGTTGAGGGCGCAGAGCCCGGGGGGCAAAGCGCTTGACGGATCGGGATCCACTTTTGTCGCGGTCGAATCCGTATATTCCATGGATGGCGATTGCGCGCCGCTGACCGAAATGGCGGGACTCTGCCGGACATTCGGAGCGGATCTTATAGTAGACGAAGCGCATGCCACGGGTGTTTTCGGAAAGCGTGGGGAAGGTAAAGTGGTCGAACTCGGACTTGAAAAAGATGTCTTTGCTCGTGTGCACACTTTCGGAAAGGCGCTTGGTGTCCACGGCGCCATCGTGCTCGGGTCGGCTACCCTTCGGTCATACCTGATAAACTTTGCCCGGTCATTCGTGTATACAACCGCTCTCCCTTTCCACAGCCTTGCCGCTATCAGATGTGCGTACGAACTCCTTTCGGATGACCCGGAGCCGACAAGATGCCTGCGAGAGAGGATTTCATGTTTTAAGAGCCAGGTCTGTGACTCCATCATGGGCCGCATGATTCCGAGCGACAGTGCCATTCAGTGCTTCGTGATACCCGGGAATGCGGAAGTGAAGAGTGTTGCCCGTGGAATCCGGGAAGCCGGCTTCGATGTCAGGCCTATCCTGCATCCGACGGTGCCGGAGGGCTCGGAACGACTGAGAATCTGCGTGCATTCGTTCAACACCGAAGAAGAAATCAAAGGACTGCTCCACAAACTGGAGGTGTTACTGAAATGAAGAGAATATTTGTAACCGGTATCGACACAAACATCGGGAAGACGGTGGTCGCCGCCATCCTGACCGAGGCGCTGGAGGCGGATTACTGGAAGCCGAT
Source organism: uncultured Bacteroidota bacterium (assembly GCA_963806435.1). Lineage (GTDB taxonomy): Bacteria > Bacteroidota > Ignavibacteria > Kryptoniales > JAKASW01 > JAKASW01. Next base: position 2,837 of record CAWEBD010000037.1, read on the forward strand.
TCAGACGGGCGACCTGGAAAATTCGGATACAAAGGTGGTCCAACGGCTCGTCTCAAACTCTAAATCAGTCTTTCATCCGGAAGCCTACAGGCTCACGCAGGCTCTTTCGCCGCACGCCGCCGCTGCTGTCGACGGGGTTACTATCGATATGGAGAAACTCCGCGCGTCCATGCCGTCGACGACTGGCCGGGACCTTATCATAGAAGGCGCGGGCGGAGCGATGTCTCCCGTTACTGACACGTCCGTAGTTCTCGATCTAATCAAGACCCTCGACGCCGAAGCGGTAATCGTTTCAAAGAATTACCTCGGAAGTATCAATCACACTCTTCTTACGATCGACGCGATGAGGCGACGCGGACTTCCGATCGTGGGGGTATTCTTCAACGGGAAGCCGGTTCAGAGCTCGGTGGATTTTATACTTCGCTACTCAGGCGTAAAACCGCTCGGCTTCATCGATGAAGAGGAAAACCTGGATCGCGAGGTGGTAAAAAGATACGCGCACCTGTTCAGAAAAGAATTCAGGTAATGAACTTATCGGAGCGCGATGGGAAAGTTATCTGGCATCCTTATACCCAGATGCAAACCGCCGGACTACCCGTCGCAATCGTGCGCGGCGAGGGGGCCAGGCTCTACGATGAAAATGGGAACGAGTACATCGATGCCATCTCGTCGTGGTGGGTCAACATCCACGGCCACGCTCATCCGTACATAGCCGGGAAAGTTGCCGAACAGCTCCGCAAGCTCGAACACGTCATCTTTGCCGGATTCACGCATGAGCCCGCGGTTGAGCTGGCCGAACGGCTGCTCAAAGTTACTCCCACAGAATCAATCCAGAGTTTTCTACTCCGACAACGGATCGACTGCCGTCGAAGTTGCTCTGAAGAT
>CAWEBD010000038.1:0-4322 GCA_963806435.1 uncultured Bacteroidota bacterium
GCACCTTCAGCGAACCCGCATTCCAGAAGTCGGATGAGGCTGCCGCCATGTTTAAGTCGGTCCTCCTGTCGGATGGCAACGTTGCCTTTACGCTGAAATCCATGAACGAGTTGGGAGTCCTCGGCAGGTACGTGCCGGAGTTTGGGAAGCTCATCGGCTTCTTCCAGCATAACGTCTATCATTATTACACCGCGGACGAACATACGCTCGCCGCAATCGAGAATCTGGAGAGCGTAGGCGGGCATGACGAGACTCTCGGCAAGCTCCTGAAAAGCGTCAAGCGTCCCGACGCGCTGTACCTCGGCGTGCTGTTCCACGATATCGCAAAACCCGTCTCAATAGGGAAACATGAGATAATCGGTGTGGACGTCGCCGAGAAGGCGCTCGGAAGAATCGGCTTGGACGATGTAATTGAAGATGTAGGTTTCCTTGTCCGCAATCATCTCAAGATGGAGCAGATTGCGTTCAGGAGGAATATCGGCGATCCGGAGACGGTGTATGGGTTTACCAGGCTGTTTGCCGGCGCGGAACAGCTGAAAATGCTGTACCTGCTGACTTATGCCGATCTCAGCGCGGTAAACCCCACCGTCTGGACAAAGTGGAAGGCTCAGCTTCTTCATGAACTCTACAGGAAATCGTTTACCATAATAACCGAATCGCTCGATAAGGATGCGATCGTCTCCCTGCAGGCTCAGCAGAGACAGCAGAAGGAGAAGGCTATTATCAGCCAGATGCCTTCCGATAAGTCCGGCATCATCAAGAGGCATTTTGACAGCATAAAGAACGACCTGTACTCCGTCATGTTTCAAGATGAAGAGATCGTCCGGCACATCGAGGCTATAAACTCCGATATCAAAACGGTGCATGTGCATTTCGAGCAGAGCGACGATTATACCGACGTCACCATGATCGCCCGCGACGCGCCGTTCCAGCTCGCGAGGTTCTGCTCGTCACTCAGCGCCAACGACGTCAACATCGTGGATGCCAACATCTTCACCAGGGATGACGGAATAATCATAGACCGGTTCAAGGTGTTCGACAATATCACCAGAAGAAATCTGACGGACGGTCAGATGGCGAAAATCGAAACTGATCTTCGTGGTATCCTGACCGGAGACACCGATCCGGAACATCTCTTCGAGCGCCACAGGATGAAATGGCAGAGAAGGCTCAAGAACGAAGTGAACCCAAACATCAAGGTGGCCGTACAGACCTCCGAGACCACTGATTTCACACTCATCGAGGTGTTCGCGCCCGATTCTCTCGGGTTTCTCTACAAAGTGACCTCGGCGATGTCGACCGCGGGGCTGAGCATCCATTTCGCGAAGATCGCCACAAGAGTCGACGGTATAGTCGACACGTTCTATGTCCTTCGCAACGACGGCACGAAACCCTCCCAGGAAGAACTCGACGCGCTAAGGGAAAAAGTCCTTAGGATTATCAACGAATCGATAGACTCCGAACTCATATTCAAGTGATCTCTTCAGATAACCCAATCGGTGTCTTTGATTCCGGTATCGGCGGCCTCACCGTCGTAAGCCAGCTGATCAAGCTCCTTCCCAGCGAGAACATAATTTACTTTGGCGACACAGCAAGGGTACCGTACGGCAACAAATCAGCCGAGGTTATAAGAGAATACGCGCTGCAGGACGCGAAATTTCTCCTCTCGAAAGGGGTCAAGCTGATTGTGATAGCCTGTAACACGGCTTCGGCGCTGGCTATGGACGTCGTCCGTACACACTCGACGGTGCCGACGGTCGGTGTCATTGAGCCTACGGCGAAGGAGGCGATTCGGCAGGTGAGCACGAGAGGAGTCGGGGTGATCGGGACCCTTTCCACAATTAACTCTTCCGCTTATGAGAATACTCTGAAGAATCTCAGTGCCGGAATCAGGATATTCTCCCAGGCCTGCCCGTTGTTTGTCCCGTTCGCTGAAGAGGGGATGTTTGATCACCAGGCAACGGACCTCGTGGCAAAGGAATATCTCTCCGGATTTTCCGGCAAGATAGACGTCATGATCCTCGGTTGCACTCATTATCCTCTTCTGCGCAATGCCATCTCGCGAGTGCTCGGGGGCGACGTTAAACTTGTCGATGCTGGAGAGGCAACGGCGAAGTCAGTATTCGAGCTCCTCTCATCGACCGGTATGCTCAACACCCAAAAGGCGAAAGCGAGATACGAGTTTTATGTCAGCGATTTCCCGCAGAAGTTCAATGAGATAGCTGAGAGATTTCTCGGCACAAAGCTGGAGTTCGTCCGCAAGGTCCAAATCTATTCAAACGGGGAAATTCGCTAAAGCCTCGCGGATGGCCGCGATCCGGTTTCTACTCTCGGGGTAGGTCATTTAAGTCGAGGATCCACGTCCTCAACGCAGGCATGGAACCCACGCCTATCGGGTTGTCAGATCCAATTCCAGAAAGAGCGCGTCGGGGAGGGGATTCAACCTGTATTTTCCAATTTCCACGAATCCCAGCGACCTGTAAAGGGTAATCGCTTCCGTCATTGAACTCACGGTGTCGAGCCGCATTTTGCCGTATCCGATTTTCTTCGCTTCCGAAACAACTCTTTCTGCAAGTACGCGTCCGATTGCTCTTCCCCTGAACCCGGGGCGCACATAAAGTCGTTTCATCTCGCATACACCTTCGTCAATTTTCCGAAGTGCCACGCATCCTGCCGGCTTGCCCGAATCATAAGCTATGTAGAGCCTGCCATCCGGCTCGGAGTACTCCCCGGGCAGCTCTGCAAGTTCTCTGTCGAAATCCTGGAAACCGAGGTCAAAATCGAGGGAATCGGCGTATTCGAGGAATAGGTCCCTTACCTGGAGGAGAGACTCCTCATCTCTCTTTCGGACGGCCACAAGTTCTTGTGCCATCTCACGATGAGGAACTGATTATTTTGCCACGATGCGGAGATTGGCGTACCGCACCATAAGCTGCTTTTTCTGGTTCGCGCTGAAGAGTACGACAACCCGTTCGTTGTCGCCCTTGCCGGACATCTCAATGACTTTTCCCTCGCCGAAGAACTGGTGCTCAACGATCGTCCCGATTTTTATATGCGGGGCCGCGGTTCGGTCCTTCTCGGCGCGCTGCGAGCGCACATCAACTTCGCTCCTGGCGTCGGCGATGTCGAGCGAAGGACGGAGGGAGTCGAACGGGGAAGTAGTCTCCCCCAGAGATCGCTGCGACGGTATCCTCGCGCCGTGTTCCAGATCCAGAAGATCGCTCCGGATTTCAGCGAGAAACCGGGATGGCGACTGGTAGGATAGTTTCCCGAACCGGAAGCGCTGTCTCGAGTGCGAGAGGTACACTTTCTTCTTCGCGCGTGTGATTGCGACGTAGAAAAGACGCCGCTCTTCCTCGAGCTCGTCCTGCTCCTTTGATCCGATCGGGAACAAACCTTCCTCCAGGCCGCTCACAAAAACGACAGGGAACTCCAGTCCTTTTGCGGCATGGATGGTCATCAGCGTGACTGAATTCCGGTTCGTATCCCAGCGGTCGACGTCTGCAACGAGTGAAACTTCCGAAAGATAATCCTGAAGCGTCCCTTCGGGATTCTCAGCCTGAAACTCCGCGATGCCGGCCAGGAATTCCTGGATGTTCTCCATCCTGTTTTGTGATTCGACCGTGTTTTCCTCTTTGAGCGTACGGACGATCTGCAGCTCATCCGTCAACGAGCGGGTGAATTCACTTATCGAAAGTTCGTCCTTCAACCCCCGGTATTTATTGAGAAGGTTGCCGAATTGCTTAAGCTGGTTTCTCTGTCTGGGCTGGATTTCGACGATCTCGTCGACCCGGCCGGCGACTTCGACCAGCGAGAGTTGATTTTTGGAGGCAAAGCTGCGGACGTAGTCTATCGTGACATCGCCGATACCCCTGGCCGGGAAATTCACAACTCTCAGAAACGATGCGTCGTCCCGCGGGTTTATGACAAGCTTCAGGTATGCCAGGAGGTCCTTGATCTCTTTACGCTTGTAGAAAGCGAGTCCCCCCACGATAATGTAAGGGATGCCGCCCCGGTTGAATGCTTCTTCCAGGGCGCGTGACTGGTAATTCGTCCGGAAGAGCACGACGAAATCCTTCAGCTGAAGCTTGTCCTCACGCTCATCCTGACCCCCTTGGGCTTCATTTGGTTTGTTTTTGTTGTTGGTTGGTGGTGGGTGAAAAAAAAAATTATTTATTTATTTATTTATTTATTTATTTATTTATTTATTTATTTATTTATTTATTTATTTATTTATTTTTTTTTTTTTTTTTTTTTTTTTGCACCTGCACCTGCACCTGCACCTGCACCTGCACCTGCACCTATCATTTCTTTTCTTTTCT
>CAWEBD010000039.1:0-10579 GCA_963806435.1 uncultured Bacteroidota bacterium
TCGTCTCCCTTCTCGGGATGACGGGACTTATACTCTTCCTCTTCGGCAAGTTCGATTACCTGGGATGGAAATCGGGAATAGCAGACCACTTTGCAAATGCCCGCGCGACTCCGCCTACCGATAGCCAGAAAGCGTTGCTGAAATACTTCGTCGTCGTGGCGGGTCTGTTTGTACTCCAAACGCTCGCGGGAGGTGCCCTCGCCCACTACCGCGCTGAGCCGTTCGGCTTCTACGGATTTAACCTGGAGAAACTGCTGCCCTTCAACGTCCTCCGGACGTGGCATCTCCAGCTTGCCATTTTCTGGGTAGCTATGTCCTTCGTTGCCGGCGGACTATTCCTCCCCCCTTTGTTAAGCAAATCGGAACCGAAAGGACAAAAGTTCTGGGTCAACGTCCTCTTCGTCGCGGTTGTCGTTGTCGCGCTCGGGAGTTTGTTCGGCGAATTCCTCGGCATCAACCAGTTCCTGGGAAAGCTCTGGTACTACTTTGGAATGCAGGGGTGGGAATACCTGGAGCTCGGCAGAGCCTGGCAATTCCTCCTGATCATCGGGCTTCTCCTCTGGCTGGTGCTTGTTTTCCGCGGCCTTCGCCCCGCAATGAGGGACCAATCGCAGAAGGAGTTGAGCTCGTTGTTCCTCTATTCTGCCGTGGCCATACCGCTCTTCTATCTGCCGGCGTTGTTCTTCGGCCCGACAACCAACTTCACGGTCGCGGACAACTGGAGATTCTGGATAATACATCTCTGGGTGGAAGGCTTCTTCGAACTCTTCGCGACAGTCATGGTGGCGGTGATTTTCTACCAACTGGGCCTCGTGCGTTCGACATCCGCGGCACGCGTCGTATACCTCGACGCCATACTCTATCTCGGAAGCGGAATCGTCGGTACCGGCCACCACTGGTACTGGACGGGACAGAGCGACATCACGATGGCACTTGGAGCGATGTTCTCGGCGATGGAAGTAGTGCCGCTGACTCTTCTGACGCTCGACGCGTGGGACTTTATACGGCTGACGAGGAAAACCTCCCCGGACGGCGCGGGCCACATCGCGCAGGGACAGAAGTGGGCATTCTACTTCCTGATGGCCGTCGGCTTCTGGAATTTCCTCGGCGCGGGCGTCTTCGGGTTCCTCATCAACCTTCCTATCGTCAGCTACTACGAGGTCGGCACGCTCCTGACGCTAAACCACGGACACGCGGCGATGATGGGCGTCTTCGGCATGCTCGCCCTGGGTCTGATGATGTACACCCTGCGTAAGCTGTCTACCGACGATGTCTGGAGCAAAAATGAGAAATACGTCCGGACGGGTTTCTGGGGATTGAATACCGGGCTCATGCTAATGGTACTCCTGGATATGTTCCCCGCAGGTGTGCTGCAGCTTGCTGACGTCGTGAATCACGGCTACTGGCACGCGCGCAGCCTTTCATTCATAGACGCCGGCACATTCCATCTTCTCGAATGGCTGAGGATCATCGGCGACACCGAGTTCATAGTCGTCGGCGCGATCCCAATACTGATCTTTGTACTGAAGATTTTCGCCGCAAGAAAGAAAATGTGGAAGGTGCTTTCGAGCCAGGCGTAGAACTCCTCCTATCTCATCTTCCGGAAGTCCGTCCATGCGCTGTTTGGACGGACTTCTCTATTTAAGATCCGGCCTCAGGTCCGTTGAGCTGCAATGAAACGCCTGCAATCCTGCGTTTCGCCAGTTGCGCCTTCTTCCGGCCAGGCTCTGTTACCTCGACAGTTCGCGGAGATGCTTCAAGTCCAGCACGAATATCTTCTTCGAGCCCTCACGGATTATCTTCCGGTCTTTGAGTTTCCTCAGAGTCCTTGATAGGGTCTCGACTGCTATGCCCAGATGTGCGGCAAGGTCTTTCTTGCTTATCGCCAGGGCAAGGAATGGCTCCGGACTTTTGGCAGAGCCGTTCGCATTGATCTCTCCGATAATAAAACGGGCAAGACGGGACTCCACGCTCGCTGAAAGCTGCTCGAACTTCTTGTTGAGTTCCATCAGCCGAACCGCAAAAGCTTCCGATATCTTCATTGCGATCGAGGGACTCTTCTCCATCAATCTCCTGAACTCAACCGCAGGGACATATAAGAGAGAAGAGTCTTCGAGTGCCTGGGCACACGCCGGATATACTCCCTCACCGGTCAAGACCGGCGCCTCGGCGAAACTGCGATATGGCTTGAGGACATGAAGCACCGTCTCGTCGCCGTCGGCCGACAACTTGTAAACTTTCACGGAACCGCTCAAAATGACGTAAAAACCGGTAAATTCATCACCTTCAAGGAAGATTACCCGATCCTTCCGGAACTTCTTGACGGCACCAATCCCTGTTATTATCCCCAGCTCTTCTTCGTTCAATTTTGTAAAAAGCGGAACCTCTCGTAGGGCTCCCACTGTCTCTCTCATAGTCTCTCGGACGCAGGCGTGTGAAGTTTCAAAAACATACAATTTGAATTTACCGGGATGCCCCTCTCTATCCAAGGCTGCCCAGTCTTCCGCGCTCCACTGTGACCCTCATTCAGTTGGATCATTTCAAGGTGCAGAGATAAATGAGGTAGAGGTACCGGAGGTCAAAGCGTAAGCCCCAGGCGAGCCAGCTCCGATTTCGTGCTCTCATAGCCGGTATGGTTTATCGACCTCAGTCCGAGCCCGGCAGCCACCTGCGAGAACATCGCCCGGTCGTCGACATAGACAGCGGCATCCGGCGTCACCTGGGCGACATCAAGAGCAATCCGGTAGATATCCATGTCGGGTTTTCTGAAGTGGACGAAGCATGAAGACACGAAAAAATCCACGAACTCTCCCAGCCTGAAAGTAGTGATCCTGTATTCATTCAGCTCACGCCCCTCGTTGCTTATCACGCCCACTTTGAGGCCGTACTTCTTCTTGAGCGACTTAACGAGCTCTATCATATCGGGGTAAGGCTTCGATTGCCCGAACATGAACGCCCGAAATTCCTCATGAGAAAAGTTCCTCTTCTCGTAGAAGACGATCCGGTCAAGATACTCTCCCAGGCTGAGTTTCCCGGATTCATAGGTATCGTATGTCAGGTGATGGCGCTCGTTCAGCTCTTCGTAATCCAGGTCGAAGTGTTCCGCCGCCCGCCGGCGCGAGTGGTGGTCCCAGCCGTTCGTTAACAAAACGCCGCCGATGTCCAGGAAAAGTGTCGACGGCACTACATGCTCATCCATGGTGCTGCTCCTAGCTTAGAGATACAAAATCGCGGGAATAGATTGCGTGCTACTATTTAAGCGCGCTTTTTACGGCCTGGTCCAGCTTGTCCAGTCCACTGATCAAGTTTTTCCCTAGGTCGATCCTTATGACCCGTCTCTCATGCTTCCTCAGTGCTTCCAGGTCGCCGAGCGCCTGGGCTCTCTTGAACACGGAGAAGCTGTAAGGTTGCCCGGGGATGGGCGCGTCGACAACATCATCCGCCGTGAGCTGAATGTAAAGTCCCGTGTTAGGCCCGCCTTTGTGATACTGACCGGTCGAGTGGAGAAAGCGCGGGCCGTAGCCGAACGTCGTCGCGAGATTCAGTCTCTGCTGAATCGTCGAACGTATCGAGGCGAGCCGCCTGTCCACTTCTTCGCTCATCGGCGTATAGACCATGAAGGGAACATAATCGCCGGGCCTGGAGAGCGTTAAGAAAAACTTCAGGACTTCGGGGAGAGTATTGCCCGAAACTATTCCATAGACATGCAAATCACCGTCCTGCAGTGCCGGCATCTCTTCCGGAAGTTTCCCGCTGCTTTTCACTTCGGCCAGAAAGGCGTTTGTGTTGTCCTTGCTCTCCTGCACGTTAGGCTGGTCGAAAGCGTTGATTCCGATTATCGCGCCTGCAATGGCAGTGGCGATCTCCCACCTGAAGAATTCCTGTCCGAGGTCGTACAAATCCGCCATCTCGATCGTGACTATCGGATGCCCCGCTTCGCTCAGTTTCCGGACACGATTTTCCGGTTCTGTGTCCACATCGCCTTTCACTCGTATGTAAACGAAGAATCTATCTTTGCCGTAGTCTTCGGGGTTAAGAACCGGCTCATCGCTGACAGGAAGAATTCCCTTCCCCTCTTTGCCCGTACTTTCGGCGATAAGCTGCTCGAGCCACAATCCTAGAGTCCGCACCTTCTTTGAAACGATGAAAGTGATCTTGTCTTTGCCCTTCAAGGCCAGTTCTCCCATGGCAGCGCCGAGGGAGAGGCCGGGGTTCTTCTCGATCGGAACGCACGCATCGCAGGCGTGGGCCATCCGGAGAGACCTCGCAAGGAGCTCACTCACATTCAAACCAAGAAGCGCGGCGGGGACAAGACCGAAGTAAGACAGGGCCGAATACCGTCCGCCTATATCGGCGAAGTTCAGAAAAGTGTGCCTGTATTGCCTCTCTCTCGCGACATCGATAAGCTTGGAGCCCGGATCCGTGATGGCGACGAAGTTGCCGCCGGCATAGACTCCTTTCAGAGTCTTCACTTTGTCAAAGAAGTAATCGGCAAAGGCGTTCGGTTCCGCAGTCGTCCCCGATTTGCTCGCGACTATGAAGAGAGTGTCCGCGAGCGGGACCTCATTTTCAATCTTCAGAATTGTGGCTGGATCCGTCGTGTCGAGAACTGTCAGCGGCATGCCTCCATCCGGCACGCCGAACGATTCCTGCAAAACTAGCGGAGCGAGGCTGCTCCCGCCCATACCCATATGAACGACATGCTTGAAACCCGCTTCCCTTATCCCGGCGACGAACGCCATCAGATCATCCGCTGTATCCTCGATCTTTTCGGCGACATGAAGCCAGCCGAGGGAGTTCCTGATAATCTTCCTGCTCACTTCATCCTTCTTCCACAGCGTCGTGTCCTTCCGCCAGAGCCTTTCAGCGAAATTCTCCTTACCGAGTACATTAAGCCGGTTTTTGAGATCCTTCTCCAGTTTTCCGAGCGAAAATTTCTGGGAGTCTACGGGTTCATGAAGCGCGGCTTCGCGTTTATCGGCGAGCGCCTTGAGCAGTGTATCGTACGCCTCCGCGAATTTCCTCACTCCTTCGTCCTCGAGCTGCTGAGTGACAGAGTCTATATCGACTTCAAGCAAAGGAAGATGCTCCAGTACTCTCCGGGCGCTATCGATATCGATCTCCAGTCTCGCCGAGGGGTCCCCGTGATCACGGTACGCGTTAAGTGTCTCGAGGGGGAGCGTGTTCACCGTTTCCGGCCCGATCAGTGCCTCGACATACTTGACATCGGTATACGCCGGGTTCTTAGTACTAGTGCTTGCCCAGAGGAGCCGCTGTTTCCGCGCACCTTTTGAGGCGAGTTTCTTAAAGCGCTCGTTCCCGAAAACTTCGCCCCAGATTCCATATGCAATCTTCGCGCTCGCGATCGCGACTTGCCCGCGCGCGCGGACCGCTTCCGCCGTGTCCGGTCGCTGTTTAAGAATCTTCTCTTCGAAGCCCTTATCTACGACCGAGTCGATCCTGCTCAGGAAGAAGCTTGCGACTGAAGAAATACCTTCGATTCCAAGCCCCTTTCCAACTCGCGCCTCGAGTCCGGCCAGATACGCTTCCACAACCTCGCGGTATCGCGGCAAGCCGAAGAGAAGGGTCACATTGACATTGATCCCTTCGCTTATAAGCTGGCGAATCGGATTCAGTCCTTCAACGGTCGCCGGGACTTTTATATATACGTTAGGCCGTCGAACGGCTTCCCATAACTCGCGCGCTTCCGCAATCGTGCCCTTGCTATCGTGGGCCAGCCTCGGAGATACTTCCAGACTCACATATCCGTCAGATCCTTTCGTCTTCTCGTAAACGGGCATGAAGATGTCGGCCGCCTTCGTGATATCTTCGACAGTCAAAGAGCGGTAGATTTCTTCTACGCTTCTGCCTTCGAGAGCCAGGGCGCGCACGGATTCGTCATAGTCGTGGCTCCCAGCAATTGCCTTTTCAAATATTGAAGGGTTGGAAGTAACTCCTGATATGCCGTCGTCGTTTATCTCTTTCGCGAGCTGGCCGGAGACAATCATGTCTCTCCGGATGAAGTCCATCCAAATGCTCTGGCCCAGTTTTTCAATACCCAATAAGGGATTAGTTATCATTTATAGTTCTCCTTGTCCTCTAATGTCGCCACCTTTGCAAGACGCCGCCGATGCCTCTCGGCTCCGCTGAAAGAGGCGCTCAAGAATGTCTCTACGATTTCCCAAGCCAGCTCATTACCGACGACTCTTCCCCCGAGACAGATTACATTGATGTTGTCGTCTTCGACTCCCTGATGCGCCGAGAAGCAGTCATGTATCAATGCTCCTCGAACGCCTTTGATTTTGTTGACGGCAACTGACGCGCCTACGCCGCTGCCGCATATCGCAATCCCCCGATCCACTTCTCCGGATGAAACCGCCCTGGCAAGTGGGACAACATAATCGGGGTAATCGTCGCCGGTGTCAAGTGTCCCGGCCCCATAATCAGACAACTCATAGTTCAGCTTTCTCAGCCGGGCGATTATTTCCTGTTTCAGATCAAATCCGCCGTGATCGCAAGCGATACCGATCCGCATTGACGCTCTCCTCATTGAATATCTCGGTATTCCAGTGCGCTTTTTCAGTGCGCAACCTAATAATGTAACAAAAATTCGCCTCTCGAACGTTTCATTTCTTATAAAAATACCGGTAGACGAAAGATGTTTTCTCTGAGGGAACTATTTCGAGTCGTGAGAAGAGATAATACCTGACTCAGCTCTTTCGAGAAGAGACCGTCGGGCAAAAAGAAATCGGATTATCTGCCGGGCCGCCGGAAGCGTTAGGTTGAGGAGACTCAAGGGCTATTAATAACTCACCGCCACGGTGAACGTTGCGGTGAACAGGACCCTCCGGCTAGTACAAGCTTCCGAAACCTGTGAGTTTCATTGCGGTCTTTCTCTCCATCACTCGGTTCCAGCAGTTTTCTTGCTTCTGAGTTTTTTGAGTGCTGCATGGAAACCGGTCCGTTCATCTTCACTCACATTTAAGACAATGAATCCGCCGGAGGGAAATAAGCGACGAAAGCACGCCAAGGCGGATTTTGGGATTACTAATGAGACTCCGCCACAAATCGGCAATACTCACTTTCGTCGGACGAGAGATGATTACATTAACAATGAGCGGCCTGGAGAACACACCCCGAGTGAGAATCCGACAGACAGATCAGACGGGAAGAATCGGCTGAGGAGTTAAACCGGAAATTACTCCCCGGCACCCGCAAGTTTATTGAGTATCTTCCCTGCGAGCGAACCAACTTTCTTGTTCATATCGAAAACCGCGCGTCTTTTTGATCTATCCTCGGAGAGCTGGCCTGATCTTCCACTTTCAGACGAACTGAAAATAACGTCTCCACTGGCGGCATCACTCGCGTTCAGCTCCAGATGCCACCTGCAGTAATACCATTCATCAACGGGTTCAGCCGAAGGCTGCATGCTGGTGGAGATTCTGACGACCAGATCGGCGGTTTTTCCGGACGCGCGTTGCACCGTAAATCCCTTTCCTGTGAAGAGATCGGTAACGGTCTGCGCCATCTCGTCGGAGCCGGGTCCCTCGCCGCTGATGCCGATCACAAAATCATTCTGAAGAAAACCGAGGATTTCTGATTTCTCTCTTTCGTATGAGTAGGGAGGCTCGATGCCCTTCCCTGCCGCGGACACGATTCTCAGATCGGAGTTAAGCTCATTCCTGTCCGACAGTAGCGAATTCCTGAGCAGCAACAATTTCAATTTATCCATCTTAGTCGCGGCGGAGTCGGTCTTCGATCTGAGCCTCTCAATCTCGACGTCAAGTTCATGAATTCGCTCCGCAAACTTCACCGCTGCCTTTTCGCGGTCGAGCACGGCCAGAGCATAGAACGTCGCGTCCTTCGGGTTCTGCCAGACTTCCGCAATCTCGGTGCCCTCCAGCGTCTTCCTGAGTCCCATTTTTATCGCCGACCTTGTGACTTCCCTGGATTCCGCGGTTGTACTCCCCTGTGAATTCTTCAGCGTCTCTGACTTGTTGACAGAAAGATCCGCCTTGATATTCACACTGAATACTTCCGCGATATGAGCGCGTGCCTGGTTCTCAGCCGCTTGCCTGGTGTCGCCGCTCCCGACTCCTACCATGTAAAATTCATCCGCATATTCCCGGCTTTTACCCCGCACCCAATCCGGCTCCTGCGCGAAGACAAACGCGTTGAGCCAGAACAAAACCGCCACTGAAAGCGCAATTCTCATGATGCGTTCACCTCATTTTACATCCGGCACAATCTGCACGGAGACCGAGCCGGGTTTAATCGTTACGGTCCTGTTGTCTACGGGCTGAGACGATTCGTCCGAGACAGAAAACGTATAGCTGCCCTCAGGCAGTTGCAGCCGCGCCAGCTGAATATCATGCGGCAGGGTTCTCCACGCACGGATGTCCGCCTTCTCAGACGCGTCATAAGCCGCGTCCACCGCGACGCTCGTCAGGAAATTCGCCAGCGCCGAATCGTTTTTCTTCATCTCCTTTTTCGCCTTCTCCGCCGCGAGGAATTTCAAGAGCGCCCTGCCGGCAGTCTTCAAATAGACCATGGCGATGCGTTCGTTAAGATTTTTGGCAGCTATGGCATCTACATTTTCTCCAAGCTCGGAGGATTTTTCCTCCGACACTCCATCGCCCCTCAGGTCAATGCGATACGAACGAACCCATCCCTGGCGGGAGCGGAATTTCGGAACGGCCGCGACAAACGTGTGGATAGTCCCGTCTTTGTCCATTATCGAGACCTTCAGTTTGACTTCTTCCTTCACCGGCCCTTTTCCGGAGTATATGAGAACAAGAAGTGTTCCCTCGTCCTTTGGCGGCGGGGCGTATTTCATTCCGAACGCGGTTTCATATTCGTTCAGGTCGTCGTTGAAGCCGAGACCTCCGGCCGTTCGGATAAGATCGAACTTGAGATACGACGGACAACTCGTGGCATAGAGAGTGTCGTAATCTTTGTAGCCTTCGTAAGCCTGTTTATACGAGATGAAGGCATCGTTCGTCTCACCGTTCGCTTCGTAAAGGACTCCCATTACGTAGCGGACAAACGCGTCCTGCTTGTAGGAATTCTTCCCGTCGTACTTCCTGGAATATTCGTTGAGCTTCAGGTCGACTTTTCGGGCTTCGACGATCGCATCCTCAATTTTCCCCATCCTCGCGTAATTCAACGCAAGGAAGAGATTGACGTAAACCTTCTCAAAATCCTCTCCTTCGTACGGCAGCAGGTTATCGTTGAGAACGAACGACCCGACTCCCGTCGAAACACTCTGGGTATAGAGTTCGTCCATCTCCCTTTCGCTCTCGAGAAAGCGCGCGTTGCTCACGTCGTGCTCTCCGGCGTAGTGACGCAGGAGCCCTGTCTCCAGGTTATAAAGGACAGAACTCCCTTCACCGTAGGTCTTGCGGTTGCTTTCGACGACTTTCGCCGCGACGTCGAACTTGTCGATACTGACGTTGCTGTCGACCTCTTTGTAGAACTCCACGCTCATCGCGCACCCCTGCAGCAAGAGCGCGACAACAAATGCCGAACTCACGGGAAGCGATAGAGACCTGATTACCCCGCCGTTCTTCATGCTAATTCACGATCAGAACTTGTACTTGTCCTGGCTTACGATCTTTTTGATCTTCTTTTCGCCGATCCAGACCTTCTGGTTAGTCTCGATGTTGACAAGCTCCATGTTGATCTGATAATACTTGACCGCCTCTCCCCCCTCCTTGTCAACGATTGAGGAGATGTTTCCTATCAGCATAAAATCGGCCCCGCTTTCCTGGCCCGGTGTTTTCTGAGTCTCTTCGGAGGCTTCTCTGGCCTGGTCCTTGCGTTCGTCGCGTATCTGTTCGCGCTCTCCCGAACTCGCGACGAAATTGACGACCCCATCGTTCAGCAGCGACCGTTCGAGGTCCTTCACGAACGTCGTTACATCTATATGTTCGTAGGTGCGGTTAGTTATCCTCCCGACGATCACCGTCGGTTTCTTGCCTGCATCCTGCGTAAAATTGTCCACCCACCCGGCTGCCGTAAGATCTTTTATCATCGTCTCGGACACCAGCCGCGAATCGGTGTCGTTCCAATCTCCGCTGACATCCGTAACCGAATCCGCGCTGACGCGCGAAACCTGCCTGGATGATGAACATCCGAACACGAAAACGGAAAACAACACGACGATTGTTCCCGATATCTCTCGCCGTGAAACCGGCGACGAAGGCAACGAGCCATGAGCTTTCCACCTGGCTTTCATTTTATCCCTTTCATAATTTCATATTCACCGGTTTAGTCCTTTTACCGATATTCCCCACCGCGGATCGGAGACGAGCTTTGATGCCGGGCAGGGGAGTGAATTGTCACAGTCTCCTTCATTCAGCCGGATACTCCGCGATATTCCTCCTGTCGGCAGCCATCAGGACATAGAACACCTGGTCTCTCGCATCAAACCACCTGGCGATAATTCCGAAATCACTCAAGGCGACGGAGACATGTTCGTTGAGGATCTGCTGTCCCGATCCCGGGACATTCTTTTCCATAGCGATAACCGAATCTCCGCCTTCTCTGGCGAGCCCCAGCAATGCCATGCGTTCCGCGG
>CAWEBD010000040.1:0-5800 GCA_963806435.1 uncultured Bacteroidota bacterium
GCAGCATCCTATTAACGTTAGTACACTTTCTGATGGTAATCATTCAATCACTATCAGCACCAAAGATGTTTATTCATCAATGAACGCAAAGTATTATGATAAAGTTGGTGGATATAGTGGAACTGGATGTTTGCCGGATTGTACTACTTCTAATTGTCATATTAATCCAGCATTGTCTTGGCAACGACAGGATGGTGCAACTATTGCTAGTGCTTCCCTAACTTTTAAAGTTTCTCATTCAGTTCCCACTACACCAACCAATCCTAGTCCTATCAAGCGTTTTTCTACTGGATCAACTTCTGCCACCAATGTTGACTTTCGGTGGGATACTGTAGTAAATGCTACGAGTTATAAGTTGGATATACTTGATACGATCACGGGTAGCCTTGTTCAAAGAAGGGACGCCAACAGTTGCTAGCTTTAACACAGATTCGTTGCAGCCTCTGCACAGATATAGTTGGCAGGTAGCAGGTGTCAATTCAATTGGGACAGGGACATTTACTGATATAAGAAAGTTTTTGATTGGGCCAAGTATGGAATGCTGGCCGGAAATTGGGACAGGGAATGGCTATGATGATATCGAAACCTGCTACGATCTTGGCTCCAGTACCGATAGCTATCTGCTGAAGGACATAAGCCGACGGGCGAATATGAATATTGACGGCCATAACGGCCATATGACAGATAGCAATTCAATATTAACACAATCAGTATATGTATTTAATTCGATCACTAACGTATTAAACACGAGGACTTCTTCTGATAACAACTGGGGTGACCCCGCAAATAAATCGGGTGTTGATGCTCATAACAATACGGCCAAGGTGTATGATTATTTTAATTCTAAATTTTATTTACCTCCACCAAACATTTCTTTAATGAGAGACAACATACTTCAGGAGTCCATGGTAAATATTGTTGAATGGCAAGACATCAATGATTGTCCAAATGCTTGGTGGGATAATGCTGATCCCACGCCAACCATTTATTACTGCAAAGAGTTTGCATTCAGCAGTTCGCTAGGTATAGTCGGGCATGAATGGGCACATGCTGTGACAGGGAGGGTATCGGATCGTGGTTACAATGTTGCAACAGGGCGTAACGGAGAAGGAGGGGCAATTACAGAGGCTTTTTCTGATTGGATGGCCGCCGCTATTAAGCAAGCTCAACCTAGCGGTCCCACTATCTATGAAAATATTTGGATGATTGCTGCTAGTGGTGAATCTCGTGATCTTTCCAATCCACTCAACTCAGTTCCTGCGCAACCAGTTTGGTATGGTGGCGTAAATTGGATAAACACATTTAATTGTACGCCGACCCTATGGCGTCCTCCCGATGGAAACGACTCTTGCGGTGTTCACATAAATACTGGGGTGCCAAACAAGATGTTCTACTTGCTCTCAATGGGTGGGGAAGGAGTACAGGCGATCGGTATTGATAATGCAATTAAGATAGCCTTTAAGGCTAATATAAACAAGTGGAAAACAACCCCAACCCCTTTAACCTTTAGGGATGCCAGACAAGGTATGATATATGCCGCTCAAGACCTTTTTGGTTATTTATCAAACGAGGTCACACAAGTAGATAAGGCATGGGCAGCAGTTGGCGTTACCGCGACGAGTACTCCGGAAATGCCCTTTTGCTTTCCAGGCTTGTGACCCTCACCAGAAGCTGAACCTTTCGCTTGAGGCTCCTTTTTCTCCTCGGCAACATTAACCTTGGCAACACTAACTTTGTCCTCAGCCTTATCATCAGGCTTATCCTCAGGCTATCTGCGGAGGCCCACCCTCAGCCGAAAGATCTCCTCCAAGATCCACCTTCTCCAAAACAATCTCTTCTTCCGAATCCTCTACTTCTAACTCCTCTCCTTCTAACTCCTCTCCTTTCCTAACCCCTCTCCTTCACCTTCCTCTTTAATCTGCGCTACAACCCATGGTCACGGGCGACTTGGCGGGCGAGAACTATTGCCAGGATTCTGATTGAGACGATCTCTTGCTTCCTTCAGATCATTGAGCAGCCGTATGCTCACTCCTATCAGGTCCTCAGAACCTAATGACTTCAAATACATCTCATCAAGCTGTCGAAGATCGTGATCGCTCATGCTATCGCGCCGACCAGGAAGGAACCTTCGTTCTCCCGGAACTCAATCGCGATGAGATTTTTCGGGAGGGCCTTCGTGGAATCGTAGGAGTAATCGATGCACGCGAACTTCTTGTCCGGGAAGTCTTTCGCGACGTTCGTGATGTCGTCCGTGAATATGAAACCGACGCCGAAGACAATGCCGATGCTTTTCTGATTCGCGAGCTGGCGCAAGGCGGATTCCCGGTCCGAGCCGCCGCTGGGTTCTATGTACTGGTACTTTATTCCGAGGCTGTCCTTCGCCATTTGGAGTCCGAGGTACGCAGCGTCATTGAAGGATTTGTCGCCGCGCCCGCCGACATCGAAGACGAGTCCTACTTCGCTGTTCGGAGGAGCACTGGGTTGTCCTTTACCGCAGGATTCGAAAATAAAAGCCACGCCCGTCATCAGAACAATGGAAAGAACGACGGAAAATCCCTTTTTCATAAACTACTCCTGTGCTGTGAAAAGACAAGGTTGGCTGATAAAGCCGGCGAATCTCAGTCTGAAGGCGGTACAAAACATTTTCGGCAGCGGGCTTCGTATATATCCTTGGCGCCGACGAGGACACGCTCGCCCTGATGAGTCTTCCGCTGTGTCCGGTCGGCAGGGTTACCGCATACCATGCATATGGCGAGGGTTTTGGTGATGTACTCCGCGACCGCGAGGAGCTGCGGTATCGGCTCGAAAGGCTTGCCCTTGAAATCCTGGTCGAGGCCCGCGATGATGACTCTCTTGCCGGATGAAGCGAGCGATTCGCAGACTTCCACCAGTTCCATCCCGAAAAACTGCCCCTCATCCACACCTACGACTTGCGCGTCTTTGGCAAGCGAGGGGATTTCCAGGGCGGAATCGACCACTATCGATCTCAGCCTGTCGTCGCTGTGCGAGACGATATGATCGTCGCTGTACCTCTTGTCGATCCGCGGTTTGAATGTCGCGACATTTTGCCGGGCTATCTCCGCGCGGCGGAGGCGCCTGATCAATTCTTCCGTCTTGCCGCTGAACATGCAGCCGCAAATTACCTCGATCCAGCCGGTGTCCCGCGGCGCGTAATGTATACTAATCTCGTCCATCTAGTAAAGTCTTTGAGGTGAATGCTTCGGGCAAAAGGGAAGACAGCCTGTAGTTCCTTACGTCGCCCTTCCGGTTCGTGAGGTAGACGTCGATGTCCCCGGCTAGTTCGTACATCACCTGGCGGCACGCGCCGCACGGTGTGCAGAAATCCCTGGCGTCGGAGACGATCGCGATGCGGGTGAACTTCGATTCGCCGGCGTTGACCGCGCTCCAGAGCGCAATGCGCTCCGCGCACATCGAGAGCCCGTAACTACTCGACTCCACGTTGAACGCCGAATAGACCTTTCCGCCCGCGGTTTCAATTGCCGCTCCGACCCTGAAATGAGAGAACCGAGCTTCGGATTTTTCCTTCGCCTCGGTCGCCTTTGAGATGAGTCCGGAAACAGAAGCCGTGGTTTCTTTTGACATTGAGGAAAATATACCAGCGGGTGCGTATAAAATCAAGGTTTTGGCGCCCGTGTATGAGGTGAGTCTGAAGAACAGTCACTGGCCCCGAGGCGTCGCGGCTTCTTTCATGTATTTGTATATGGTGGGGTATTCCAATCCGCGCCTGAAGTCGGATGACAGATAAAGCGAGTGATCCAGGACGACGATATCATATATGTTTCCGCGCAGGCCCAGCAGCTCCGTGGGATCGGCGTTTCCGGCCATCAACCATAGTTTCGTCGAATCCGCGACATCCTGTGTCACATAGCAATCTGTACCATCCGAGCAAATGAGGGAGATCTGAAAAGGAGCCGGGCGGGTCGTCACCTTACGACTGAATAAATTGTATGTCCCGATCGAATAAGATGAGTTTAAGGAATCTATGAGGAACACAAGCTCGTTATCCACACCGCCGTTGAAAGAGCAGCGGCTGATCTTGTAAGGGAGGAGAGAGAGCGTATCGATTGGCGAAATGAACCGTGGATCGAGGTCCAGAATATATATTCTCCCGTTTCTCATGAACGCTCCGTAGTCTCCGTCCCGGCTCACCGACACATGACGCCCGTCAACCCTGGCTTCGTCACCCTGGGTCCGAAAATATGACACGTCCGCGCCGTTTTCAATTGTCTCGATGGCGTAAGTGCGGCCGCTCTGATCTGAGCTGTACCTGAAGATATTGTGTCCGGATAATTGTCCAAGGTCGATTCCGTGCGGGGCAAAATTCGTGGATGCCGAATCGTAACCGATGTAAGTCAGTTTTCCGTTTCGGAAGCCCGGGCTGAAACCGATTTCCTCGAGTGCTGACCCTTCGAGTGCGGGCCTTATCGGAAGCGGGGAAGATGGGTGGACGACACGGTTACCCAGATAGAGCGTAACGCTGACCGCGGCAACTACTATTGCGGTCAGGCCCACGCGCGCTGCCCGGAGATTGGCGGGTACGATGCGTCTTTGAAAAACAAGATAGAGGACGTAAATGGCGAAAAGGAGCAGGAATCCTTCGTAGTCGGTAAAAGGATTTGAAATCTTGAGATACTCCTCCAGGAAAGAAAAAATTGGGAGGCAGGCAGCCGCATACAGCATCATGAAGGCCCAGGCAGTCCTTCTCTGTCCTTCATCAAGTGCCGATTGAACGAGTACCACGATTGCGGGAGCCAGGATGATGAGCTGGGGCGATGTTGCGGTCGGCGCCAGAAAGATTATCGGGAACGAAGCCGCCGCGAGAGCCTCGCGGGGTTTGCCGAGACTTATTCCCTTGTAAAAGAAATACGCCGCGGGGACGACGACCGACGCCTTGAAGACCGATGAGGCGACCAGGTACGCGGTTGTCGAATTGATTAGCGGGTGGCCATTGAGAGTCTGATTGTAAAGGAAAAGTCTTCTGAAGAATGACCAGGCGGTTTGATAGGAACTTGAAAATGGATTGAAGATCCTCCCATTCATGTATGCAGGGAGTATCCGTTGGACATAGTAGATGAGCGCCGATCGGCCGAGGACGATATATGTAAGGCTGAGAATTGCGACAGCGGTCACGACAAAATATGTAAATGCTCTCCACTTCGCCGAAAGGAGAAAAAGCACGGCGGGAATCGCGGTGAATGGACTGAACGGGAAAGCCAGGCCGAGAAACGCCCCGCAGGCCGCGTTTCTATTGATGGAGAACGCGTATAAAGCCAGGACGTAAAGGAGCGTCAGAATTACAAATGGCTGGCTCGATTGGAAGCTCGATGCAAGGGCGAGGGACGAGCTCAGGAAAACTATATATGCCGTCCTGTTTGAAGTCTGGGCCACTTTTGCCGTAACGTGCACGAGGAGCACCAGCGCCAAAACGTTTACCGCTGTAAGTAGGAATCGTGCCACCGACGCAGGCGGTATCGCGAGTAGGGCATTTGTCACAATTGACGAAGGCGTATTCGTCACATATGAGAAGATTCCATTCCCGAGCCCGCTCAGATCTACCAGCCTCTGGAAAAGAGGGAAGCGATAGAAGATGACGGGATCGATCCCGTTAAGTAAGCTGCGGCCGGCAACGAAACTCGCGATGAAATCCCCCTCGAGCTTGAAAAAGCCCGGAAGAACGCCGTACAGCACGATGAACAGCGACGATGCGAATACGAAAAGCCTGCCGATTAGTCGCATTTATTTGAAAGTATTCGTTCCGTTCAAACTTTGCTCCGGAGCG
>CAWEBD010000041.1:0-23022 GCA_963806435.1 uncultured Bacteroidota bacterium
TTTGTAGCCTAGGCTCAGTTGGTGTTGCTTCGCCGGTGGGGGATTAGCCATTACTTTCGGGCTCTTCAAATCGGACGACGAGGTTTATGAATCACTCCGTGGGGCGCGGGTTAGAAGCGAGGGCCTTTCCGAAGTGAGTCCGATTGTCAGCACGATGGGGCTTGGAACCTTCTCCATAGCGGTGTTCGGTGGGTTCTACGCCTTTCACTTTGTAACTGGTGACAGGGCTTCGCTCTCGACAGCCAATTTGGGGATGGAGTCTTTCCTGCTGAGCGGCGTTGCTACGCAGGTACTCAAGAACCTATTCGGCAGGGAGCGCCCGAGCATGGCCACGCGAGAAGGAGGGAGATGGAGCGGCCCTCTTTCATACTTCGAACACCGTGACCATGGGAGCAAGAGCATTGCCAGCTATGATGCGTTTCCTTCAGGACACACGGCAACGATTTTTGCCGCTGCAGCAACCATTGCGGATGCCTATCCGGAAGAATGGGTGACTTACGCGGCGTACGGGACCGCAACTCTTGTGGGCATTTCGCGAATTATGGAAAGCGCGCATTGGCCAAGCGACGTATTTGTCGGCGCCATAATAGGCATCGCCAGCACCAAATTGGTTGAGAACCTCCCATTTAACAGAGAGAACTCTAAACTGAGGTTATCTCTCTATGGCGGTCCCTCAGGAGTTGGGCTCTCGCTAGCTTTCTGAACCCATTTCGTCTAAGGTTCCCGCAAGGTTGGAGGAGAGAAAGGGGGAGGCAAACGAGGTTTGCTTCCCCCTTCTGTCACTTCAGACATTCGGCGTTATGCTAGCTTCCCGGTGCTTCCTGAAGCTTGGCTGACATTGACTCTGATGCTTCCTCTTGGAAGGCTTTGCCTGCCTTAGTTGCAGCGAGGTCTTTAGCCTTCTGGGAAATCAAGACAGCGTCTTTCTTTGCGCCAGATGTCGAGGGGATGGGCAGAAGTAATTTCTTGGCACTGGCGGATGTTGTCGCCGCCTGGGCCGCAGCATTACCTTCACCAACTGGGGATACTCCCATGGAATTGCGCTCCCTTCGATTCGTGAAATGAACGTACTCCACCGGACCTTCCGGTGGGCTCTCACTTAGTTTTCGACACTACCGACTGAAACTTGAGTACCCGATAATCTGGTGGTTCGTCTCGCCCCGACAGATCGGCCCCGCAAGGGCACCGTCTACTTGCATGAAGACTCTTTAATAAACCTTTGATTGCGCAAATTCATATGATTCAAGAAATAGACCTGATCTCAGGAAGATTTATTCACGCCCATTTCATGGTGCACTGCTAAGTTAATAGCGAACAAATAAATATGGAGGAACCATGAAATTCAAAATGCTGGTAATGCTTGCCTTGGCATTGAGCCTTCCGCTTCTCGCTCAGGCGCAATCGAAGCCGAAAGTCTCTAAAGCTCAAGCGGAGCAAGCCGCACTCGCGCAGGTGAAAGGCGGCAAGGTGATAAGCGGCGAATACGAACAAGAGGCCGGTAAACACATCTGGTCATTCGATATCAAGTCCGGGGATCAGATCAAAGAAGTCTGGGTCGACCCGGTTTCTGGGATGGTTATCAAGGTCTCCACGGAAACGAAGTCGAATGAGAAAAAGGAAAAGGCCGAGGACATGAAGTCGGCCAAGGTCACAAAGGCCGAGGCCGAAAAGATCGCACTTGAAGCCGTTCCCGGAGGAAAGGTGATGGAAGCTGAACTTGAGCACGAATCCGGAAGATTCATCTGGTCGCTGGATGTAAAGTCAGGCAAAGAGACAAAAGAAGTCTGGATTGACCCGCAGAGCGGCAAAGTCCTTAAGGTCACGACTGAAAGCGCCAAGGCGGAAAAGAGAGAGAAAAAATCGGAGACGGGTAGCAAGAAACACTGAACATTGGCTAAATTAACGGTGCGACGGGCGACTCTAACAGTCGCCCTCTCGCGTTCTCATCCATATCATCTATTGAATGAAACAAAGAATGAATTTCAAACAGTTTTTCAGGGCATTATTTGTAATGTGCGCGTTATTGCCGACAACACAGGGGCACGCACAGGTGAAACCGCTCTCACTTTCTGACTATTTGAAGGCGGCGTTGCGGTCCAATCCGCTTCTCGGTTCGGCCGCGCAAGCGAAGGCTTCGGCAAAATACGGCAGCGAAGCGATACGGAAGAGTTACTACCCGCAGATCGGGATCGGCTCCCATCTTATCGTCGCGCCCGGATATGATCCGGCAATTACGAACGGAGGCGAGTTCGGCGCCCAGATCAGCGGCTCATACACGATCTATGATGGTGGCGCAAGGTCGTATGAGATTCAAAAGGGTGGAGTGGCAGTCGAACAGGGATCATTCAACCAGGCTCGTGTGAAGGCCGACGTGATTTATTCGGTGTCGACGGCTTTTGTTGCCGCGGTGAAGGAGAAACGGGAGCTGGATGTCGTGGAAGAGGGGCGCAGGCTTCTTGAGGATTATCTCCAACTGGTGAAGCAGCTCCACGCGTCAGGCCAGGGGAGCGAGACCGACGTACTAAAGACCACCGTGGATCTTAACAACGAGTCGATTGATATAAATGCCCGCAAGGTCTCGTACGCCAATTCCCTGCTCTCGCTTGCCCAGGCGGCGGGGCTCCCCTCGACCGAGGTCGACAATGTTGACACAAGCTTGGTATCCATATCATACGATACAACCTTTCACGCGGAACAGAGCGTTGACCTGCAATCTCAGGCACTGATGCTCAAGCAGGCGAATCTTGAGGCCCAGATAGCTGATTCGAAGCTGAGACCGACCGTCTCCGTCGGAGCGGACGCGGGAGCACTGACCTCACTTCCAAACATCGCCCCCGGACTCCCGAACGTGTTCGGCGCTTCAGTGGGGATTTCGGTTTCGGTTCCCGTCTTCACGCTCGGTTCGCTCGAGGACAGCTACAAAGCCTCGAAGGCGAATGCCGAGAGCATCTCTCTTCAAAATGACTTCGCGCGTAGCTCGCTCGATCATGATTTCGAGGCGACCAGGAACGACATTGCCAGAGCCGGATCCGAGATTGAAGCTCTCCAGGACAATCTTGTCGTAGCGGATCAAAACTACCTCCTTTCAAAAGCGCGGTACGCCGGCGGAAGCGGGCTCAGTATTGAAGTACTCTCGGCTATCCAAATGGTCAACCAGATCAGGCTGGCGATAGAAGAAACAAGAGCGCAGATGGAAATGAGTATCTTGAAATTGAACAGGCTTAACTATTCGGGAGCTTACCAGGAATGACAAAGCATCTCTCATTTATTTTTGCATCTCTATTGCTTTCAGGAATTCTTTTCGGGTGCAGTTCAAAACCTGATGACACGGCTGAAGTCAAACCGCGCGCGGCTGTTGAAGTTGCCACCGCTTACCTTGGGGACATCAACAACACGGTGACCGCCACCGGCTCGTTCGAGGTCCTGCGTGACGAGAAAGTCAAGTCAACTATCCCCGGCAAAATTGAAAAAGTGTTTGTTCTCGAAGGAGATGTAGTCCACAAAGGGCAGGTGATCGCGACCGTTATCTCGCAGGAATCGAATGCAGCCATAGCGGGAGCAAACGAGTTGCTCGCCCAGGCGACCACCGCGGCGGAGAAGAAGCAGGCGGAGGATGCGCTGCGTCTTGCCCAAAGTACCGCGGCGACGGCGACCATCACCGCGCCATTCTCGGGCGCGATAATCCACAGGTTTGTCACCGAAGGGGAACTCGTGACTCAGGGAACCGACCTTGTCGAGATGGTCGACCTCAGCAGCGAATACTTCGTCGCCAACGTTCCGATAAATTATGTTTCATCGATCAGGCCCGGGCAACCCGCGATTGTTACGATTCCAGGGATGAACATACCTCCGGTCCACGGGACTGTTCAGGCAATCAACCCGGCTACGGATCCGAATAGCCAGAGTATACAGGTGAGGATAAGCCTTCAATCGATTCCGGCGCTGGTCACGGCCGGAACGTTCGGAAATGTTCAAATAAAGGTCGGCGAGGCGAAGTCCGTCGTCCTTGTACCGAAACAGGCTGTTTATCATAACGATGAACTCAATCAGTATTTCGTTTGGCGGATTCAGGGTGATTCTATTGCGCTTCTCACGCGGGTTAACGTCGCGCTCTCGGATTCGTCACACTTCGAGATTACTTCGGGCATTAAACCTGGAGATGTCGTTGCCACCGTCGGTGGGTACGGACTCCCCGATTCGACAGATGTGAAAGTCGAGTAGTCCCATGAGCTTCTACGACTTCATAAGTTCTCACAAGAGGGCCGTCCTTTTTACCGCGATCATTCTGAGCATCGGCGGAATATTCGCGGTCTTTCAGCTTCCGATTTCGCTTTATCCAAATATAGATTTCCCACGGATTGTAATGCTCGCGGACAACGGTGAAGAGCCTGCGGATCGCATGATGATCGAAGTGACGCGGCCGCTGGAAGAGGCGGCGAGGGCCATACCGGGAGTCACACGCGTCAGGTCTGCCACGAGCAGAGGCTCATCTGAAGTAGACATCAATTTCAAATGGGGAACCGACGTAATTCAGGCACTGCAGCTTCTTCAGGGGAAGGTTTCCAGCATAAGAAATCAACTCCCTCCTGGAGTCTCCATAGATATTGAGAGAATGAATGCGACAGTGTTCCCGATAGCGGGTTTCAGCCTCACTTCGGATTCTCTCAGTCAGGTCGAGCTTCGCGACCTTGCCTACTACGTGATCAGGCCCGTGCTGGTGAGGATTAATGGAATCGCGCAGGTTAAGATAGTGGGCGGCAAAACCCGTGAATTTCTCGTCGACGTCGATCCGCAAAAACTTCAGAGCTATGGTCTGAGCGTCGATGACGTCGCCGCGGCCGTAAAGAAGACCAACTTTGTATCCTCGACCGGACTCGTTCAGAGGAATTATCAGATTTATCTTTCGCTGGTCGACGGCTTATATAAGAATCTTGAGGATATCAAAAATACGGTCATCGGTTTTCAAGGTGGTGTCCCGATAAAAATCTCCGACGTCGCCGCCGTGGAGCCGACCGAGAAAATTGAATACATAAGAGTGACGGCCGATGGCAAGCAGGCGGTCCTTGTCAACATAATCCGGCAGCCTGACGGCAATACCGTCGTAATTGACAAGCAGGTCAGAGCGGCGCTTCAGCAGCTGTCCAGCGTCATCCCGCCCGGCGTGAAAGTCAAGTATTTCTATGACCAGGGGGATTTCATAAGCAGTTCCATCGGAAGCGCGAGGGATTCTATCGCGATAGGAATTCTCCTCGCGATCGTCATACTGTTCGTCTTCCTGCGTAGCTTCCGGATAAGCGCCGTCGCGATCATAACTGTGCCTGCGGTATTTGCCACGACGCTCTTTATACTCTATTCAATGGGGCGCTCGCTGAATATCATGACGCTGGGTGGAATTGCCGCGGCGGTCGGTCTCGTAATAGACGATACCGTCGTCTTCGTTGAGAATATCTTCCGGCACTTAAGATATGAACACGGCAACATAAGGAGCGCGGTTGCGTCGTCACTGAAAGAGCTCTTTCCCGCGATTATCGGCTCAAGCCTGAGCACGATTGTCGTCTTTATACCGTTTGCGTTCCTTACCGGGGTCACGGGCGCTTTCTTCAAGTCGCTCGCGGTGACTATGGGAATTGCTCTCGTTGTATCATTGATCTATTCTCTAACTCTTGTTCCAATCCTCGCGGAATCTTTCATCAGGAACCGCGACGCGGAGATTGAAATAGCGCGCGAAGAGAAGTCTGGTCATAGACTGTCATCCTGGTACAGAAACGTGCTTGCGTTCCTGCTGAAATGGAAGGCGCTGGCTCCCGCCATCGTCCTGGTCATCCTCGCCGGGACCTATTTTATGTACCAGCATATCGGCAGCGGGTTCATGCCGAATATGGATGAGGGCGCATTCGTGCTCGATTACAAGGCTCCCCCAGGAACCTCGCTCGATGAAACGAACAGGATGTTGATGCATGTCGAGAAGATTATAATGTCAGTTCCGGAAGTCGAATCATATTCCCGGCGGACGGGGACCCAACTGGGTTTCTTCATAACGGAGCCGAACAACGGAGACTTTCTCATAAAGTTGAAGGACAAGCGTTCGAGATCGATTTTCCAGATAATGGATGAGCTTCGTACGAGGATCGAAGCATCGGAGCCGGCGCTTAGAATTGACTTCGGACAGGCTATGCAGGATCTGATCGGCGATCTGACAAATAGCCCTGCGCCAATCGAAATCAAGATCTTCGGACCTGATCAGAGCGTCATCGAGGAAAAGGCGAGAGCAAGTGGCGGACCTCATCAAAAACGTCCCGGGCGTGGTGGACGTGTTCAATGGAATAGTTATCAGCGGGCCGTCGCTTATCGTCAGGGTCGACAGGACTCTGGCTGCCAGGGCTGGGCTGACTCCAGACGACGTCCTCAACCAGCTTCACACGATGATTAACGGGAATGTCGATACGTATGTGCTGAGGGGCGAGAAACTGATCGGCGTACGTGTTCGATATCCCGACCGCTACCATTCTTCGCTCGAGGAAATTGAGAATGCCCGATTGAAGTCACCAAATGGATTCTATGTTTTGCTGAAAAATATAGCAAAGGTGGATGTCGAGAAGGGACAGAGCGAGATCGACAGGGAAGACCTGAAATTGATGGTGCCGGTGACCGCTCGCATTTCTGGACGTGACCTCGGCTCAACCGTGGCCGCTATAAAGCAGTTGCTGAATCAGAAGTTGGTTCTTCCCCAGGGAGTCTCATATTCCTTCGGAGGACTATATCAGAGCCAGCAGGAGTCTTTTCTCGGTCTTCTGATTGTTCTGATCGCGGCGTCACTCCTTGTTATAACCGTTCTTCTGTTCGAGTTCGAGAGCTTCGCGGTACCTGTCGCCGTATTCTCCGCCAACCTGAGCTCTCTGTTCGGGGTGATCCTCGCTTTGTACATAACAGGGATCGACTTCAATATATCGAGCTTCGTCGGAATGATAATGATGGTCGGCATAGTAGCCGAGAACGCGATATTTATTATCCACATGTCTCAAGAACTTGAGAAGTCGGGTAAGTCGAGATACGACTCGCTCATCGAGGCGTCTGTGGTGAGGGCAAGGCCGATCCTGATGACTATGCTCGCGGCGGTGTTCGCACTCGCCCCGCTTGCGCTCGGCATCGGCGCCGGTGCTCAGATGCAGCAGCCGCTCGCGGTAGCCGTGATCGGAGGATTCTCTGTATCGACATTCCTACTCCTTTTCCTGCTCCCGATGATGTATGCGTTCCTGAGAAAAGACGATAGAGGAGAGGCTCAGGCCAGATGAGGATTCTCCTTGTTGAAGACGACCGAAGCCTCCAGCGGACGCTCGTACGTCTGTTCAAGACGCAGAATTTTGCCGTCGACGCGACCGCACTGGGCAAGGAGGCGGCATTCCTTGCGAAGACGAATGATTATGATGTCGTCGTCCTCGACATAATGTTACCCGATATTGACGGCTACGAGGTGTGTCGGCAAATCCGCGAAGATGGAGTGAAGACGCCGGTAATGATGTTGACCGCGCTTGATGAAGTGGATAACAAGATCAAAGGTCTTGACACCGGTGCGGACGATTACCTGCCCAAGCCGTTCCACGCGGGCGAGCTCCTCGCACGGGTTCGCGCACTTGCACGAAGGCTTTCGGATGAGAAAACATCCGTGCTGAAGATAGAGGACTTGGCACTTGACACAGCCGCGCGAAAGGCGTTCAGAAAGGGTAAGGATCTGAAGCTGTCGGCGAAGGAATTCGCCATGCTTGAATACCTGATGATCAATCACAAGAGAATAGTGTCGCGGAGTGAAATATCCGAACATGTTTGGGACCTCAATTTTGACCCCAGAAGCAACGTGATCGATGCTTTTGTGAAGCTGCTTCGCAGAAAAGTCGATGCCGGTTTCGAGCATAAACTAATCAGGACAGTGAGAGGGATCGGGTACACGCTCTCGTCGGAAGACCCCTTCGGAGACGGAGAATGAAGCTGAGAATGAAACTGCCCATCCGATTGAGAGTGGCGCTTTATGTCACTTTCTCTTTCGCGGTTGTAATAATTGTGCTCAGCGCCGCTCTGACTGAATTGTATGAAGAGTATTCGAACCGCGCCTTCGATGTGACGCTGCAGGCCGCAACCAGCAGTGTTGCCAACCGCCTCGTCGAGGAGACTCTTACCCGAGATATATCCGCAATCAGGGAGGACATCAACGAGACTATTTCTCCTTTCGAGAACAAGATTGGGGTGATACACATACGGGTGTTCGACGCGAATGTGAAAAACATCTTTGCATTTAATGACGAAGATTCGCTGGCTTACAAGGCTAAACCCGTGATTTTCCGTGAACGGTCCAGAGGGAAGAAGTTTGCCACATTTCACATTCGGCATCGGCCATATCGCGCGGCGTTCGGGTCTTTCGAAATTGGCGACACCTCGCAGGGGACTGTGGTAGCAGTCGGCTCGCTTGCGTCACTTCACGAGTCGATAGATCGAATTCGCGGACTAGCTTTCATCATCGCACCTATTACGATCCTTTTACTCGGTATCGGATCGGTGAAGATTGCGCGCAGGGCTCTGAGGCCCCTGGAGAGGATGGCACACGACATCGATGGGATTGAAGTCGATACTTCGGTGATGAAACTCCAGGTCCCGCAGACGAACGACGAAATCGAGAAAGTCGCGAATTCGTTCAATTCGCTGATGGAAAGGATCGGGACTCTGATCGATTCACAGCGGAATTTCCTGATGGATGCTTCCCATGAGCTCAAGACCCCTCTTACCGTCATACAGACGGAGATAGAGATGCTTCAGATGAAGCGGGACCTTACTGTCGAGGAAAGAGAAAACCTGCAGCATCTCGTCGCTGAAGTCGAGTATGCGTCCAAACTTGCGGTGGACCTGATTTACCTCTCTCGGTTAGAGTCATCTCGCATAAGTTTTGCCGCGGTGGATCTCGTCACCGTAATTAAAGAAGTGGTTTCCCATCACGCCCCGGTCGCCAAGCGGAAGAGGGTTTCTATGCAAGTCGGGTTGCCGGAGAAAAGTCTTCTTAATGGAGACGCGGAACTTCTCAAGCGAGCCCTTTCGAACGTGGTGGACAACGCGATCAAATACAGCCAGAGAGGTGGCGCGGTGAGCGTGACCGGTACCGTCGACCCCCAATCAGCGCTTTTTGTGCTCATCGTCAAAGATGATGGCCCGGGCATAAATGCCGACGAGCTTCCGAGAGTCTTTGACCGATTTTACAGGACGAAGAGCGCGCGCGGCGGCGATGAGAAAGGAAGCGGGCTCGGTTTGTCCATCGCTAAGAGAATATTTGAGCAGCACAACGGGCGGATAAGTATCGCAAGCAAACCAGGTGAGGGAAGCAAAGTCGAAATAGTAATTCCCCTCCTTCGGTAACCATCTTTCATAACCTGACTGCAGAGGAGGGTGACGCCTGCAATGAGATGAGGCGCTAATCGCAGGCTTCCAGGCCTCTCCTTTTCCCCGCGCCCGGGCAATGTTCTGAACAGGCGATGTGATTGTGCACGAGTGCAGGATCCCGCGCAAAGGTCCGCGGCGATCAGGTAACTGCGAAGGTGGGTTTGCATACTGCAGTTCTGCCAACTTCTTCCCTCTACAATCTTGCCAATCCGAGTCAATTTCGCTAACTTCTCAGTGCTTAGAGGCTTGGGGACAGGTTCCTCCTGCAAGGATCTCTTGAGATAATGATTGCAACCAACAACGGAGGGGAAGTTTTATGGACGCCTCCTCCGTTTAGAAGACGAGAATGCAAGAACCAGAAGATCAACGGACGTTGACCATATCAGTGACGCAAACGGAAATTGGGTTTGATGATATGGAAGACGTGTGGAAAGAGCTTGTAGGCAGGTCGAACTGCACCATATATCAGAGCTTTGAATGGCAAAGAACGTGGTGGAAGTACTTCGGCGAGAATCGGCCTCTGCATTGCCTGATCTGTAAAGACAAGGGCAACGTTGTCGGGATTCTTCCTCTGTTCAAAGAGAGAGTGAGCTTTCTTGGTTTAAGGGTTGCGACAGTGCTGAAGTTTGTCGGCAGCGGAATATCGGATTACCTTGAGCCGATCGTGTTGCCGGGATACGAGGAGAGTTTCCTGCGAGTCGTCGTCGATCATCTGCGCATGACCTGTAAAACGTGGGATGTCTTTGAGATCTCTGATGCCAGCGTATCCAGCCCGCTGTCCAAGATGTTGATGGACCGTCTGCGGCTCTCGGGGCTGAACGTTTACGCGTACGAAGGAAGCCTCTCGTCACAAGTACTTCTCCCCTCCTCCTGGGAGGTACTTCTCCAGCAGCTGGGCCGCCACACGAGACATGAGTTGAAAAGGAAGACGCAGAAGCTTAAAGAGAATCCTCAGTTTGAAGTGGAGACCTTCGGAGAAAATGTGAATGATACGGCCACGGCGGTCAAGGAGGTTGCTGCCGTTCATGGCGAGCGCTGGAAAAGCCTGGGCTACGGGAGCGTGTTTGACGACGCTACGCACCTTGCATTTCATACCGAGGTGGCGAAGAAACTTTCACTCAGAGGATGGTTGAAGGTCTATTTCCTAAAGGTAAACGGTATGCGCGTGGCGGCAAGCTATGACTTCTACTTTCGCAAACGAGTTTACGTCTTTCATCATAACGCTTACGGCCCCGACGAAATCATGAAATATAGCCCGGGCTACGTCCTGCACTTTATGATTATCAAGGAAGCAATCGAAAGCGGGATGGAGGTCTATGATATGTTGCGCGGCACGCAGGGGTACAAGGCAACGGATTTCAAGTCTGTGCAGACAGGGAACTGGCTCATCCGAGCGGTGAGCCCTTCCGGTACCCGTCGCCTGAAAGTCTTTATCGCTACAGAATTGTTCAAGAAGATACCAATAAGACTCGACTCAGAATATCACGAGTTCAAGAGGTACGTTATCACTCAGAGGCCGTCAGTAGCTATGACGACAAGGTTCCTGACATCGAAATTCGGCAATCTCCGGAAAACTGCGGTTTCATATTTCTCCACTTTCTTAACCGGCAGCAGACAACGGAAAGAAGGTCAATAGAAAACCTCCTGCAGGTGGACATACCCGGGTTACGCGGCTGATGCCGGCTTTTTTCATCTGCTTATCGGGAACAAGGTCGGCGCCCGTGGGGTTAAGAGATGGAGGCCGGGTGTTTCGTCAGTCAGTGAGGAGTTGACGCAGCGCGGATTGCGCAAGTAACTGTTCGCGGTCTTAGCTGCTTCCGACGTGTTCGTTCTTCCGGAATTGAATTTCCAGTGAGAAGTTGCTTGCAGGTCTAACGAGTCGAATATCCTCTTACTGAAGTGCTCTCTCTGCGAGCGCCACGTCGTGGAACGCGCCAATTGTCAGGCTGGATGCGACGGTCTGACTCCAATTATGACGGCAGAATCGAGACCCCGACACAGAAAACTGCAACTATACTTGACGAAAGATTGGTAATGGCTGAATCAGTAGACCGCATAGAAACAGGGGACATCGTTGAAGTACTTGGAGCGACTGAAATCCTTCAGACATTGAATTCTGACGGGACGCTGGACGGTCTCCCTTTTATGCCGGAAATGGTGGCCTATTGCGGTAAGAGGTTCAGAGTGTTGCGGAAAGCCAACAGGACTTGTGTAACATGCATGAATCCTGATCTCACGATAAAGATGAGCGAATTCATAAACGATGACGTCTACTTTCTGGACGGGCTCAGGTGCAGCGGTGCTGATCACGGCCAGTGTGACAGGGGATGTATGATATTCTGGAAGGCCGCCTGGCTTAGGAGAGTTGATGACATGTCTGTTACTCTCCCTGAAGACGCGGAGGGAGTTGTGCGGCTCAGAAATCGTCTCGCCGTTAAGACTGAAAAGGGAACCTACTTCTGCCAATCTACCCAGCTCCTGCGAGCGGTGAATGCGATTCCTAAGTCGAAGAAAATCTCCAAGTTGTTTGAAGATATTCGATCAGGCAGTTATGGGGGAATGGATGCTTTCAGGGCAACCGTGATTCCAGTTCTTCTGAAAGTGGTGGGAGTGCTGAAAGATATTGAACCCAGAGGAAATCTCTCCAAGACTCCATACGAGATCCTGAATCTTCAGCCCGGAGAATTGGTGGAAGTGAAGTCTCTCCGGGAAATTGAAAGTACGTTGGACGCGCAAGGGAAGAACAGAGGGTTGACGTTCATCCCGGATATGAAGAGATACTGCGGTAAGCGGTTCAAAGTGAGAAACCGGTTAAACAAGACAATACTGGAGCATAAGGGTGAAATGATCGAAATGAATGGTACCGTGATACTTGAAGAGAATACGTGCACGTATGACCACACCTTTGGCGGTTGTCCTCGTAATGAATTTAACTTCTGGCGCGAAATTTGGTTGAAGAGGGTAAATGAATGAAGTGCGTCGAGATCAGGACTTCCTCCAAACCGCAACTAC
Source organism: uncultured Bacteroidota bacterium (assembly GCA_963806435.1). Classification (GTDB taxonomy): domain Bacteria; phylum Bacteroidota; class Ignavibacteria; order Kryptoniales; family JAKASW01; genus JAKASW01. The sequence continues at coordinate 12,433 of CAWEBD010000041.1, forward strand.
TAGCGGGGGCTCGCAAAAAGTGAGTCGAACTTCAATTCCGTTGAGCTGGTGCACGCGCGCAAAGGGCGTCGAGTGGATCCGGTTCGGTCTGAAAAGAGAATCTGAAATGAGCGCGCCGTGGGTGAGGCCGCGCTGTCGTTTGCTAATCGGGTGCTTAATTGTAGGTCTCGTGTATGTCCGTTGAAATACTTTCGGTCAGGCTCGACGGTCTGGATTTAGAAAGTGTCAGGTCAAGAATCGAACAATTCCTGACAGAAGATGGTGTACACCAAATCACTCCCGTGAATCCGGAATTCATTATGGCGACACGACGCGATTTGGAACTTCTTGAGATTTCGAACAAATCGGAGCTCACCGTAGCGGACGGTGTAGGACTCGTGTTTGCCGCCAGGATCCTGAAGATTGCCGTTGGCGAAAGAATTACCGGGGTTGATTTGACTTGGGAAATCGCCAGGATCGCCTCTGAAAAAGGTGCGTCGATTTATTTCCTTGGCGCCTCGGAAGGTGTCGCTCAAAAAGCAGCAGAGCGATTGCAGGCGGCATATCCGAGCCTGAAAATTGCCGGTGCATATTCGGGAACCCCTGAACAGGAAGAGATTATCGACCGAGTCAACGCTTCCGGAGCAGATATCTTGCTTGTCGCCTTCGGAGTGCCAAAACAGGAGAAGTTTGTTTCAAGAAATAGAAACCGACTGACAGTGAAGATCGCGATGAGTGTAGGCGGGACATTTGACTTTATCGCGGGTGTTGTCCCGCGTGCGCCGGCATGGATGAGGTCAGCCGGCCTGGAATGGCTTTACAGATTGATCAAACAGCCGCAGAGAATAAATCGTATCATTACGGCCACGGTGAGATTTCCTCTGGCGGTTCTGGCGGATAAGACTTCTGGCCGCTCCGGGAATATGAAGAGACCAAACCATTCCGATTTCGGTCTGCGGGGTTAGCGCCCTCAGACGGTCTGCGATGGTTGCTGTTGTCCGTACTGGCGGTTCCTAATCCAGTTTGCGACAGCCTTAAACCATGCAGGACGTGCGGTTGAGTCTCCCATCCAGCGAATAAGTACAGTTGCCGTCCTTCGTCCGCCGATGACCGAAAGGGTCGCGACTGCGATCTGCATAATTCGTCGGGGAGCAGGCAATTCCTGTTTCCAGCAAGTTGCTAAATAATGACGCAGCAATGTTGAGCGGCGATCACTTTTGACAGGGTGGCCGTTGGGTTCAAGCACAAGCGAAAACAGTCGCGAGCCGACATAGGTGATGTTTCCATCACCCAGCCCGGCTGAAATAGGCATCTGGAAACGCTTCGCGAACTGGCGGGTTGTTTCAAGAAAATTCCGCTCCAGTTTGATCCTGTGGCGAAAACCAGCTACGATAGTTCTCCGTGCACCCCATGGGTTGGAATCGTTTCTATCGTGGATGCGATATCTGGCGAGTCGCTTGTCCACATACTGAAAAGGGCCAAAAAAAGCGGCGGCACGGAGTAGATATCCATCTGCACCCTGGAAATACTCTTCTTCAGGGACAGGCATTATGCGATCCAGAACAGTACGCGCGAACGCCATACCACTGGTGACAGTCGAAGGGAAGTAGCCCGTCAGCAGCAACTCGCTGCGAACATCCCCATCCGCGAGGCGGGACTGCGGGGCAGGGATTGACCCTTTCGGATTACCATCCTTGTCAATAGTTGTCATTGGATAGTGTGCCACCGCCGTGTCGGGACGCCACAGGTCAAACAATGTCTCAACGGCCACAGGCTCCATCATGTCGTCCGAATCCAGAAACATCACAATATCACCGTTCGCTTTAAGGAAACCGGCATTGAATGCCGACGCGTGACCGCCATTCTTCTTGAAAACCGTCTCTATCCGGTTATCGTAAGAAGCAATTATCTCACGTGAATTGTCCGTCGAGCCGTCGTCGACCACTATAATCTGTGCGGTGTGAGTTTGTGCAAGCGCACTTTCTATGGCCTTCCGGACAAAACTGCCGTAATTGAAATTGTTGATGATTATGCTTGCGGATGACGGATGCCAACTCTTGTTTCGCTGGATAGGCCATTCACTTGCGGTATCATGGATCATTGAAAAATTTGCCCTCTAATCATTCTCTTTGATAAGTACAATAACATCTCTGGATATGACAAGTTCCATTACGCTGACAGGTTTCTTTAATTAATTCGGGAGTAAGCAGCTGCGCTGATGTCCGTGCATGTCTCGGGTCTTGCATCTGTGAGATCACTAAACCCCGGCTATGACCTTCGAATCTCACACTCAGAAGAAGCCGTATCAGTTAAGAAATGAGAAACAAAGCTCTGCACAGCCAAGAAAGAGCTCAGATCCCGTACCATTACGTTTCCGCTGAGCGTTGATTGAATACGACGTTGAAGTCGTTTCTTCGGGGTGAAGAGTTAGGGGCATCCGTCATTCGTCGCCATCACGCGATTGAACAGGCTATTCATCGCTTGGTAGTGTCTCAGTTTGTTTTCACGCAGAGTGCGCTAAGAAATAATCGCAGAGAACGCAAAGAAATATCAATTTCCTCTGCGAGCTTTGTGATTACTCTTCGTCCTTTGCGTGAAATTTACTTAAACCGAGACAATACCCATCGCCTTGATTTTTCGGCTCCGCGCTTCTATATTCGCATGTTCCCATCGAGCATGCATGGAGAGGTACGGTGCAGGCCCTTGCCGATCATCCGCAAGAATCACGGTTAGTGTGGTCTTGCTGTGTGGCTCCACCGTAAAAGCACTTTTTGGGTAACACCAGCGTCAAAACAAAGCAGGCATCCGGACTGATTTTAGATTTCCAGATGAAGAGACAGAGTGTATCCTTTCTTACATTTTGCCGCTGGAGTCTTTAGTATCTAAATCGCAGAAGCACATTTGAGATCCATTTAGAGGAGCAGGCAGTACAAGAAATGACGAAGGCGAGAATAGGGGTAATAGGTTGCGGAACAGTTACGACTAAATTCTATGTTCCTAATCTGAGAAGAATGGAAGGGGTTCACGTCGAATATGTTTACGATGTCAACGAAGAGAATTCAAAAGCCGTCGCGGCGGCGCTGGGGGCGAAGGTCGAAAAGCCTGAATTCATATTCAGGAATTCTGATTTTACAATTATTGCAACCCCTCCCGGTACCCACTTTCAGATAATCAAGCAGGGTCTTTCGGCGGGCGGAAAAAATATTGTTTGCGAAAAGCCCTTCCTTGGAAATGTCGGTGAGGCAGCCGAAGTGATTGCACAGACAAAAGCCTCGGGGTCAAATCTTTATGTCGCTCACTTTAGAAGGTGCTTCCCATCCGTGAACCTTGCGAGGGAAATGAGTCTCAGTGATATTCTGGGAAGCTTGAAGTCAATTCATATCGCCGAAGGTGGAAGGTTTGCGTGGGAGACCAAGTCGGGCTACGTTACCAAAGACCCCTTCGGAGGCGTCTTGTTCGACACGGGTTCGCACACCATAGACATGGCGATATTTGCCGCAGGCCTGGACGGCAGTCCGCTGAACGTTGAGGTCAAGTCGGTCACCAGAGACAAGCCTGAGCCGTCTCATGAGATAAAGGCAAGCCTGAGTTTGGCCTCCGCGACCGGCGAGGTGGAGTGCAAGTTACATTTCAGCAGATACGGCGATCTGTCAAACAGAATTAAGCTTGTCTTCGAACGCGGCACACTTGAGTTCTCTTCGTCATTTGAAAACAAGATCAGGCTAACGGCAAATAACCGGTCTGTCGTAGTTTGCTCGGAACAGAATTTCCATCACATGTCTGACTGTTTCATCTATCAATATTATCAGATGTTCAATTCGATCGACAGTGAAAAATTCGAGGCGAGCAGGTTCGTGACTCTTACCTCGATTCTTGAACAAGTCTCCTCATTTACGGACTGAGTGTTAGCATGGCAAAGATAGCAATCATTGGCGCGGCCGGATACGTCGGCTTGAATTTATCGAAGATGCTGAAAGAAAACGGTCATGACGTCGTTGGCATAACACACTCAAACGGGAAATTTCTCCTGTCGCGTTATGGGATTCAGTGTGAGGAGCCGGAGTATATCCACAATATCAAGAATGTGGATATACTTATCAATTTGGCCTATCCGACGGCAGAGGAGCCTCTCAAAAACAAGAAAAAGAATCTCGAAATTTTATCGATGATCAAGTACTTCGCGGAGCGCGAGGCCAGAATCTTCCATATGAGCACGCAGGCAGTTTTCGGATTCGAGTTCGATTACCCGATCGTTTGCGGACCCGTCAAATACCGTCAGGATTACACCTATATAGAGGCGAAGATACAGCTCGAAAATTTCCTCGAGGATTCTATCGGCGGCAAGAACGAACTCCATATCATAAGGCTCGGCAACGTCTGGGGACCCGGTTCGACAACATGGACGACAACTATCGTAAACAAAATATACCTGGGAGAACCAATCGGAGTCAGGAACAGGGATGGCTTTTGCAACCTGACAGACGTCAGGAATGTCGCTGCTTACATAAGCTTCCTGATCGGCGAGAAGTACGGCAATGAGACCACCTATCATCATCTTGCAGAGCTGAGTGAACTCAAGTGGTCTCATTGGATTTCCTTGATCGGAGGTGCGCTGCGAAGAGAACCGGTTTATACCGATACGTACTCACCAGTTTCAGGCGGTCTCTGGACAGAAATAAAGAGACAATCGAAGACGTTCTCGCCTGTTTCGATAGTCAAAGGCCTCACCCATGAGAGGTACTCCGGTGCATTACTGCGAGCTGTCTTTGCTCGTACACCGAACGTGTTGGTCCAACCTATGCGAAGGAAGAACAAGCCGCCGTCTTTCATGCCTCTTTATCCGGGGCGAGTCGTTGACGAAATGTTCCTTGGCCTGATGTCGGCCGATACCCGTTTCGAAAGCGTCGTAAATCCGAAATGGAACGCACCTGTCGATAAGGACGCATCATGGCGATCGATAAGGAAGTGGATGGAGTATGCGGGGTACTTTGACTGACTTTAACGCGCGCGTCCCGTCCATCGAACGCAGCGTGGGAGTTTGGCGCGCCGGTGTCTCGTTCCGGTTGCGCAAAGGACCATATGACCGGCAATCCAGGCGTTGTGTAATCGGGATAACCCGCCAGATTCATCGCGAGAGCAGTGTCTTCCCGATCCATTTTGGTCGTGCGCGCGCAATACTTTGGAATCCTCAGAATGTATAGGAAAGGTACGAATGAAGAAGTTTCTCAAGAAGATTTATAAGCGGATTTATCCGCCGATACACAGGCGAACTATCCAACCGGTGCTCGATGCTGTTGAGCTCAATCGCATGCTAACGGCTAAACTCCTGATCCGCCGGATTCGTGACGACGGACCGGACGGTTCGCTGAGAGCGAGCGAGTTCAAGGTCTTCTCCCAGGCGGGCGAAGACGGCATCATACAATTTCTAATATCCAGGGTACCGATCGCTAAAGATGTTTTTGTAGAGTTCGGCGTCGAGGATTACAGCCAGTCGAACACTCGGTTCCTCATGATGAATAATAACTGGGGAGGAGTAGTAATCGACGCTGACCAGGCGAACATAAATTATATTAAGAAGACTTCCCTCTATTGGAGCGGCGAATTGACCGCCGTCAGGGCATTCATAAACAGAGATAACATAAATAAGCTCATCGAATCGGGCGGGGTTTCCGGCGATATAGGCCTGTTGAGCGTGGACATAGACGGCAACGATTACTGGGTATGGGAGCGCATCGAAGTGGTTTCGCCGAGGATCGTGGTTTGCGAGTACAATAACCTTTTTGGTTCAAAGGAGGCGGTAACCATTCCCTATTCTGAGGATTTTGTCAGAACGAAAGCGCACTATTCGAGGCTCTACCTTGGGGCGTCTCTCAACGCGCTCTGCACGCTCGCGGAGAGAAAGGGTTACAAGTTTGTAGGATGCGACAGTTTCGGTACGAACGCTTTCTTCGTGCGAAACGACGTCGCCGGCAATTTGACTGCGCTTACCTGCGAAGCAGGATATGTCAAAAACAAAGTTAGAGAATCTCAGGACAGGAATGGACGCCTGACTTTTGTATCCGGAGATGATCGCATGAAATTGATAGGGGATATGCCTGTCGTGGACGTGTTGACAGGCAAACAGAAACTCATTAGAGATTTAGATCTTTCCTGATTCTAACCCCCACTGTTTCGGAAGAATTCGAATGACGGCTGATGCGATAGACAGTTACGGTATTGGTAACATCAAGTCCCTGACGGTAGTGTCAGGGGGGCTGGCGGCCAGCGACCATGCGAAGGAGGAGAGCGACGAGTGTCCGCGTGCATCGCTGTACCAGCGCACACTTAACACCGACATGATGGATGAGACTTTTCTTGGACGGGCGCCTCGCTTGAGAAGAAGTCTGTACAAGAGGATGCCTTTTTACCTGGCAGAGGCTTTGGAGTCCTTCATGATTAAAAAACGGTATGATGTTGTGATTTCATGGTCGGACATGCACGCCCTGGTCTTTGCAGGCTTGCAGAAATTGACCCGCTCGAAAGTTCCCCATGTGGCACTTATGTTCTGGATTTCCAAACCGAAGAAGGCATTCATACTAAAACATGTCCATACCCATATATCGACCCTTATTCTGTGGACCTCCACGCACAAAGAGTTTGCCATAAAAAGGCTCGGTGTTCCACCGGAGAAAATAAAGTTCATCCCGTATTACGTGGACCAGAAGTTTTTTCGGCCGATGGCGCAGGAATCCGACATGATTTGCTCGGTGGGCGTGGAAATGCGCGACTATCCGACGTTCATTGAAGCGATGCGCGGTGTTGACATACGGTGCCACATAGCTGCCGGAATGGCGCGTGGGATGCTCTTTGACACGGTTAAGGCCATCTATCGCGAGCCGTCGCTTCCTTCGAATATTACTGTCGGATCACTTCCGCCAAAGGATCTTCGGGCGCTTTACGCGCGCTCGCGGTTTGTGGTCGTGCCGCTCTTACCCACCGAATCAGACAACGGATTGACGACAATCCTCGAAGCGATGGCGATGGGTAAGGCTGTAATATGCTCGCGGACGAAAGGGCAGATTGACGTTATCATAGAAGGTAAGACGGGTATTTTCGTACCGCAGGGCGATCCGCTTGCGCTAAGGGAAGCAATAAATTATTTGTGGGAACATCCTGAGGTTGCCGACCAAATGGGGCGGGAGGGGAGAAAACGCATCGAAGAGAAGTTCACGTGGGATCAATTCGTTAACAACATAAGAGATGCGGCAGTCGAGACTGTCAACAAGCAAAAGAAGAGCTATAGCCGTCTTTGAGACTGCTGTCGGCCAGGTGGCGGATCCCGCTACGACTCAGTCCTGCTAATGTTCCTTTGGCCCACACGACTATTAGAAAAGTAATGGCGGCTCGCCACACCGGGAGTATAGGCAGGCCGCCCCCCTGAATTGAATTACTCAAGCAGGACTTTCCTGGGCACGAGGAGAAGGCGCCAGGCATTTCGTGATTGCAGATTGATTGTCAGAATTCCGGGCCGGCATTTCAAGATCAGGGCACTTCTTTAACATCCGGTGCGTCTCCTGTTTTCAAAGTGTATAATTTCTACACACATTCAGCAATACAACGAGTAAACCGGGGCTTGTGGCGTGATGTCTGTGCCATGATGGACATCATGGCTCTTCGTTGTAAAGGAGAGGCGCAGAGAGAAACAGCCAATGCTTGGACAAAAGTCGGGAAGTGTTTAACTTGGCAAGAGTTTTCGGATCCGATTTCATCCGGCTCTTTTGCTCGCTCTGGCCGTAACTGCAGAGACAGCGAAGCACATAGTCTGTGGAATGAGGAGTTGTCGCGACTGGTTCCGAGCATCCCTTCATCAGCCGGTGCCGTTTCAATGCCAGCTCGAACGTTGCTTGCGCCGAAGATCTGCAAGGCATGTCGATGTCTGCCGGAGCTGAGGCCCGGAGTCTGGACAGAAGACGGATTTCCGTTTTCTTCCGCAGTGGCATTCGTCGGGTCCGGCAGGCAAAGCCGGCTCAATCAAGTCGCCGACTATCCTGCTGATCGCTTTTGTAAGTGCTGTGCAAACTGTTGGATGCAAACCGACATCACCCTTGACAGAGAGGTCTTGAAGGTGATGATCAGGTCCCTGATGCTTTCGGTCAGAGAGCTCCCATGAAATTGGATTCAAAGCAGGTTCGCTCTCGGGTTCATCGCGGTCGTTGTCCAATGATGAACGACGAGAACGGAGGAGTAAATTTAAAGTGAACGAGGAGGAGGTTCTGGAAAGAAAACCTATACTGCGTCTGCGGACAGGACTGTTTATTTTAGTACTTGCCGGTACGTTGCAGGCGGGTACGAAGCCGTGGGTCATGGCTTATGCAGGAGACTGGTGGCTGGGGTATAACGGAAACGGTACGATGCCGATAGCGAAGATAAATTTCAAAGGGATGACTGCATGTGATTACATGTCGATACTTCCAACGACGACGTCGCCGTTCATGGACACGACGGGGAACATACATCCGGCTTCGTTGCTAGCCGATTCGGCACATGCGTCAGGGGCGAAATGCGTATTTACGATAGGAGCATGGTATACGGAGACAGCGTTTGAGACTGCGACGAACTCGACGAACCTGACGGCATTTGTGAGTGAGTTGGTGAAATTCACAAAGGAATGCGGATTTGACGGTGTAGATATAGATTGGGAGCCGCTGGTAGCATCGGACACGACGCAATGGAAGAGTTTGATAGTATCATTGAGACAGGCACTGCCATCACCGCAATACCAGATCAGCGTGACCGGGGGATGGGGATCGCCGTACCCGGCATACGCGTCGGTTCAGGGCGACCTGGATCAGATCGACATAATGACGTACGATATAGACACGTATGCATCGGGATATAATTCATGGTACGCAGCGTCGGTTTATTCAAACGGATTTACCGATCCGTTCGACAATAAGACTCCTGTTCCATCATGCGAGTATTTGGTAGGATTGTACGAGCAGGCAGGTGTACAGGCCGGTAAGCTGGGAATAGGTTGTGAACCCGGGGGAGATTTGTGGACCGGGATAACCGGAGTGAACCAGTCAATATCCGGTGTTACGTCATGGACGGTTGATATCTCGTACGATACGATAATGGCGAAATACTACAAGCCGGGCCTGTACCATTGGGACTCGGGAGCGGAATCGTCGTACCTGAGCTTCGACACGACCGGTACGAGCCAGGACTGGTTCCTGTCGTATGACGATACGACCGCGCTTGCGGCCAAGCTGGCGTACGTGAAAAAGGCCGGATTGGGCGGAATCATCATTTACGAGCTCGGGATGAGCTATGACACGAAGACCGCCACCAACCCGTTCCTAAACGTGTCTCAGGAGTTTTTGAAAAGGTGAACCAAGCACTGGTGAGTAAAACGGAAGTGCCCGATGTTAAGAAGCGGATGAGAGGACTTCGAAGTCGGCTAATCTGTCGCTCATCAAATAACGATTACAAGGAGAAAGGTATGAAGAAGATAAATAGAAACCGATTCTTTCCCATAGCTTCCTTATGGGTCGCACTAGCGTTTATTTTAGTACTTGCCGGTACGTTGCAGGCGGGTACGAAGCCGTGGGTCATGGCTTATGCAGGAGACTGGTGGCTGGGGTATAACGGAAACGGTACGATGCCGATAGCGAAGATAAATTTCAAAGGGATGACTGCATGTGATTACATGTCGATACTTCCAACGACGACGTCGCCGTTCATGGACACGACGGGGAACATACATCCGGCTTCGTTGCTAGCCGATTCGGCACATGCGTCAGGGGCGAAATGCGTATTTACGATAGGAGCATGGTATACGGAGACAGCGTTTGAGACTGCGACGAACTCGACGAACCTGACGGCATTTGTGAGTGAGTTGGTGAAATTCACAAAGGAATGCGGATTTGACGGTGTAGATATAGATTGGGAGCCGCTGGTAGCATCGGACACGACGCAATGGAAGAGTTTGATAGTATCATTGAGACAGGCACTGCCATCACCGCAATACCAGATCAGCGTGACCGGGGGGTGGGGATCGCCGTACCCGGCATACGCGTCGGTTCAGGGCGACCTGGATCAGATCGACATAATGACGTACGATATAGACACGTATGCATCGGGATATAATTCATGGTACGCAGCGTCGGTTTATTCAAACGGATTTACCGATCCGTTCGACAATAAGACTCCTGTTCCATCATGCGAGTATTTGGTAGGATTGTACGAGCAGGCAGGTGTACAGGCCAGTAAGCTGGGAATAGGTTGTGAGCCCGGGGGAGATTTGTGGACCGGGATAACCGGAGTGAACCAGTCGATATCCGGTGTTACGTCATGGACGGTTGATATCTCGTACGATACGATAATGGCGAAATACTACAAGCCGGGGCTGTACCATTGGGACTCGGGAGCGGAATCGTCGTACCTGAGCTTCGACACGACCGGTACGAGCCAGGACTGGTTCCTGTCGTATGACGATACGACCGCGCTTGCGGCCAAGCTGGCGTACGTGAAAAAGGCCGGATTGGGCGGAATTATTATTTACGAGCTCGGGATGAGCTATGACACGAAGACCGCCACCAACCCGTTCCTAAACGTGTCTCAGGAGTTTTT
>CAWEBD010000042.1:0-20433 GCA_963806435.1 uncultured Bacteroidota bacterium
GGAAGCGGTTGACTCACTGATCGACAACAGCCGCCGCGGCAAGGCGATCTCGTTGCGCGGCCGCCGGCAGCTAAAGTCGCTCTCCGATATGCTCAAAGGCAAGCAGGGACGGTTCCGCCGGAACCTGCTGGGCAAGCGCGTGGACTATTCCGGTCGTTCGGTTATCGTGGTCGGCCCGCATCTCAAGCTGCATCAGATGCGGTCTGCCCAAGCGCATGGCGCTGGAACTCTTCCGGCCGTTTGTGATGCACAGCTTGTTGAGCGTGACTATGCGATCAACGTCAAGGGCGCCAACCGGCTTATCGAGCGCGAAGAACCCGAGGTCTGGGAAGTGTTGGAAGAATAGTCATCAAGACACGCCCGTGTGCTATTGAACCGCGCCCCGACTTTGCATCGCCTCGGTATTCAGGCTTTTCACCCTCGTCTGATCGAAGGCAATGCCATTCAACTGCATCCTTTGGTTTGTACCGCGTTTAACGCTGACTTTGACGGCGACCAGATGGCGGTCCACCTGCCGCTTTCCAAAGAAGCGCGCTGGGAAGCCGACAACCTGATGGCGGCGGAGAAAAATATGTTGAAGCCGGCCACCGGTTCTCCGGTAATCACGCCGAGTCAAGATATCGTCCTCGGCTGTTTCTATCTGACCCGTTATGTCGAAGGAGATGAAAAACGAGTCAAAATATTCGGCAATGAGAAAGAAGCCATGCTCGCCTACAAGAGCCGAATCATCTCCTTGCATCAAAAAATTAAAATCCGCTTCACCGATTTGACCAAATTTGAAAAAGGCCAAAGCCCGATTTTGGAAACTTCAATCGGCCGTATGATTTACAATTCGGTCTTGCCGGAAAATATGCCGTACTACAACGAAGTGGTGGGCAAGAAAAAACTCGGTAAAATTATTTCCTTGCATCTGGAATACTATGGCCAGGAAAAAACCGCGTTGTTTTTGGACGAATTGAAAAATTTGGGCTTTAAGTACGCGACCAAAGCCGGTTATTCACTTGGCATGGACGACTTCCCGAAAGTTACGGAAAAAGGTCCGATCGTGAAAGAAGCCGAAGGCCGGGTCCGTCAGGTCGAGGAACAATATCAGGAAGGTTTACTCACTCAAGCCGAACGCCACGCCAAGATTATTGAAATTTGGACTGAAACAAAAGACAAGGTGGTTGCCGGCAATGCAAAATAAATTGGACAAAAATGGTCCGGTATACGCCATGATTAATTCGGGCGCCCGTGGTTCGTGGGGTCAGCTCGGTCAGGTTATCGGCATGAAAGGCTTGGTGGCCTCTCCGTCCGGAGATATTATGGAATTGCCGGTTACGGGCAACTTCAAAGAAGGTTTCAATTCTTTGGAATACTTCATCTCTTCCCATGGTACCCGAAAAGGTTTATCGGATACCGCTCTGCGAACTTCCGACGCCGGTTATTTGACCCGCCGTTTGGTGGATGTCTGCCAGGATGTTGTGGTTTTGGAGGAAGATTGCGGCGATACTATCGGCGAAGTCTGGGTCACGCGTGAATCGTGCTCCCAGGCGCCAGTGAGGACCTGCACGAGCGCATCTGGGGGCGCTTTACAGCGGCGCCGGTGGTCGATCCGACCACCGGCGGAGGTGCTGGCTAGACACCAACGAGTTGATCGATGAGGCCATGGCGCTACGGATCGAAGAGCTGGGCTTGATCGGGTGCGCGTGCGCTCGCCCTTGACGTGCAGCCTGCGCCAGGGCATGTGCGCACACTGCTACGGCCGGATCTGGGCCGCGATCAACTGGTCGAAGATCGGCGAGGCCGTGGGCATTATTGCGGCGCAGTCCATCGGCGAGCCGGGCACACAGCTCACCCTGCGCACCTTCCACACCGGCGGTGTGGCCGGCACGCAGCGACATCACGCAGGGCCTGCCGCGTGTGCAAGAGGTGTTCGAAGCGCGCATCCCAAGGGCCACGCGATCATCTCTGATTGAGTGGCCTGGTTGAGATCGCAACTGAAGGCGATCAACGCCAGGTCAAGGTCAACGCGACAACGCTCAAGCGCATCAGCCACCCGCTGCCTGAGGGTCGGTGATGCTGGTGAAGAGGGCGACCCGGTTCAAGAGGGCCAGTTACTGGCTCGTGTTGATAGCGATGGCCAGGAAGTGATGGCCAAGACCAGTTGGTCGGGTGACTGTCGAGGACGACAAAATAGTTGTCCTGCATGAAGACCACCAGCAACGGGTGTATGATATTCCTGTGACAGCACGCGTCCGGGTGACCAGGGCGCAGAGATCGAAGCCGGTGAGATGATTACCGAAGGGTCCAAGAATCCGCACGAGATTCTCGCAATCTTGGGCGTCGATGCGGTGCGCGAGTACCTGGTGGACGAAATCCTTAAAGTGTATCGCTTCACAGGGTGTGACGATTAACGACAAGCACATCGAGGTAATCGTTCGGCAGATGCTGCGCCGGGTGCGCGTGATTTCGTCGGGCGATAGCGAGCTGTTGCCCGCGCAGTTGGTTGATCGCTTTGAGCTGGAGCGGCTGAACCACGAGTTGATTGCAAAGATGCCGATCCGGTGACTGCCGAACCAGTGCTGTTGGGTATTACCAAGGCGGCGCTCAATACGGATAGCTTCCTTTCAGCGGCTTCGTTCCAGCACACCATCAGTGTTTTGGCCTCGGCCGCGATCGAAGGGACGCGTGATCGTTCTGCACGGCCTCAAGGAGAGCGTGATCATCGGCAAGCTGATTCCGGCAGGTACTGGTTTTAAGCTCAAGGACGTAGAGTTGCTGCCGCTTGCGGTCCCAGCAGGTGAGTTCGACACAGACACGGTAGATACCGACCTGCTGAGTGAGTTCGCTGAGGACTTGCTGGCTGGCGGAACGACGCCGGAACTGGCGCCTATCGCTCCCGATTTTATCAACGTTGATGGGGACGAAGAGTCGGATATCGATGATACCGATACGGAATCCGATCTGGATATTGGATCTTGATGGTGACGACTTGGAATTCGAGGATGGCGATTCTGAGGAATAGAGAATGAACCTTGTTCTAATCCGTCGGTTTAGGCGTAAACAACAAAACGGAGGGCTTCTTGCCCTCCGTTTCTTGTTGATCTTTATGATTGCAGTGTTACTCTCTTTGGCGATGTTGCCTCTGGCAGTTGCTGGTGGTGTTTATGCCGTTTATGCCACCTATGTCCAATCGTTGCCCGATCCTGGTGAGGTTGAGATTCGCAGTACCCAGGCTTTCGAGACCACGCGCCTTTATGATCGTACAGGTCAGACTCTGTTATATGAGGTCATTCCTCCGGATGGAGGCCGACGCACCATCGTATCGCTCTCGCAAATTCCCTTAAACCTGCGTAATGCCACGATCGCGATGGAAGACAAAACGTTTTATACCAACCCGGGTGGTATCAACCTGGCGGGTTTGGCCCGAGCCGCCTTGGGGCTTGTCAGCGGCGACTATGCAGGGGGTGGAAGTTCAATCCCGCAGCAGTTGATTAAGAACGTGATGATGACTCCTGAAGAGCGGCTTGAACGCAGTTATACCCGTAAAATCAAGGAACTCGTCCTTACTTTTGAACTGGCGCGTCGCTATCCCGGCGTCGAAGGTCGTGACAAGATCCTGGAATGGTACCTTAATACCGTGTTTTATGGCCATTTTGCCAATGGCGTGGAAGCGGCCGCCGAGACTTATTTCGGCAAACATGTCCAGGATTTGACTCTGGCTGAATCAGCCATGCTGGTCCCACTCGGCAATGCTCCGGCGCTTAACCCGTGGGATGCACCCGAGGAAGCCAAGAAGCGCCAGGAATTGGTACTGGATCAGATGGTCGCCCAGGGATTTATTACCGCGGACGAAGCGCAAGCGGCCAAAGCGGAAAAGATCGGTGTAACCCAAACAGGCTTCCCGCTAGTGGCGCCCCATTACGTCTTTTATGTGATCCAACAACTCATAGACAAGTACGGAACCGACGCAGTATACGGCGGTGGATTGCAGGTTATCACGGCCATTGACCTGGAAAAGACAAGCCAAGGTAGAGGAACTGGCAAACCAACGGGTCGCCCAGATCGGGGTGGACTATAACGTCCACAACGCGGCTGTCATCGTGCTGGATACCAAGACGGCCGAGATCCTGGCGATGGTGGGCAGCCTGGACTATATGAGTAAAACCATCGATGGTCAGGTAAATATGACCATCTCTCCGCGGCAACCGGGTTCCAGCTTTAAACTGTTTACGTATGCCACCGCTTTCGCCCAAGGTTATACGCCGGCCACTATGGTGCTGGATGTGCGCACCAGCTTCCCTGACCCACCGCAGCCGATTGTTTATGTTCCTGAAAATAGCGATCGCGTCTTCCACGGCCCGGTGCTCTTGCGCCAGGCATTGGCATGTTCGTATAACGTTCCGGCAGTGATTATGATTCATAATGTGGGCGTCCAAAATGTACTGGATACGGCTCATGCGATGGGCATTACGGATTTAAACGGAGCCTATTATGGGTTGTCGTTGACTCTGGGAACTGGTACCGTAAAACTCCTGGATATGGCTTATGCGTTCTCCGTTTTTGCTAATGGTGGTGTGATGGTGGGCACACCAGTACCTGAAGATAAAATCAAGCCTGGTCTTCGCCGGTTAGATCCGGTGGCGATTCTCAAAGTCACAGATTCCAAAGGTCAGGTGCTGTATGAATATACAGAGCCCCAACACCAGGAAGTGATTAACCCTCAGGTGGCTTACCTGATTAACGATATCCTTTCCGATAACAATGCTCGCGCACCGTTCTTTGGCTACGATAGCCCACTCTACATACCCGACCGGCCGGCGGCCGTTAAAACCGGCACCACTGATGGTTACCACGATGCCTGGACCATAGGTTATACACCCCAGTATGTGGTTGGGGTTTGGACGGGCAATACGGATTATGAAGCCACCAAGAAAGCGACCGGTTCGGTCATTGCAGCCCCACTTTGGAACTCGATTATCACATGCCTGGAAGAAGGATTGCCGGTAGAACAATTCCAGGTGCCCCCTGGTATCGTAACCGTGGCGGTAGATTCGGTCTCGGGAAAATTGCCGACTAAAGACTCACCAAGTACTATCGATGAACAGTTTATCGAGGACACAGAACCTACTGCCCCGGATGACGTTCATGTCACCTTCAAAATCTGCAAGGTTTCTGGCAAATTGGCAACCAAGTATTGTCCGTTGGACCAGGTAGAAGATAAAGTATTCGAAATCCTACCTCCAGAAGCTAATGATTGGATACGCGCTCAGAATATACCACAGCCACCGACTGAGTATTGTGATGTTCATGGTCCTGCATCTGGTGGCCTGGAGCTTGCAATCAGCAACCTGAGCGACCAGATGGCAGTTCGCGGCCTCGTACCTATTACCGGCAGCGCTCGCATCCCCGATATGCAGCGTTACTGGCTGGAGGTGGGTGCTGGACGTGATCCTACCGAATGGATACGCGTTGGGCCAGACCACAACAACAGTGTCGATCGTAATTTGCTGGAAACATGGGACGCACGTGCATTGGATGGCCTTTATACCTTAAGGCTTTCAGCCGCCAGCCCCCAGGGGGTGCAATCGGTGAGTGTACATGTCCTGGTAGATAATATCTCACCGACGGTCGCATTAATCCTACCTTATCCGAACGAGATCTATACCATCGGTACGGATGAGTGGATTAATATCCAGGCCCTGGCTGAGGATAACCTGGCGATGCAGCGCGTCGAGTTTTATGTTGATGACAAACTGTTGGGATTTAGCTACGGTGGGTCCGTTTTCTATGCTTTGGAAGCTCAACGGCTCCTGGGATCAGGTACCCTTGGAAGGTGACCATCGTATCTATGTTATCGCCTTCGACACGGCCGGCAACCAGATGAAGAGTGATGAGGTGACGGTTCGGGTCGAAGCCGCCCACAACTAGGGCTGGCTAGATATCCAGTTCGTGTAGTTGGGCTTCCGAAAAGCCAAAATGATGGGCGATCTCGTGGATGACTGTGCGACGGATAAGCTTTTGAAGCGCTAGTTCATCATGCGCATAGCTTTCCAGGGGTCCTTGGAAGAGTGTGATGCGGTCGGGCGGCGTTAATTGATACCCTCGACCGCGTCTGGTTAGCGGTATTCCCTGGTATAAGCCTAATAGCGCTCTGCCCGCTGTGATCTCTGCTGCCTGCAATTGGTTGTTATTTGGCCAAGGTTCCACGGTAATCACGATGTTGTTCATATACTCCTGCACCCACTCCGGCAAAGAATCCAATGCCTGAGACACCAGTTGCTCGAAAACGGCACTGCTAAACCGCATCGTCGTCAACTCCTTGGTCCGCCAGGGTGGCAGGAACCGAAATTGTCTGCTCGTTGTGGTAGGTAACCATACCCGGGCGTCCGCCGGGGATGTGCTTGACATAGCGCCGTTGGGTATAGTCTACCAACACCCTGGCTTCACCGCGTAAACCAGAGTAAAACGCAGCGTATCGCGCCGATTTCCCCAAAGCTGCAGGCGATACACTCGCCCGACCGCACTTGATGATCACGTGTGCTCCCGGCACACCGTGCGCGTGCAGCCAAATATCTTCGCCCACGGCGCGGTGGAAGGTAACCTCTTCATTTTGGGTAGCTGAACGTCCGACCAAAATGCTGGTATTTGCGTCCAACATTACCTGTAGTAATTTCCCCTTTGGAGATCGGGCTCTTTGGTTTTCGCGTTTTCCTGTAGAGGGATACAAGTTCGCGTGAGATGGCGTCGAGTTCGTGCACGGTTTTCAGCCATCTCTATATCTACATCAAGTTGGGCCAGATAAGCCAGCTCTTCGCGCACAGTCCGTATCAATCCTGGCACCTCCAGGTTGGCGGACTTGTTTCTTGCGATATATCTGGAATCGTTTTTCGGCATTAGCCGCCGGTGTAAGTGCCGGGTCGAGTGTAATCTGTACTGAGGTTTTGTACTCTTCCCCCATTAAGCCGCTGCAGCCATGTCAGCATCCAGTTCCAGCGATTCTTGTCCTTGAGAAATCGACCATGTCATCGCCAGGATGGCGTTGCCTTCAGCCCTCAGGCGTTCGATCTCCGCCGGTTCGGCCAACGCCCGCTGCAGTGCTGCCAGACGTTTTTCCAGGGTGCCTCGCTGTTCAGCCAGCGCCTGGTGTAGATGCTGGCGCACCTGCCGGTATGAATCAGTTTGCTGGAGCGAGGCTTGATAACTGTTCTATCGCATCGCTCATGCTGGCGACGGGTTGGTAATGCCCTAATGGGTGAGAAGATAAGCGGCATAAGCTGCAGGTCGTCCGTCTCGACCAGTAGCCAGGCTTGGTTCCCAGGCGTGGCTGGATGGTAACTCGAGTAATGCTTTGAAAGGTTGGTATAGATCAGACGCCTGGTTAGCCAGAGATAAGGCGGTTAAACCAGCCTCTCCTAGGCCGCGAAAGGTTATTTCATGCGCCAGCATTGGGCTTATTCCGCTCATCCTCGACCAACGCGCGCCAGGCCGGGCGTCTGTGGGCGTTCGCTCAAGATACCGACGAGTATATCGAGTGTAACCTGCTGTGGATTCACTTTCGATTGCGCGGGTGGGGGGACGTAGGGTTGATGCGGCAGCATCGAACGGTAACGGTTCAGCGACGGAGGAATTCGCTTAATCGCATCCATAATAGTGCGTCGGCGTCCAGAAGAATTAGGTTGCTATATCGTCCCATCAACTCGCCAACCAGCATTACAGCTCCCTCTGTTCCCTCGAACTGTAGCTCAAGTACGCGCTCGTAGGGGGCTGACACAATCCCGTTATGACAGCCCCCGCAGGTATTTAACGAGCAGCAGGTAAAATGGCGAAGGAGTTTCGACGCCGCGGCGCACCTTGTCGCGCGTGAGAAAGATGCGAGGGTTGGTCGCCTCAGCGGGAGTAACAGCTGGTAACGCTGTCCTTTATATATTCGAGGCCTATGGTAAGAGGACCGAGTTGTAGTACCTGCTGCACATGGCCATTCACCAGGCAGTCTAGTTCATCGCGTATCGCTGAGAGGGTGAGTGTGTCGTAACTCATGTGAAGGAGCTCAGTAGAAGAGCCAGTTGTTCGGCGACCGAAATAACCCCGCACCCGCAGTCGTACTAGTTCGTACCGGCTGCCGCTCTTTTGCTCGATCCCTGGACGGTCGTTACGGCCGCCCAGTAACCCTCACCCTGGCAGCAGACTTAATAACATTGGCATCATAGTCGCCGGAGGGATAGCAGAAAAAGCGCACAGTTCGCCCGGTGCGCGCTTCGATAGCCTGTTTCGAGGCGCTTAGCTCATAGTGTATAAAAGCTGCATCGCGGTTGCGCATATCGGGGTGGTTAACACTGTGGGATTCTATATCGATACCGTGGCTGCTCATCTCAGCCGCCTGCGCCCAGGTTAGATAATCGGTATTATTCTCGTCAATCAGGCTGGTAATAACGAACACGGTCGCTTTCATATGGTACTTGACCAACAAGGGATAAGCATTGGTATAAGCATCGCTATAGCCATCATCAAGGGTGATGATGATTGGTTTGATTGGTAGGGCGCTGCCGGTCTGTAAGGCCATCACCAGGTCAGACAGGGTGATGCTCTGATAACCTTGCTCTACCAGGTACTTTAAATGCGCTTCAAATTTCTCGGGAGGTAAAGAGAGATCGACGCGCACAGCGTCTGCGCCTGCTGGTGGCGCCGAGATATAGCGTACATCAGGATGGGTACCTGCAGTGTTCGTGCCACGCCATCAGGCGTTGGCTTGGGTTCTGGCGGTAACGTGGGTACTGGCACTGGGGTTTCTATTGCCTTGGGTGTACCGCTTGGCGCTGGTGTTGGCGTGTTCATGGGCTTTGGCGATGGCGTAATCGTTGGGAAAAGGGTAGGCGAAGCATCGACTATTACGGTGGGGCTGATGGTGTAACGGGCAATGCCGGTAATTGTGGCAGATCCCTGGACACTTGGTGTGCCTTGTCCTGGCTGGTAAGGAACGGCAGCCAGTTACGTTCAGGGTAAGGAGTATGTGGCCCTTGAGTAGGGAGATGAGATTCCCGAGGTATTTCTTTTCGCGAAGCGATAATCCCGCGGTCGGCTCGTCAAGCGCGAGGATAGGCGTGTTCATAGTGCCGGATCCCGCGATCGCGACAAGCCTCCTTAGCGCGTAGGTGAGCGAGTACGGGTTCGATTCCAGGTGTTCGCCCAAATGAAACGCCTCGATGACCGGGCCGAGCAGCGAGCCGTCTCCGCCGATGTTGTCTATTCCGAATCGAAGTTCCTTCGCGACCGTCTGCGCGAACAGCTGGTTGTCGGGGTTCTGGAAGCTCAGCGCGCATCGCCTGGCAAGTTCGCTCACGGGTTTCTCTCTCGTCGATGTGTCGCCGAGGTACACTTCCCCGTTCGACGGTTTCAATATCCCGTTCATCAGTCTCAGGAAAGTGCTCTTGCCCGACCCGTTGTGGCCGACGACAAGGACGGTCCTCCCAGATCCGAATTCACAGGAGATATCTTTCAAGGCTTCCGTCGATCCGTATGTAAACGAGACCCGGTCGAATTTCACTTTCATTTCTGATCCCTCAATCTGCGGAGCGCTCTTCTATAGTCGGTTTCGTAAGTGTTGGAACCGGTCTGTTCCGGGATCAAACCCTTCTTCACGGCCTCGTTCACGCACACAGTCCAAGCGGGGAGATCAAGATATTCCGCCGTGGAGGCGTTCATTACTTCGTCGGGACGCCCGTCCGCTGCGATCACTCCGTCGGCGAGAACAACAAGCCGGTCGGCGACCTTCAGGGTCAAATAAGGGTCGTTCTCGGCTATCAGGAGCGCCATTTCACCTTTAAGTTCGGTCAGCACGCCGGCGAGATATGAAGTGGTCTCCGGGTCGAGCTGGCTCAGTGGCTCGTCGAGAACGAGCAGGTCCGGCTTGACTGCAAGCGCCGCGGCAAGAACCACTTTCTGTTTCTCGCCGCCGGAAAGTTCGAGCGGGTTACGGTGCGCGAGATGGCTGATCCGGATCTTGTCGATCGCTTCCACTACCCGGCGCGCGGTTTCTTCCCGCGGAAGGCCGATGTTCTCGCAAGGGAAGGCTATCTCTTCGAGAACCGTGGAACGCAGGTAGCTGATTTGTGCATAGAAATTCTGAAGGACAACCGCCGTCCGGAACTTTTCTCCGGTGTTCTTCTCGCGCCTCGGGACTTCGCCCTCTTTCACCACCGCGGGGTAGGTTTCGAGAAGGCCTGCCGCGGCAAGGCATAGCGTCGACTTGCCCGATCCGCTCAGCCCGCTGACGACAACGCTCTCCAGCTCGTTTATGTCAAGGTTGATGTTCCTCAGGGCGGGAGGTGAATCATTCGAGTATGAAAGCGAGAAGTTCCTGAAGGAGAGGATATTCACTTCACCAGCCTCAGTATCCAGACGCCTATCGCGGCCGCAAGGAGAATCCTCCCGGACAGCAGGCCTGCCTTGTTCACCTCAATCTCAAGGAGCGGAACGACTTTGGTCGATTTTGAAGGCCTCTTATCGGAGAAATTGGCGGAACGAAGCGCGATTCCGCGGTCCAGGCTCTCAGCTATGTATGAATACGAGAGCGGCACAAGGAGAGGAAGGAGATACCGAACCCGTGTGAAGACGTTCCTGGTCGTGTCCAAACCGCGGGCCGACTGTGCGGTGTAAATCTTCTGAAGCTTGTCGCGCATGAGGTGGACCATGGCCACTGAGAGGAGATAGATGTAAATGAATCTTCTGTCCGCGCCGCGCCCGGCGAGATATTCCGAAATCGTTTCGGAGTTCACGCGCGAGAAATAGTAACTAATGGCAATCACAATGAGCGCCAGCCTCACCGCGACCGCGGCGGCAAACAGGAGCCCCTCGTCCCTGAACGTCAGCGGGCCTATCGAGAACGCAACTCTGCCGGTGAAGAAGATCCCGTTTATGAAGAACCCTATCAATATGAGCGGAAGGACGAACTTCAGGAACCCGCGGTAAACCCGTCTTCTGTTCGGGGACAAAAGCGTAACCGCGACGAGCACCGCAAGGACCGCAAGCTGCCACTCCAGTCTGAATGCGAATGCGGCGAACACAATCGTGAGTGTAACGTAATGATCGAGCGGGTTGTACGCCCTCCGCGGGAGCTCAGGTGTTTGCATATCCAGGGAGGCGAAGAAGGATGGCACGTGGTATCCTCGTGAGCAGGAAGTAGACGATGAGGTAACTAACAGCTTTGTCGACGGGGTCGGCCGCGAGTCCCTGGAGGAATGCGCTTTGGACTATCGACTTGCCGATCGCCCTGAAATAGAGTACGAGGAAATCGGTTCCACCCATTGTCACGCCGCCGAACATGAAGGCCGCTATGGGGGCGGAGGCGACCGCCGCGAGAACACCCTGGACGAGTCCGGCCGGCATCGCGGTGTACCATCTTTTGAACGCGCCGACCTGCGCCGCCAGCCCGCTGAAGGCCCCGATGACAAGCGTTACAGGAATAAAGAAGATGAAGGCATAATTGAAGAAGAACCCGAGTGTCAGGTTGGCAAACGCGCCGGTCAGCATGCCCGCGAGCGGACCCACGACGCAGGCGATCATGATCGTCCCGATCGAGTCGAGATAGAGCGGGAGCTTGATAAGCTGGACTGCCTGTCCCACGACTATGTTAAGGGCGGCTCCGAACGCGATCAAAGGAATTGTCGTGGCGTTTACTTCCTTTTCGAAGCGTGAAACGCCCTCAGCCATACAGTTCCTTCATCGCCGCGTCAAGGCTTGCCAGGCCGGATAGCGGCGAAACGCTCCCCGCTTCAGTCACGACCGAAGTTACCAGGTGCGGGTTCACCATGTCGAAGTAAATGTTCTTGACTTCGAACTCCGGGTTGGGATAAATCTCGTGCGGGCTTTCTTCCTTGTTCAGGAATCCGGCCGCATTCTTTGATGGATCATATTTGAGGACGCTTGTAACCGCATGGAAATCCTTTTTGGCGACGGAGCAAGCGGCTGCCAGGGCGTAAGAGCCGATCTTGTTGACGAGAGTCCCGTCAGACAGTATCGCGTCGGCGCCGACAAAAGCCGCGTCGATCCTTTGAATGAAGAAACCTATCGCGGCGTCCGAGACCAGGATGGGGCGGTGTCCCATCGCCTTGAGCGCGCGGGCCGACTGGCGCCCTTCGAACAGCGGGCGCGACTCCATGACATAAACCGTGGCGAACCTTCCTTCCGCCGCCGCCGTCTCGAAAGTCTTTAGCACAAACTCACTCTGGCTTAGAGTGGCGTATGGTCTCTCGCCGGTGACGAGGCCGGCGGCCTTGCCGGCCGTGCGCGAAGACGCCTCGCCGACCTTCCGGCGCAGCGCACCGATGTAAGGCCCTACTTCCGCTGCCGGGAGCCGGACGGATGCCGATAATATCAGCCGGCAAATGTTTGAGAGCGCCGACATCTGTGCCTGAGCGTTCGACAGCGTCGCGGAGAGTGAGTTCAACTCGGAAACGAAGCTCTCCTCTTCGGAATTCTTATCGCAGAAATCGAGCAACAGGTCAAGCGTGTCTTTCAGCACCTGCTGTGCGCTCGATACGTTGTCTGTCGCGATGCAATTTGCTCTCTCTAGGTATTCTGTTTTCATTTCGGCTCCGGTAAGCGTTCTCTGGACTGCGAGATAGTTTAAAGTGTTCCGCGTAAAATAGCAATCAGCGTGAACGGAAAGTAGTGTCCTTATATGAAAAGCAGGGATATTGATTAGTCGTATACGCACGAGAAACGATCAGGGAGAGCTCATCGATGGACTCGTCCGGGAAAACGAAACTGTCATTCTGAAGGAGTCCGTCCGGTGAAACGGGACGGACGACTGAAGTCATGCCGGAGGCAGATTCGCCTTTGGCGAAAATCCATGTCTTCAGCCTGAAAAATGGATTTTTCGTCCCGCTGCGCGGGACTCAGAATGACAGTTCCTTTTTATTACGCGGTCTCCTTTTCTTGGGCAACTAGTCAGAATGAACTTTACAGATGATGAGTTGGGATCCAAACGGAATTAGGACAGTATCGAACGGAGAATGGGATTTGAGACTTCGGGCCGAGGTACGGCCGGGTTCGACGGCGGCGCTCTGGAACTTATGTGACCATAATCTGTTGAGACTTTTGAAATCAACAATGATCAGGGAGAAGGATGAGCAAATACAAATACATCATTGTCGGGGGGGGAATGACCGCAGATTCTGCCGTCACGGGAATCAGGGACCGCGACAAATCGGGGACGATAGCGGTTTTCAGTGAGGAGAAGGACCCGCCCTATAACCGCCCGCCGCTCTCCAAAGGGCTGTGGAAGGGGGATAAGCCTGAGAGTATCTGGCGTGACACGAGCAGGCACAAAATCGATTTTTTTCCCCGCTCAAAGATTGTCTCCGTCAATCCGCTGGACAAGTCTGTAAAGTCGGGCGACGGTAAAGTCTTTACCTACGACAAACTTCTTCTAGCAACCGGCGGCACCGTGAGGAGACTTCCGTTCGGAGGAGATGACGTGATATACTTCAGGACTTTTGAAGACTACACGAGACTGCGATCGGCGGCGGACGAGGCCTCCGGGATTGTCGTGATAGGAGGCGGTTTCATCGGCTCAGAAGTGGCTGCAGCCCTGGCCATGAACGGGAAAAAAGTCGCGTTGATACTTCCAGAGGACGGAATCGGGGCGCGGGTGTACCCCGCGGACCTATCCTCTTTCCTTGTAAGATATTATTCGGAAAGGGGAGTGATGGTCCTGACCGGTGATACCGTAGTTGCGCTCGAGCGAAGAGGCTCTGAATGGAACGTGGGTACCAGAAGCGGGAAGAAAATCCCGGCCGGCGCGGTCGTCGCCGGACTCGGTATCACGCCGAATGACGAGCTCGCAAAATCCGCAGGCATGGCCGTCGACAACGGAATCGTCGTCGACGCGTTCCTGAGAACCACTAACCATGACATCTATTCCGCCGGTGACGTGGCCAATTTCTACAACACGTCCCTCGACAAGAGGATGAGGGTTGAGCACGAAGACAACGCCAACACGATGGGCTTGATAGCAGGACACAACATGGCCGGCAGCCAGGAAGCCTACGACTATCTGCCGTTCTTCTATTCCGACCTGTTCGACCTGGGATATGAAGCCGTCGGCGAACTCGATTCAAGGATGGAGATTATTGAAGACTGGGTGGAGGAATACCGTAAAGGAGTTGTCTACTATCATCGAGAGGGCGTCGTCAGAGGCGTACTGCTTTGGAATACCTGGGGGAAGGTCGACGACGCGCGCGCGATTATCCGCTCGAAGAAAAAATGGTCACGCGGTGAACTGTCGGGCCGTATCCGCGAGTGAGATATTGACAAAATCGGGCGAGGGACCTACCCCCGCCCGAACAAGATACCCTGCTTGTGCCGAGGGCCTTATCCGAATATCCCCCCAAGCAGGAAAGTATTTGCCAGTACCAGGACCGCCCAAATTCCAAAAACCCAGACGTACGACTGGAATCCCTTCTTGCCCGAGAAGACAGTTATTCCATTCGCGCTCGCCGCGAGGTTCCAGAGCGTGAACAGATTGACGTTCCTCAACAGGACATACACCTTGTTCTCGTTGTCCATCTGAGTCAACAGCCCGAGATGTAAGCCGCCGTCAAATCGGGAGAACATAACGGCTATCACTATCCCTACAATCGTTCCCACTGCCATTATCCAGCTTGAAGTCCCGGCGATCCCCATGGCTTGAGCGTAAGTCATCGATGTCCCCTTAAGGAAATATTTTCCCACGAGGAGCCATACCCCCGCCGTAATAAAGAACATTATCGAGATGCCGACAATGGCGCCTAATATACCGAAAGCCATGAACATACCTGACGAGCCCTCCATACGGTCCCTGGCTTGCTGGGCCTGATCGGCGGTCATCTTTCCCTCGTTCACGGATTTCTCGATCCTCTGCTCCTGCATCTGAACAAATTGCATACGAAGATCCGGCGTACTGAAATTCACATAGGTGGCCAGGGAGACGAGGATAGCCAGAATCGCAAGAGGGACCAGCCAGTCGATGGTTTTCACTCCGTCGTTCTTGAGCGACCGAAACACCTCCGATGGTTCGTAAAAAACACCCGCGGCCCTGTCCATGAAGGACATCTTTTCCTCAGGCGGTTGATCTGCGGTAACAGGTTGTTCCGACATCAGTCCTCCTTTTTTTGTTAAATTAGTTTAGGGTTACATGAAGTACAAACTCGGAGCAAGTCAAAAGTCATATCTCAAAAGTCAAAGACGGCACGCGACCGACCACGAACTACGAACCAGGAACCATCGCCTACCCCACATCAAGCTTTTCAATCGCGATCTATCTAAATTGATTCAAAGAGGAGTTGATTTTGCCCGCGAAGAGATTTTTCATACTTGACGGAACAGCCCTGGCCTACCGCGCCTATTTCGGCATGATCGGAAGGCCGCTCATAAATTCAAAAGGACAAAATACCAGCGCCGTATTCGGATTCGCCAATTACCTGCTGAAGGTACTCTCCGACGAGAAGCCGGATTACCTCGTGGCGGTTTTCGACACACCCGAGCCGACGTTCCGTCACAAAAAATACCCGGAATACAAGGCGACACGCGAGAAGATGCCCGAAGAGATGGCATCGCAGCTCGATCATATAAAGAGAATGCTCAAGGCCTTCGGAGTGCCCACGGTCGAGAGACCCGGCTACGAGGCTGACGATGTGATCGGGACCCTCGCCGTGCTCGCGGAGAAGGAAAATATAAACGTCTTCATGGTAACGGGCGACAAGGACTTCATGCAGCTTATAACACCAAGAGTGAAGATGTACAAACCGGGCAAGAGCGGGATGGATGTCGAGATTGTCGACGAGAAGGGGGTCGAACTGAAATTTGGCGTGAAACCATCGAGCGTGATCGATGTCCTCGCGCTTACCGGTGACGCGGTCGACAACGTCCCTGGAATAAAAGGCGTTGGCGAAAAGACCGCCATACCGCTCATACAGAAGTACGGCTCGCTGGAGAAGGTGCTCGCGAACGCGGACAAGGTCGACAAGCCGGCTCTGAGGGAGAAACTGAAGACCGGGAAGGATATGGCTCTCCTTTCTAAATGGCTTGTGACGATAAAGACCGATGTGCCTCTCGGCGTAGATTTCCACTCGCTGAAGGAAAAAAATCCGGACCAGGCGGAAATATCGCGCTTGTTCAACGAGCTCGAGTTCAAGTCGATGATCCGCAGGGCTCAGCAGCTCACCGCTGTGCCCGCCGCGAAGACGGAAGAGACCGCGGCGGTAGAGGAGCCTGTGCCCGTCGAGGAAGAGTATAAGACAATTTCGACCATGAAACACGATTATAAACTTATCACTGACGTGGAAGAGCTCGCGAGGCTGGCCGAGAAGCTGAAGAAAGCGGAGGTTGTCTCGATGGATACGGAGACGACGAGCGTGGACGCGTTGAACGCCAAGCTCGTGGGAATTTCCTTCTCCGTCAAGCCACATGAAGCTTATTACGTCAACATCGCATCGGAAGGCGGCGATCTCTTCTCTGAAGCCGGCGGCCGGCGCGGCGTGAACGTAAAGGACGCAGTGAAGCTACTAAAGCCGGTCTTCGAGTCTTCAAAGATCCGGAAGGTTGGGCAGAACCTGAAGTACGACATGCTCGTGCTTTCTAATTACGACATACGTACCCGCGGTGTGGAGTTCGATTCGATGGTCGCCGCTTACGTCGTGAACGCGGACGGGGCGCACAACCTCGACGCACTTGCCAAGGAATACCTGAAGTACAAACCGGTCCCTATAGAAGAGCTTATCGGAAAGGGAAAGAACCAGAAGAACATGCGCGAAGTGCCGCCGGAGGTCGTAGCCGAGTATTCCGGGGAAGACGCGGACATCGCGCTTCAACTGACAACGGCTCTTAGGAAGAAACTCGGGGAATCCGGCCTCATCGACCTGTGCGTTAAAATGGAGTTTCCTCTAATAGAGGTACTCACCGAAATCGAGAAAACCGGCGTGAAGATAGACACGACAATTCTCAGCCAGATTTCAAAAGAGCTCGAGCGCTTGATCGATAATCTCAGCGACGAAATCTACAAGCTGGCCGGCGAGGAGTTCAATATCGGCTCGCCGAAACAGCTCGGCGATGTCCTTTTCAACAAGATGAACCTCCCGACGAACAAGAAGACGAAGACCGGTTTCTCCACGGACGTTTTCGTCCTGGAAGAGCTGAGCGCGCAGCACCCGATCGCCGAGAGCATACTCTCTTACCGCAAGCTCACGAAACTCAAATCGACCTATGTCGACGCGCTGCCGGCTCTGATCAACGTGCGCTCCGGGAGGCTGCATACCTCGTTCAACCAGACGGTCGCCGCGACCGGCAGGCTCAGCTCGTCCGATCCGAACCTCCAGAATATTCCAATCCGCGGAGAGATGGGGAAGGAGATCCGCAAGGCGTTCGTTCCCGGCGAAAAAGGCTGGGTGATGATGTCGGCAGACTACTCGCAAATCGAGCTACGGATCATGGCACACATATGCAAGGATGAGGGTATGACCGAAGCGTTCCGGAAGCATGAGGATATCCACCGGACGACGGCTTCTAAGGTGTTCGGCGTCCCGCCCGACAAGGTCACGCCGGACATGCGCCGCAAGGCAAAGGAAGTGAACTTCGGGCTGCTGTACGGTATCGGACCGTACGGACTCAAGATCCGGCTCCGTATCTCGCAGGGAGAGGCAAAGGAAGTTATCGATACGTACTTCCAGCGCTTCCCGAGAGTGAGGGAGTATATAGACGGCACCATCGAATTCGCGCGCAAGCACGGATATGTCGAGACGCTTCTGGGAAGGCGGCGCTACCTCGCGAACATAAACAGCAAGAACTCCGCCGTCCGTAGTGGCGAAGAGAGGCAGGCGATCAATATGCCTATCCAGGGAACCGCCGCCGACATGATCAAGCTGGCGATGGTCGGCATCTTTCGCGAGATGGAAAAGCAGAAGATGAAATCGAGGATGATACTCCAGGTGCACGACGAACTTGTGTTTGAAGCTCCGAAGGACGAAGTCAAGAAGCTCGAGACGCTCGTTCGCGAAGAGATGATAAATGCGCTGAAGCTAAGCGTACCCGTGGAGGTCGACGTCGGCACCGGGCCGAACTGGCTCGACGCGCACTGAGGTTCCCGCTTAAAGAGGAGCTCTATTGGAAGAGCAATCTTGTTGTCCGGCATTTTCTCCATTAGCGTTTGAGTATAAGCGGGGAGCAGGAACCATCCGGAGAGTTTGTTGGGGCGACTTGGGAAAGGGAATTTGTGCAATTATATTTCAGTGAACGACGGAGGTCGACATGGACTCGGACCTTGCCAAAGAAATAAAGAAGTTGAGCATTCCCGAACGGATCCTTCTCGTTGAGGAGATTTGGGATGGCATTGCACGGGAGAGTGAAGGATTTGAGCTTTCTCAATCACAGAGGGAAGAGCTTGAAAGACGCCTCGAGTCTTTCGCTAACAATCCCTCACAGGGACGGACATGGGAAGAAATCAGAGCTGAGTTTCTCAAGTCTTAATGCTTACGGTCCGGTTTCATCCCCAAGCTGAGCAGGAATTCCGTGAAGCGATTACGTGGTATGAACACCAGAGAACCTGATTGGGGGCGGAGTTTGCTCTTTCCATAGATGGAGCGGTTGAGCGCATCAGGCGTTCTCCTGAGAAATATCCAGAAGTTCACAAAACCGTTCGTCGGATCGTTGTTCGAAGATTTCCATTCTCAATTTTCTATGAGACCCTTAGTCACGAAATTCGTGTAATCGCGGTGTTCTACTCGCGACGCGATACTAAGCGGTGGCGGACGCGGGAATGAACCATGTCGGGTGTGTAGATGATTCCGCTGTCAGGAACTATCTGGGATACAGGAGGGGCGGGGAAGGAGGGAGGTAGGCTTGCCATACTTCGACGATGACGGAAATGAACCGAACCCGGATCTGACCCCCAAACCAGGTTTGTGTCTCTCATGCCGACTCAATGAAACTGATGATGAGGTGGAACAGGTCCTGTGTAACCTCACAAGACTCGATGAAGCGGGTGCGGGGGAATTTGTTTGTTACGCCTTTGTTCCGAAAGCTGGAGTGAATCAATGACGTCGAAACCGGCTGGACGCACACTGATCGGAGTTCCAACGCCAGACAGATACTGATTCGACCATCGTGTCCCTCCTTATGCGACGGCGGGATACAACGGGGACAGTGATCTAAGTGTGGAATTTCCGGGAAATGATCTTTATTGGAGGTGGCTACTTAATGAATAGCTCTACTATCTTGTAGGCGCCTGCGCCGATCAGAGCAGCCATCGGAATTGTAAGCACCCATGCAATGACAATGTTACCAGCGACACCCCACCTTACCGCCGAAAGACGTCTTGTGGCTCCGACACCCATAATACCGCCGTTTATGGTGTGCGTCGTGCTCACCGGTATTCCAGCGAACGTAGCCACGAGGAGCGTAATTCCGCCGGCGGTTTCCGCACAAAAACCGTCGACGGGGCGCAGCCGCGTAATCTTCTGTCCCATTGTCTTCACGATCCTCCAACCTCCGAAAAGTGTCCCCAACGCAATGGCGAAGTTACACAGAATAATAACCCAAAATGGGACTTCGAAGGTCTTCAGAAAACCTGCCGTCACAAGTAAACCCGTTATCACCCCCATGGTCTTCTGAGCATCGTTGGTTCCGTGCCCGAGGCTCAGGAATGCAGCGGAAACCAGCTGCAGCTTTCGGAACGCACCGTTGACCTTTGTCGACGACTTCTTATGAAAAATCCACATCACGGCTGTCATGAGTAGGAAAGCGACTACGAGTCCCATCACCGGTGCAACAACTATGAAAATGACCGTTCCGGTCCATCCGCTGTAAAGGATGGCGGAAAAACCGGCTTTCGCGATGGCCGCTCCAGCATATCCGCCCATCAAAGCGTGAGAAGAACTTGTCGGTAGCCCGTAGTACCATGTTATCAGATCCCATGCGATAGCGCCGATGAGCCCACCCAGTATTACATACTCGTTCACGGCGCTTAACTCGACCAGGCCTTTGCCCAGTGTGTCTGCGACCTTCAGGCCGAAAAAGAATGCTGCGATGAAATTGAAGAAGGCGGCCCAGGCCACAGCTTTTCTCGGAGTCAAAACGCGTGTTGATACGACGGTAGCGATTGAATTCGCTGAATCGTGGAATCCGTTAAGGAAGTCGAAGACAAGCGCGACGAGTATGATGGATACGACGAGTGTCAGCATCTGAAAAGGGCGATATCAAGCATGTTTTATCAGTATCGATTCGAGGACGTTAGCGACGTCTTCGCAACGATCTGTCGCCGTTTCCAATCCCATGTAAATTTCCTTCAGCTTTATCAATTCGATCGCGTCCTTCTCGTTCTCGAAGAGATCGGCGATCGCCAGCGTAAACACAGTGTCCGCATCGTTTTCGTATTCGTTGACTTTCTTAAGAACATCCTGAAGCAATAGCAATACGTGG
>CAWEBD010000043.1:0-6036 GCA_963806435.1 uncultured Bacteroidota bacterium
TTTATTGCGGGTCCGCAGGCCGGCTTCGACGTGGGCCACTTTCGCGCGGGTGTAATACGAAGCGAGAGCCCCGGCAAACGTAGTCGTAGTGTCTCCCTGCACGACAACGAGGTCGGGTTTCTCCTTGGCCAATACTTCCTGCAGCTTTTCGATTATCCTTGCCGTGATTCCGAACAGAGTTTGGTTGCTCGTCATGATATTCAAATCATAGTCCGGAGTGATCCCAAAAATCCTGAGTACCTGATCGAGCATTTGACGATGCTGCGCCGTGACGCAGATCCTGGCTTCCAGCTTGGATGATTTCTGCACCTCCTTGATCAGAGGAGCCATCTTTATCGCTTCAGGCCTTGTACCGAATATGAATAGGACCCTATATGCCACTATATTTCCAGGTGAATTTCATTTTACACTCCAATTTAGCCCTTTTGGCCGTTAGTTCCGTCATTCCGCAACGGAATTCCATGAGAGTGGTTTGATTTTGCCCCGATGCCGGGTATTGTCTTACTGAGGAGATTATGACAGGCTATAACTTCATCGAGCCCAGCGCGCCGGCAAGTTTCTTGTAGGTTTGCTCCAATCCTTCTGAGATTACCTTCGCGTCCGCCAGTACCGGCATGAAGTTGACGTCGCCGCTCCATCTTGGAACAACGTGGAAGTGGACGTGCTCGGCAATTCCCGCGCCGCTGACCCTTCCGAGATTCGCCCCAAAATTAAAACCGTCGGGATGAGACGTGAGCCTCAGTAGCCTAATGGCCAAGCGGGTCTCACTCATCACATTAGAATTTTCTTCATCCGTTAGATCCTCGAACGTGCTCTTATGGGTGAACGGGACGATCATGAGATGACCGCTGTTGTAGGGATAGATATTCATTACTATCGCGCACAGCCTGCTCCTGTGAACAATCAGGTTCTTTTCATCGTCTTTCTCGGCCAGCTTGTCACAGAAAACGCATCCGTTCTCTTTTCCGCTCTTCGTTTCCGCAAAAGATTCTATGTACTTCGACCTCCACGGCGACCACAATCTTTCCATACTCTTAATTAATCAATCCTGGCTTGTGAATTATTGGGGAGTTCCTATTCCTGCTCGACTTTGTCCTTCTGCGCCTCGGCTACAATCTTATCGGCGACCTCTTTAGGAACCTCCTCGTAGTGGGAGAATTTCTGCGCAAACACACCGCGGCCCTGTGTCATGCTCCGCAGAACGTTTGCGTACTTGTACAGCTCCTTCAGGGGTACCTGTGCCTTGATCTTCTGATTTGTCCCCTCTGCCTCCATGCCGAGGATCTTCCCGCGGCGACCGGAGATGTCGCCCATTATGTCACCCATGTGTTCATCTGGAACCAGAACTTCGAGCTCGTAAATCGGCTCGAGCAAAATCGGTTTAGCTTCCTTGAAACCCTTCCTGAAGGACATTGAGCCGGCGATCTTGAAAGATATTTCGTCGGAGTCGACGGGATGCGAAGAACCATCGAACAGTGTGACCCTCACATCGACCACCTTGTGGCCGGAGATGACACCCCGCTCCATCGAATCGATCACTCCCTTTTCTACGGCGGGTATGAACCTGCCCGGGACTACTCCGCCCACAACCGCATCGACGAACTCAAAACCCTTTCCCCGCGGCAGCGGCTCGACCTTGAGGTGTACGTGACCGTATTGGCCGCGCCCGCCCGACTGCTTCTTGTGTTTGTATTCCGAATCGGCGGCAACACCGCGGATAGTCTCACGGTAGGGTATGTCGGGTTCTACCATTTCCACTTCCACACCGTAACGTTCCTTAAGGCGCTTCACGACGACCTGCAGATGCATTTCTCCCTGCCCGCTGAGCACCGTCTGCTTCAACTCCGAGTCTACTTCGACAAGGAATGTCGGATCTTCCTCGTGGAGCGCGTGCAACCCAGACGCGACTTTGTCCTCGTCGTGGCGATTCTTCGAAAGGATTGCCACTCTCATTATGGGGGATGGAAAATCTATCTTCTTCATCACGACCGGGTTATTCTTGCCGCTGAGAGTGTTGTTGGTATGCGTGTCCTTCAACTTCACCACCGCGGCGATATCACCGGCCGCGACCTTGGGCGTTTCCTTCCTGTCTTTTCCGTTCAAGACATACAGCGTCCCCAGCCGTTCCGACTTCCCATTGACCTGGTTGACAAGGTCCATCCCGGGCATGACGATGCCGGAATAGACTCTGAACAATGAAAGCTCGCCGATATTTCTTTCCGAAATCGTCTTGAAAATGAAGAGGGCGGTATCCGCTCCCGGATCGCAGGCAACCTTGACCTCTTCGTTTGCTTTGTCGGCCCTGTAGCCTACAGCCGGCGGCATCGCGTCAGGCGACGGAGCGTAATCAGCGATGAAATCAAGCAGAGCCGTCACGCCGCACAGCCGCTGTCCAGCCGCGGGAAAGACCGGGAAGATTCTTCTCTCGAGAATGGCCTTTCGAAATCCACCCGACACTTGCTCGTCGGTGAGCTTTCCATTTTCGAGGAATATGTTGAGCAGGTTTTCGTCGGTCTCGGAAATCTGCTCCACAAGTTCCTCGTGATGCTTGTCCGCTGCACCTTTCAAGGAAGGAGGTATTTCCTCCTCGGAGTACTTCCCTTTCGCATTTGGATTGAACTTAAGGAGTTTCATCTTGAGGACGTCGACGACGCTGTCGAAGGGAGTACCTTCATTCACAGGGAACTGGACAACAACAATATCGTGGCTGAGTTTTTCCCTGATCTGCGCGACGGTTTTCTCAAAAGAGGAGTTCTCCGCATCGGCCTTATTCACGACGAAAACTGTAGGGGTCTTGTACTGCCTGGTAAATCCCCAGTCGATCTCGGTTCCCACTTCGATTCCTTCAACCGATTTCACCAGGATAACCGCGACGTCAGATACGCGCAGGGCGGCCTCAACCTCTCCGAGAAAATCAGGATAGCCGGGCGGGTCGAGGATATTGAACTTCAGGTCGCGCCATTCGGCGTGCAGCAACGATGTGCTGACCGAAAACTTTCTCTCGATCTCGTCGTGATTGTAATCCGAAACGGTATTTCCTTCTGCCACTGTGCCCATTCGGCCTGTGATGCCGGCGGCGTAAAGGACGGCTTCGGCAAAGGTTGTCTTTCCGCAGCCGCCGTGGCCAATGAGTGCTACATTCCTCAGACTGGTTGGAAGATAGTCCTTCATATCATCTCCTTTTCCGGAACAGGTAGTTCGGGGAGCCGAACCCTTCAGGTTGGACTCTCTGCCCGGCTGAAATTAGCTTTTTAAGACACGCAGGAAGGTCCTTATTCCTTTCGTGATAGCAGCGAGATAGCCCGCGGTGTCCATAATTGGATCTTCAATTCTGGATTTCACTCTTCGTTCGAGGTCGACGAGTTCTTCGACGGCGCCCACCAACGAATCAACAGCCCCCTTAACGTTCGTGACTTCCCCGTCCACGCTTTCGGCGATCGTCCTTATCTTACCGGTAATGACGCCGGAGTTCTCAAGCAGCGGGCGGGAAGTCTCGGAAATCTCCCTCACTGAAGTCTCCATCTGGTTCAGCACCTTCTTGGCATCCCTCATGAGGATAATTGAATAGATACTCGCGGCCGCGATCGCCAGGAGAGCAACCGATGCCACTACTAAGAAAATTGTTGCCACGACATCCCCCTAACTTTTTTTGGCCCGCTCTTCTTTGAACGCGTCCGAGCCGGCTTTGACGGCCGATCTCAACTTATTCCCTTCGCCCTTCGCCTGACCTAACGCCTTTTCCGCATCGGACAACAGATCCTCAGCCTTCTGCCTTGCCTGAGTGATTATACCCTCGGACCGCTTCTTCCCTTCTTTCACAAGCTCTTCCGCCTTCGCCCGCGCCAGTTCAAGTTGAGATTGCGCCGCGTCTTTCAATTCATCCGTCTTTTCTTTTATGTCCTTGCGGAGTTCTTTGCCAGACTTCGGAGCAAGGAGCAAAGCCGTCACCGCGCCGATGACGCTTCCGGCAATGAATCCAAGAAACAATCCCTTCGTCAACCCATCATCATCGTGT
Source organism: uncultured Bacteroidota bacterium (assembly GCA_963806435.1). Classification (GTDB taxonomy): domain Bacteria; phylum Bacteroidota; class Ignavibacteria; order Kryptoniales; family JAKASW01; genus JAKASW01. Next base: position 4,016 of record CAWEBD010000043.1, read on the forward strand.
GCCATGATACACCTCCTATTGTTTTTTGCGCATTTTCAAGTTATCAACGCCTCCGGTAAAAATCAAGAAAACGAGAAGTCACGCGGACTGGGAACCACCTTGTCCGGCAAGAAATCCAACGATGAAAGACCAACTCCTGTTTATTTCTAGAAGGGCTGGTGCCGCAGCTGGTTCAGGTATTTCTGAAGGTCTTCCTCGTCAACCGTACTGTCGGCAAGCTGGCCCTGCAGATAGTCGTCGTACGCGCTCATATCGAAATAACCGTGCCCGGATAAATTGAACACTATCACTTCCTTTTTGCCTTCCGACTTGGCGCGAAGCGCCTCGTCGATCACTGCACGTATCGCGTGCGATGATTCGGGGGCCGGAACAATCCCCTCGCTTCTGGCAAACTTCAGCGCGGCATCGAACACTTCGTTCTGGGTGTAAGCCACCGCCTGGATGATCCCGGCGTTGACGAGCGACGATATCAGCGGCGCTACACCGTGGTATCTCAGTCCGCCGGCATGGATGGCAGGAGGGACGAAATCATGACCGAGAGAATGCATCAGCAGCAGAGGCGTCAGACCGGCCGAGTCCCCGTAGTCGTACGTGTACACTCCGCGGGTGAGGGTTGGACAGGCGGAAGGTTCAACCGCGATCACGCGCAGTTTCTTCGCGCGGGGCTTTTCTCCAAGCTTCTCGCGCACGAACGGAAAAGCAAAACCGCCGAAGTTCGACCCGCCACCGACGCACCCGATTATCGTGTCGGGATATTCGTCTACCTTGTCCATCTGTTTCAGGGTTTCTTCCCCGATGATGGTCTGGTGGAGGAGGACGTGGTTCAACACGCTTCCCAGCGAGTACTTGGTCTCGGCATCGCTGGCTGCGACCTCGACCGCCTCGCTTATCGCCATTCCCAGGCTGCCGGGAGAATCGGGGTCCCTGTCAAGCATTTCCTTTCCAGCCTTCGTCTCTTCGCTCGGGCTGGCCGAAACTTCGGCCCCCCATATGTGCATCATAATTCGCCTGTACGGCTTTTGGTCATACGAAGACTTGACCATGAATACCTTGCAGCCGAGCTCGAAATGGTTGCATGCCATCGCGAGAGCGCTTCCCCACTGGCCGGCGCCGGTCTCAGTGGCAAGCCGTTTCACACCTTCCACTTTGTTGTAATACGCCTGCGCGAGGGCTGTGTTGAGCTTGTGGCTCCCCGCCGGGCTGACACTTTCGTTCTTGAAATAGATATGAGCCGGCGTCTCGAGGAGTTCCTCCAACCCGCGTGCCCTGACGAGCGGAGTGGGACGCCACTTCGTATATATCTTCAGAAGCTCCTCGGGAATCCTTATGAATCGCTGCGTGGTAACTTCCTGCTCGATAAGATTCTGCGGAAAAATCGCGGCGAGCTTGTCGGGAGAGATGGGTTGGTGCGTCTGCGGGTCCAGCGGCGGGCCGGGTTTTTCGTCCAAGTCGGCGGCAATATTGTACCACTTTTTGGGAATTTCCCTCTCGCTCAGCACAATCCGGTTCGGGGACTCTTTTGACTTCATGGCAGCCTTCTTACCAGAACTTCGGTTTGCCGGCATTCACCCAGGCGGTGTACCAGTATGAAGCGACCGCCCTCGTGGCAGCACGCATCTGGCTTTCGACCATGCCGTTGAGTTCCGTATTGAACTTCTTATAATATTCGTCCGAGTAGATGTATTCCCTGCGACCATTCTTTGTTTCGATCTTGTACAGCGAGTCCTTGGGAATACCAAGCTTAGCAAGGCTGTCGGCCCTGAACACTTTGTCGAGAAGCGAGTAACTGTGAGTAAGAATCTTCAGAGCATGCCCGACGGGATCTTTTATGTAATAAGCGCTGTCTATGCCCGTGAAGCTGTAATCCTTGCCGAAGTGTTCCGGCACTCCGGTTTCCCATCTGAAATGAACGCCGATATTGCCTGTGAACTGACCGTCATAGTTCTTCGTGGCGTGCAGCGGCACATGCATATCCGCCACGTAGTGACCGAGATCCGCTGAGAGGTGAAGCACAAGGGGGA
>CAWEBD010000044.1:0-7468 GCA_963806435.1 uncultured Bacteroidota bacterium
GTGCCGAGGCAAAAGGCAGCCGCGGCTGATGCCGAACTCAATGTCGCCTTCATTGCTTGGCACTCCCTGAATCAGTTTAATACCCGGCCAGACGCCACCGGAATCCTGCCAGCCACCGCCGGAACCGCCAAGCCATTCTCCGAGAATCGCGCGCGCGGCTACCGTACGGCGTTCCATTTCCGTTAATGAACCCGTAAGCGAAGAGGTCTGCCCGGTTGCACGCATGCACGCGGCGATCATGGAACCAAGCAGCGTCGTGGAAACAGCGAGCCGGGACCCTTTGGGGATTCCGTTCACCTGACTCACGATTTCAAGTCCCAGTCCCGGGCCCACAATTTCGGAGAGAAGATCGGAGAACGGCTGGCTCAGCCCCTCCATCCCGGACGGGACGATACCGGAGGCTATTACCGCAGCCTTCAGCAAGCCAAGATAGTCGGCCGCAAAATCAAAGAGCTGCGCGAACGAAGTGACCTCGGTGGATACCCCTAAGTCTGTGCTGACAAGACGAATCACGGGCGCATCGATGATCCTGAGGTACACCTCCACCGGGGGATGCGGAGCAGCCGACTCATCCTGTACGACAAGATCGATAGAAATATTGATGACGCGTGCCCCTTCAGGGAAATCCATTCCCAGGAAAAAGATGTCGCTCCATCCACTGTGAGACAAATCCATCCGGACAGGAGTTTGTTCGTGAAGGATGGGGTGGAGTCCGTTCACTTTCTGAAGAAGAGAGGGAATGATGTGCAGCGGATGATCCGATATGTGCCCGGTACGGAACATCCACTGGTTTCCTCGCACGGAGCGCACGCTTGACCGAACCTGGTTCGCAAGAGTTTGAAAGCCGAGACTCCGGTACGCGACGGCAAGCGCGCTCGAAAGACCATCCTGGCATCCATCCTTCTTCTGGATACGGAGGAAGCGCTGGATCGCTTCTTCGAACCGACGATTCAGCAGATCTTCATAACCCTGGAACGGGATGAGCCCGGGCGTAATCACGCCTTTCTTCGTCGGAAGATAGAACCGATGGATCGCGTAGAGAAAAAAAAGAGACCGCACCTGTTCATAAAGGTTCGAGCTTGTATGACGAAAATCCTCCAGCGCTGAAGACTCATCGAGCAATTCCCCGAGCGACGCCGACTTACAGAAAGTATCGAGAGCCTGATCGCGGAAGCCGGGGTCATTGCTCGTAATCAGATCGACCAGCCTGCTCATTCCTTCTCCCCTTCGCCCGCATTGCTTTCTCGCAGCAAAAGCATCTCCATGAGCACAGAAATCACGTCGTCACGATCCCGCCCATTTAGTGCAAGAGCGAGCTGCGCGTTGAACAGGCCGTACTTGACACCGATGTTGTACCGCTGGTCGTTCATTTCCAGGCCAAAGTATTTCTCTTTCCGGGAGAGCTGGTTCAACGCATCTGAAATCGTAGCAAGCCGCCCGTCCGGGGAATCGTGGAGCTGTTTATCGAGGATTTCCATCACTGCCGGCGTCAGGACATGAATTCCGAAGAAGCAGAGATAGTAGCCGGCGCGGAGGCCCGGGACGACCAGCTTCTGTTCGGCTTCGGTGGGAGTGGGCTTTTCGAGGACAGTCTCTATTGCGTAGAGATCGTTTCTGCCAAGGACTCTTTTACCGCCAATCGCGCCGAAGTGTGGCAGGAGACCTTCGCGAGTCGCCTGCACTGCTGATACCGCGCATGATTCGGCCTCCGCGATTTTCACTACGCGGTGAGCGCAGCCTTCCCGCATTCTGCTGACATAAAGATGATCCCCGATTAGGTGGAGGAACGGTTCCCCTTTCGTAAAATCTCTCGCGCTCCAGACGGCATGGCCATAACCCCGCGGCTCATCCTGGTACACAAACGATATCCGGCCGGCATGATCGCCGGCGACCGACCGGTAAGCAGCCTCGTCATTCGAATGAATGACTATGCATATCTCGTCAACGCCTGATTGTGCCACTTCGTTTAAGATTATACTGAGCACGGACTTTTGCTGGCCGTCCCGGTCGATCAATGTCTGGAGCGGCAGATTCCTTTGTCCCTTGCCCGCCGCGGTAATGACTGCTTTTGTAATCTTCATGATTAGTCCCTTCGATTCGAAAGAATATTCCTCAAAGCTAAACGAACTGATTTATCCGGTAAGATGTATCGGGAAGAGATCGCACAGAGACAACACAGAAAATCGCGGATTTCCACCGATTCACTTCTTCTATTCGTGCCAATCCGTGTGAATCTGTCTCAGTCTGTGTCATTAATATTCAGGTTATTGATATTTCAGGTTTGATTTAGGATTAGATTTGACCGTTCGCGAAGCACCACCGCATTCGGAGAAACCATGTTTGCCCGACGTGGATCGGTCTCGATTTTGTCTAAAGAATTGCCGGTTGCAATACGTGTTTGAAATATATGGAACTATAGCTAAGCATGTCAAATATGGGTACTGGCTCAGTTTGAGGATTATTTCTCTCGCAAAGCCGCAACGACCGCAAAGGGGAAACAATTTCATCCCTTTCTTTGCGACCTTTGCGTCTTTGCGAGATACTTCTTACAAATTGAGCCACTACCCAATTATGTCGATCTTGACGTCGTGGATCAAAAGCGATGTCAATCAAGTTCCTTCCCGGTGAAGAGAACCGTCAGAATATCTTTTCCTTGTGAACACTTCCCCTATTCTGACCCATCCCGAGGCGGGACCGGATATCAGAACATCTCAATTTGTGGCCCGGACGGCCTGCGGAATTTGTCGGTTGACAACTCAAGTTCCCCTTCGTTGAGTTGGTACTTCTTGCAGCTCGCGCGAAAGAGCTGGTGTATCGCATTCGCGGTCTCGCCGCTCCCTCTCATCCTCTCTCCGAACTCATAGCTGCTCATCTTCCCTCCCCGCACCTGTTTCAGCCTGCTCACTATCCTGTTCTCCCTGTCGGGGTATTCTCTCCTGATCCAGTCGACGAACAAATCCTTCACGGCGAAGGGGAGGCGGAGCATTTGCAGGCTCGCGAACCTGGCGCCCCTCTCGGCGGTCTCCCTGAGTATCGACGGGATCTCTTCGTCCGTCAGGCCGGGGATGACCGGCGCAACGAGCACCCCCACAGGGATCGAATGTTTCGACAGTGTTTCGATCGCTTCCAGCTTCTTCGCGGGCGACGATGTCCGCGGCTCCATCTTTCGCGTAAGGTCCTGGTTCAGGCTCGTGACGGACAAGAACACGCTGACGAGGTTGAGCTTTGCCATCTCCGCAAGTATATCGATGTCGCGCGTGATCAAGAAATTCTTCGTCACGATTCCGACGGGGTTCCTAAATTCAAGGAAAACATCGAGACACTTCCGGGTTATCCCGAGCCTTCTCTCTGCCGGCTGGTAGCAGTCGGTGTTCCCCGCCAGCGCGACGACCTGCGGCTCCCAGCTTTTCTTCATAAAGTGTGCGCGCAGAAGTTCCGGAGCATCGCGCTTGACCATTATCTTCGTTTCAAAATCGAGCCCCGAGGAGAACCCGAGATATTCATGAGACGGCCTGGCATAACAGTAGATGCATCCATGTTCGCATCCTCTGTAGGGGTTCAGGCTGTAAGTGAAAGGTATATCGGGGCTGTCGTTTTTCGCGAGGACTGTCTTAGAGGCGTCAACGAAGAATTTGGTTTCGATCTTTTTCTGATCGCGGTCCTCGTCCGGGAAGAAGCGGCTGTCCTCCTCAGAGGGAACAAGCGTTACTTCCTCGAACCTATTCTGCGGATTGAACCCGGCGCTCCTCCCGCTGACTTTCGGGCCTCCCAAAACTCCTCCTCATTCACATTCAGTCTAACGCCGTGGACAAATTGCCGGTTCCACTCGCCCGACTAAGACTTTTTGGGCCGGATTATCGCTAATTGCTGCCCAGATACTGCTGCCAATTGTCGTTCTGGATTTCATTCCTGGCCGTCGAGTTGACGAGCGTGTAATCTCCGAATCCCGTCCTGTCCACAAAGTCGAAACTCACCCCGCCCTGGATTGAATTATAATACCAGATCTCGTAAGGCTTTGAATTCCCCTCGTTCGGGTGTCTGTCGATCTGGTCCGGGTTTCCATAGATTATATACACTCTCCCGCGATCAGTGCGCCAGCCTGCAGTGTTTCCGACGTTGAAGTGGGCATTCGCATAGGCGACCCGCTTTATATATTCGCTCCGGTAAGTATTAGTGTTAAGCACCGGATTGGGATTCCTTTTCTTCCAGAAATCGTAGAGGAACTGGCGCTTCGCCGGGAGGCTCTGGAGCTCATTAAATTGTTCGATCTCCGTTGGGGTCGCAATGTAACGTGCTTCGGTGAATTCCCTGGTTATCTGCGCGTCGTCCATGGTCGCAAAGACACTCGACAGCACCGATGCGCCCGCGAGGGTTGTCCCAGCGCTCTCAGGCGCACCAAGCCCCGGGTTGTATACAAAGAACCTCCTCGAAGAAGTAGAATGGGTACCGGCGACCGAGTCGTTTACAGTAATCAAGAGAGTGTAGGCCCCCGTCTTCAGGTTGGAACCGTTAATAGTCCCTACTTCGACGCTCGTGCTGCCGAACTTTTTCCTCGCTGATTCGCGGCTCTTTAGGACCTGGCCGAAACTGTCACGGATTTGGTACTCGACCGTAAAAAGAGTATCGCCAGAGGAGTCGGGGATATTGTAGACCTCCATGTAATAGTAGATTATCGGCAAGCCCGCTCCGTAAATACCGTTTGGATTTGGGATGACATCATACGTGTTCTTGTAGAATACTCCGTGAGCACCCGAGTCGCTTTGAGTGATTTGGGAACAGAGTTCGACATCGCTCGTCTCGAGTTTCCGGAAAGAGTATCGCGGAACCACAATACGGTCTGCGACGCTGTCAATCCTTGAGGTGTCATTCCTGTCTAAAACCTCGACATACATGAGGTAATTCCCGGGAGGAATTAGTAACGCTATCTGGCTGACAAGGCTATGCTCCAACTCCCTGGAAGTCGTATCGCGCGCATCAACGGGGACACCCCACGACTCGTAATAATTCGTACTGTCAGGACCCGTCCGTTGCATCCTGATGTGGAACAGCAGCGTGTCCGAAAACACCGAGTCCTTTTTCATCAGCTTCATCGTTCTCATATCGAAGCTGTAATACAACTCCACGTACGTCTTCGCGGAGTCGTAACGGAAAGTTGCGAAATCGAAACTGACATTGAGGGTTTGCGCACCAGCTCCTGCTGATGTGAACACAAGAGCCAGGAAGGAGATGGCAAGGATATTTCTAAGCAGGTGAGAAGTCTTCATGTTCATAATATAGGGCTTTTCTCCCGCCAGCGAAAGGGAGGTGACTTTCCGGTAGTGTCTCAGTTTCACCTTAAATCTAACCGCCATTTCAAATCAACCACATAGGCACACCTGTGTGCCGAAGCACTTCGGTGCGCAGGCACATAGAAAAGCATAGAAATTCGTCCTACCTATGTGTTCTATGTTTCTCCCGTTCATTAATATCAAAAAGGATATACGGGATGCCGCACCGCGTGGCGCGGTATCCGCGACAAAGCGGCATATGTGGTTTAATTTCAAACTGAGACACCACCGACTTTCCGCCCCACGGGAAATAGGATAGTTTGGTAACGCGCCTTGCAGGGCTTATTAAGCCAGGCCGTTCTTCTTGATGACGTCCTTGGCGATCACGAGCCTTTGGATTTCGTTTGTCCCTTCGAAGATTCTGTTGATCCTGGAATCCCGGTAGAATCTCTCTATCGGCATCTCGCGTGAGTATCCCATGCCGCCGTGTATCTGGACCGCGCAATCGGCGACGAAGTCGAGCCCTTCCGAGCAAACAAGCTTCACGATAGCCGACTGCCTGGAGATCGATTTCCCAGCTTCGTAGGCGGCGGCGGTCCGGTACACTATCGACTCCATGCAGTAAATTCGCGATGCCATGTCGGCCAGCATCCACTGGATCGCTTCGAAATTCGCGATCGCGGAATCGAACTGCCTTCTTTCCTTCGCGTACTTTGTGGAGAGTTCGAGCAGTTCTTTCGACGCGCCGAGGCAAGCCGCGCCCAGGCCCAGCCTCCCCGCATCGAGAGTCTTCATGGCAACGATGAAACCGCGGCCATCTTGCCCGATCATGTTCTCTGCCGGTACACGGACATTCTCAAGAGTAATGGGTGCCGTCACACTTCCGCGGATTCCCATTTTCTTCTCGGGCGGCCCGGCCTGGAACCCCTTTGATTTCGTTTCGACGACGAAGCCCGTAATGCCGCGCTCCGTGCGCGCGAACAGCGACACTACGTCGGCTATAGAGCCGTTCGTGATCCACATCTTCTCGCCATTCAACACCCAATCCTTACCGTCGAAGCTTGCGCGGGTCCTGAGATTGAAGGAATCCGAACCTGCCAGGACTTCCGTAAGCGCAAAGGCTCCGATCATTTTCCCCTCTGCGAGCGGGACAAGATACTTCTTTTTCAGTTCTTCGCTCCCGCCGATGTAAATGGCGTTGGAGCCGATCGACTGGTGTGCCCCGACGAAGGTCGCGGTCGACATGCACCCACGGCCAATTTCTTCCTGCATTACGCAATAGCCGACCTCGCCGAACCCGCTCCCGCCATATTCAGCGGGAAATGCCACTCCGAGGAAACCCAGCTCGCGCAGCTTGTTGATGATCTCAGGCGGGATGGCCTCGTTCCTGTCGATGTCGCTGGCGCGCGGCTTCAACTCAGTGTTGACGAAATCGCGCACGGTCTCTCGCAACATCTTTTGTTCTTCGGTGAACTCAAAATCAAGCATACCTGCTCCTTTCGGAATAAGTGTCCGCAAAGCCCGTTAATTGGAACAGAGCAGCGCTATGTGCCTTCGGGCTCGTGACGGACAGTGCTGAGTTGTTGGCCACCGGGCGCCTTGACTTGGTTCGCGTCGGGCCAGCCCTCAGGGGAGCCTTCGCAACTGTCAACGGGGCTAGCCTTGGCGCGCACTCACTATACCATTGACGGGCTCTCAGTGCCTGCTGATTTCGAGTCGCTGCTTCTCGGGCATCGCATTTATTCAAGCCTACCTCAGCCGCGGCGTTCATCGCGGCAATGCAGTGAAGCGATGCTCTACTATGACCATCGGCATGATGACTACGCCGCGGGAATGAAAATGCCCGTCGGGGCAGCCGCAGCAGGGCCAAGCGTCCCAACGTGTTGGTCAGCCGTTCGGAGTACTGGTGAGTTGCATCCCAGACTTTCGGATCTCTGAGTCCCAGATCATAATCCCCGCAGGTCCTTCCGCCGAAAACAGGCACTCGGCCGAGGTGTTCCGACAGGGCGCCGGCGATCTCATCCTCGTGATTCGTGAATATGCCGACGAAAAGAAGCGCCAGCAGAAGATCGTCCTTGGCGGCTGAGGAAGGCAAGGCCTTGGCCAGGGCTTTGCCCATGTCGTAGTCCGCCAGCCCCTCCGGGGCGCTGGCCAGGGGAGATCGAGCCTCCTTCGAAGTCGAGCAGCAGGACGGCGACGCC
>CAWEBD010000045.1:0-33602 GCA_963806435.1 uncultured Bacteroidota bacterium
CTGGAGCAAAACTACAGAATCGCATGAAGAGATCATTCGGGAATTCGATCTCAATGAGTGCGATTCCTCGAAGACCCGCATCAATATTCTTCGCGTCGAACTCACGCCCACAACCAAGTGGGCCGAACTTTCCACATGGAAATACAAAGTAGATCAGGATCAAAGGCCAGAATGGTTTGATGAGAAGGAATGCGAAGCCAGAACGCACAAGGCGCTCAAGGATAAGATTGATAAGATGCTCCTGAAAAACTTCGCGCTCCTCGATGAATTTCTCGCGGAAATAAAAACAGTGAAGTGGCTCAAGCAACACAGACAACCGCTAAAAGCATGGAAAATATTCTACGGGAAGACTAGGGCTGCGGCTAGGGATGCTGCGAGGGCTGCGGCTAGGGCTGCGAGGGCTGCTGCGTGGGATGCTGGAGTGGCTGCTGCGTGGGATGCTGCGGGGGATGCTGCGTGGGATGCTGCGAGGGATGCTGCGAGGGATGCTGCGTGGGATGCTGCGGGGGATGCTGCGTGGGCTGCTGCGAGGGCTGCTGCGTGGGATGCTGCGTGGGATGCTGCGAGGGATGCTGCGGGGGCTGTTGGCTTGCAAGCCCAAAAAATTATTTACACTGGCCTGAAAATTGTTGACCCTAAGCATATCAAACACATCGACGAAAGATGGGACGTATGGAAGCGCGGATATGCGCTGCTGTGCGATGTAAGCGGGGTTTTGTACGTATATGCTGTTAAGGAGAAATAATGGGACTCGCACAGACACAACGCATGCTGGCCGAGAGAGTCAGAAAGGTGTTCGGCAATGTCCAGGAGAAGGCAGGAAGCACCATGGAGGAACTGTAGATATGTGCAAATACGCATCGTTTGTGCTGACAAAAGATAAAGTGTTTTGGTCCAAAACCACGGAATCACATTCGGAAATCATCCGAGAATTTAACCTCTGCGAAGCGGATTCGACAAATACGCGCATCAATACCGTGAATGTCGAAATCAATCCCGGCGCAAAATGGGAGGATCTTTCGACATGGGCGTACAAAGTCGATCAGGATCTTTTACCTGAATGGTTCGACGATAAGGAATGCGAAGACAGAACTCGGAAGGCGCTCAAGGAGAAGATTGATAAGAAGCTCCTGAATAACTTCGCGCTCCTCGATGGTTTCCTTGCAGAAATCAAAACCATAAAATGGTTGAAGCGGCATCGACAGCCGCTCAAAAAATGGAAAGTATTTTATGGTATGAATCTGGCCGCTGCGAGGGCTGCTGCGTGGGCTGCTGCAGTGGCTGCTGCGAGGGCTGCTGCGTGGGATGCTGCGAGGGCTGCTGGAGGGCTGCTGCAGTGGATGCTGCGAGGGCTGCTGCGGGGATGCTGCGAGGGCTGCTGCGTGGATGCTGCGGGGGATGCTGCGTGGGCTGCTGCGGGGGATGCTGCGTGGGCTGCTGCGAGGGCTGCTGCGGGGGCTGCTGCGAGGGCTGCTGCGGGGGATGCTGCGGGGGATGCTGCGTGGGATGCTGCGAGGGATGCTGCGGGGGATGCTGCGAGGGCTGCTGCAGGGATGCTGCGGGAGATGTCAGATTGCAAGCTCAGAAAATTATTTGCACCGGCCTTAAAATCGATCCCAAACACATCAAGCATATCGATGAGCGGTGGGAAGTTTGGAAGCGCGGATATGCGCTGCTGTGCGATGTAAGCGGGGTTTTGTACGTATATGCTGTTAAGGAGAAATAATGGGACTCGCACAGACACAACGCATGCTGGCCGAGATCGCTTTCCACGAAGAACGCTTGTCCGGTTGCGGCGGCTCGGATATGGGAGCGCTTTACAATCTTGGTTTTGGTTGCCGCCGCAAGATGTGGTACGAGAAGACCAAAACCAAAGAGGACTTTCCGAAAGTTCTCACGCCGGAACTGGAACGCGGACATTATATCGAGCCGGTCATTCGGGATCTGTACGAAGCGAAGACAGGCCGGGATGTTCGCATTGTCAAAGAAATGCTGAGGCATCCGATTCACGAATACATGGTGAACCATCCGGACGGAAAGATCGAAGAGACGGACAATCGCCCCGGCGCAGGCATTTTCGAAGCGAAATGCGTAAACAGATTTATTATGAAGCGCTTCAAGAAAGAAGGCATCCGCGATGAGTATGTGCTGCAAGTGCAGCAGGGCTTGTACGTGTCCGGCCTACAGTGGGGCTCGTATGCAATACTTTGCCTCGATCCGTGGGAGTTCGCATGGTTTGACGTTACCCGAGACTCCGCTATCATAGATCGATTAATAGAGGACACTGGAATCTTTTGGGCATTAGTGCAGAATGGACAGATACCCGAACCTTTGCCCGACATACACGACAAGCGCTGCAATGTTTGCCAATGGCGCAGATCGTGTCGAGGGGCTGACATGGCCGCAGGACTTTCCGACTCCCAAGGCCAGGAACAAGAGGGGCTGATTAAACGAGACGATCTTGCCCCTCTTGTTTCCGAGATCGAAGAACTTAAGTCGATGGAGAAAGACGCCAAAGACCTGAAGACCGAAGCTGAAGAACGACTCAAGACGGAGATCGGCGAAGCTCTTTGCGCTATCATGCCGGGATTCCGCGCCTACTACTCAAAGACTTATCCGAAGCGCCTGGACCAGACAGCCGTCAAGTCGTTGGAAGCGCTGGCAGCAAAGATCCTGGCGCAGGATCGGGAGCTTTGGGATCTTGCGGATCGTGGTCTGATACACCTGCCGGCCGGTTATGTCATAGATGGACAGCCTGGCGCTGCCCGTAGACGGCAGGGTAAAGCTTATGACCGCCTCAGACCTAAGCGGGTTTGGCCGGCAGGAGAGCATCATTCCGGCGGATGCCGGCAGCTCCGCCGGTTGACCCAGCACCCCGGCGGCGGAGTAATTGATGGCCGCCCAAACATTGATGACGCCCCAGCCGTAGGTGGTGCTGTCGGGGTCGGCGCTTCGGCTGGCGGTCATCATCAGGGCTTCCCGCACCTGCATCGGCGTCCAGTCCGGGTGGGCTTCCAGGATCAGGGCGCAGGCTCCGGCCACCAGCGGCGTGGCGCAGGAGGTGCCGGTGGCCCGGCCGTAGGCGTTGGTGGCTGTCCAGCTTGCCCACCAGACCAATGTGCCCTGGGCGCAGACCTCGGGCTTGGGGCGGCCGTCGTAGGTCGGGCCCCGCGAACTGGAGAAATTGATCACCCCGATACGAATCGACGTTGCCCACCGACAGGATGGAATCGGCGTCGGCCGGCGCCACCGAGTGAGCCGATGCCGTCGTGCCCGAGTTCCCCATGGCGTTGCAGACCATGATTCCCAGCGCCGCCGCATGGCGCGCGGCCAGGGTGCTGATGGCCGTGTTCCCGTCCAGGTCTTCATAGGTCGTAGGAAAGCAGGGGATCCTCGACGAAATCCCGGTAGCCCAGCGAGCTGGAGACCACATCCGCGCCGATGGAGTCGGCCCGCTGCAGCGCGGCCGCCCAGTGGTCCTCCTCGACCGGCATTTCCTGGCTCATTGTCCTCGGTGTGGTAGATGGCCCATGAAGCTTTGTACGCCGGGCCGATCAGCTGCCCGGGCACGTAGCCGCCGGCCTCGGACCAGGTGCCGGTGCCGTGCGAGTGCCCAGTCCACAGTGTCGGCATTGGTGCACAAAGTCCCACTCGTCCAGCAGGCGGCCGTCGGCGCGGATGGAATCGAAAGCCTGGTGGCCCTTCCGGAAACCGTTGTCGAACATGGCCACCAGCACGCCGCTTCCCGAGTAGCCCGAGTCGTGGCATACGTCGACGTTGATCAGACTGTCCTGGGTGATAGGACGGGCCGTAATTCAGCAGATGGGCCTTGGGGCTTCCGGCCTCCGGCGCCTTCGGGCTGGTGGTTTCCAATTCCGGCCGGGTTCTTTTACTGCGGGCCGGAAGCAGTTCGATCTTTTTTACAAAGCTTAGCTCTTGGCAGCTCTTGACCTGCGATCCCGTCATCTCAAAGCTGGCGGCGTTGAACCAGTTCAAGCTTTGTCTGGGCAGGGCTCCCGTTTTCTGGATCCGCCCGACATAGTCCGGGCAAACCGGGAGATCTTCATAGGTCATCTGTTCCCGCCCCGTTTTGGCCCGGCGCTTGAGGGCCCGGGGGGTCATTTCCAAACGGCGTCTTTGCAGGGCGCCGTTCATGTCTTCTTTGGCTGCAAGGCCCTTGTCGGTAAAATACACCAGACACCGGGAACGTTTCATCCTTTCCCGCCTTTTCGATGGCCTTTTCAAGTCTCCCGGCAAGGATGGGCCGGGCCTGGGCGGAAACGCCCGATATCGCCCATAGGATAAAGCCGGCAAGGATCAGCCTGTTCATTGGTTTCATTGCGGTGTCCCCCTGTTTTGGAAACTTGGTTGTCATCGTTTGTACCCGATCTTTCTCAGCAGTTCCTTCCGCCAGGTTTTTCCCGCTTCGTCCTCCACGCCCTTGGGCGAGGAGCCGTCTATCACGCCCAGGATGCCCCGGCCCTGCTCGGTCTCGGCAACGATCACCTGGCAGGGGTTGGCGGTGGCGCAGAAGATGCGGCAGACCTCGGGGCACGTTCTTGACCGCGTTGAGGACGTTGATGGGGTAGGCATCCTTCAGGAAGATGATGAAGCTGTGCCCGGCGCCGATGGCCTTGGCGTTCTCGACCGCCAGCTCGATCATCTCATCGTCGGTGCCCTCGGACCTGCATCAGGCAGGCGCCCGAGGCCTCGCAGAAGGCCAGCCCGAACTTGATGCCCGGCACGGCCGAGACCAGTATCTCGTACAGGTCTTCGACCGTCTTGATGAAGTGGGTCTGGCCCAGGATGAAGTTGACGTCCTCGGGCTTGGTCGATGCTAACAAATGATAATTCCATCGTGCGTATTTATTTATTTATTGGAAAAGTTACGGAGTTTACGGGAGGCTTATCACCAATAAAAACAAATAGCGCCGTAGCTGATAATGATAAAACTATGAATACAATTATTGAAACAATTAATCGTTTTGATGTGCTCTGTTTTTTCAACATGAAAAACAGTGTCGCACTTGCTGAAAAAAATCACAAGATATAATGCTATCATAACAATATCCTTTCTTTGCTGAAATCACATCCCCGAAAAAGTCTTGCCCCGTTTTCTTTACAGCAAGCATTTTACACCTTGATCTTCAGCCTCTCCATTATCCTCTCAAAGTCCTCGGCCGAGTAATACTCGATCTCTATCTTCCCCTTGGCCTTGCCCTTTGGGCACCAGCCGGACCTTGGTCCCCAGCGCCCGCTGCATCTCGTTCTGGATGTTGGACAGGTGGTATTCAGCTCGCACACCAGTTGTCCGATCTTCTCATCCGTCGCCATCTCGGCGACACGCTTCTCCACCCACGCTTTTTTCTCTTTGGAAATGTTCCAGAACATGATAACTCCTTTTTTTTTCTTTATTTTATCAGCCAATCCAATTGAAAAACTCTGAATAAATTCGGGTAACACCGTCTATTTACCGGACATGCCATCATCAGTTCCCAGTTTGGCGCCAATGCCGATTTTGCTATAGACTCGGACATAGTCGATCTCAAAGTCCCTGAGGGTAGGTCATGTCTGGCGGAACCTCGCCTCGCCAGGGATCGTCGCCAAGGTAAAAACTGAGCCGGATGAAGAATGGCGTGGTCGGCGCTTTGTCACTGCGCAGGACTTCCTTGTCGTCCACGTACCAGACCAGAGTGCCCTGACTCCACTCCAGAGCAAAGACGTGAAAGTCCTGCGTCATGTCGAACGGAAAATTGACATGCTTGCTTTCCGACTTATGGCCCTCTTGATACGAACGGCCCAAGTGAACGGTGAAGTTGTTTGCCATCGGTTCGCGACCAAGCTGTTCGAAAATGTCAATTTCCATGGCCTCGCTTTCGCTCGTGCGAATGCCGCCATCGGATTTCAATTTGAAGTAGTCCTTGTCGAGGGGTGCCAGCCAAAAGCCCGAGTTCAAACCACCCCCTTTGGCACAACGGGCGCGGATCTCGAACCTGCCGTACTGCTGTGCGAATTCTGAGACGTCTTCCGCGTTTCCACCGAGGAAACACGGCCCTTGTTGTCCGAGCGCGACGCGGGGATATCCTTTTCCATCCGCAGACGGCAGAATCCCGTCTTTCACCTCATAGCATGCCGGCATGGCTGGGTTATTCCGGTAGTGCGGATCCCATTTGTCGGTGTCGTAGCGTCGCTTATCAAATTCATCATGAAATGTCAGAATCCAGCCGGGTCTTTCTGCTCCAGCTTGCGTCGTTTTGTCTCCAACGCAGGAAACCGTGAGCATCGCTAAGGATGGAATGGACATAGTCATTAGGAATCGTGTGAGTTTCATTGTAACTTCCCTTCTATTAGATAATATTCCATTACACAACACATGCCTATCAGCCAGGCCTACAATATCTTATTGCAAGTTCCAATATTTTTTCATTTGCAATTCTTGACTTCTTCGATGAATGCTTTGGGATTTATGATCTTTGTCTTGTCCTCCTTAACGTATGCCGATCGTATTACGAGGCTAAGCATTTCCTTTCCGCTCAACGCAGCGTCTCCTGACCTCCTTATAGCATCCCCATATGGAAGAAAAAAAGTTTATGAAGCAGCATTTCACACAACTCCTTCTCGAAATCCATAAAAGATCGATGCTTGAACAGCAGTGAAATTCTAAATACAACCTTGATGGAATGGATGAAGGGCAATGATCAGACTGATGATGTTCTGGTAATAGGGTTTAGGGTGTGAGTTGATAATCTTTCCATTTCTTGGCGAAATCTTCATCAATGAGCCATGATGCTTCATTTTTATTGTCTGGATATAATGCATATGAGAAAATGGCTTTTGAGTCGTTATTGCCAAGCCACCCTGATGTTTGAGAAATCGGGAAGTCAGCTCGTTTGTTCCGCTAGCGACTCTATATGTTAGAGCAGAAGAAAAGAACAGTTTAATTAATTCATCCGAATTATCTAAACTGCCATAATGATCCATTTTTGGTTCAATTGCAAAACTCCAAAGACCATTTTGAATTCTATTCGCTAGAACTATTTTTTTTACCTCATTGATATTCGTTGGTTCTTCAAATTCTCCCATCACTTCGGCGCCGGCTCTTACGGCTATCAGCAAAGCCGCGTGAGCCTAAACCAGAATCTCGGCGGCGCGTCTATCAGCCTTATGGCGGAACGCACCCGCGCTAGAAACAATTTCAATTTTGATTATAGCGACGGACTGAATTCGTATCCCATGAAGCGCTCGGGGGCAGATTTTGTATCTGAGAACGAGTTCGCGAAGATCACACTCCCCGGCAAAGAGAGCTCGACCTCCATAGTTGTGAGCAATGTGTCGGGAAACCGTGGAACCCCCGGTCCCGTCACCGGACCGTTCTTCGTCGGAACACAGCGCGAATACGACAGCGATTTTTTGTCGGTCATTGATCACAAAAGCCAGCTCGGCCAGTTTGTTCTTTCCTCATCCGCCGGGTTCACCTACAGCTACCTGCGGTACGTTGACCCGCCGACCGTGGCCGGAGGATATTCAATCGACGATTTTTACAAAATGCTGTCGCTCCAACCGAGTATCCGGCTTAACTATTCATCCAAATCCTTCGAGGCTGCTGCCGGTGTCGATGCCGAGGGAGACCGCGGGACAAGTTCTGAGATGTCCGGCACAAAAGATAGGACGCGGGGCGGCGCCTTTGCCAGCGGCATCATAAACCTGAGCGGCCCCTTTAGCTCAGAGATACACGTATCGCCAAGCGCGCGCGTGGACTGGTATTCGGACTTCGGCGGCTCATTCAACCCAAAAATTGGTTTGAATGTGAAACCAGTTGCTTCGCTTCCTTTCAATATCCGCGGAAGCATCGGCACAAGCTTCCGGGCTCCGACATTCAACGAGCTTTATTATGCTTCCGTCGGAAACCCGTCCATCAAGCCCGAAAAGTCGGTCAACTACGACGCGGGAATCGTGTTCAGCGTCCGAACGCCCGTCGACCTCGAAGCCGACGCGGACTTCTACGCAGTCGATATAACGGACGGAATCGTGTGGCAGCCATCCAGCGGAATCCTCTGGCGCCCGGTCAACTACCAGAAGACTCTGTCACGCGGGATCGAACTGAGCTTGCAGGCGAACTACAACGGCTTCGCCGCGCTTCGCGCGAACTATTCCTACGGCCAATCGCTTGATTTCTCTGACCCCAACTCGCCGACATACGGCAAGCAGCTCATCTACAGACCTGAGGAGAGTGCTTCCGTCATCGCCGCGCTCTCCCCGTGGATAACCACGTTCTCCGCGACGCTGCGGTATGCGGGGTTCAGGTACACGACGGCCGCGAACGACGAGTTCCTTCCGGCGTTCACTACAGTCGATCTCTCCGCAGGAGCAAGAATCCAGCTGTCCGGCCTTGTTCTCTCCCCGCTGCTGTCGCTAAAGAATATTCTCAACGCGGGTTACCAGGTAATCCCGCAGTATCCGATGCCGATGCGGACTTTTTATCTCAGCCTCGGTGTACAATTCCACTAGTAAAAGGAGATTCAATGAAGAAAATATTCCTTCTCGTTCCATTGGCATTAATATTAAGTTCATGTGTTAAGAGTCCTACGTCGTCGGTCCAATACTATGTCCCCGCCGCCTCAGCCGTTTACGTCCTCAACCAGGGAGACTACGGTCAGGGCAACTCCACATTAACCGCTTACTACCCAGATTCGAATCGGACGGTGGCTGATATTTTCAAGCTGGCAAACAGCAGGAGCCTTGGAGATCTTGGCAACGACATAGCACTATACGGGGGCGATGCTTATATGGTCATAAACAATTCGGACAAGTTAGAGATCATGGATGCCGGGACGGCCCTGTCGGTCGGGACAGTTTATTTTCCCAGCGGGACCAGCCCTTACCGGATAGCCTTCTACGCGCCGTCGAGCGTCGCTTTCGTATCGGATCTCTACACGAATTCCGTTTCGGTCATCAACCTGACGACCAATAGTCTTATCTCGGCGGACACAATTTCCGTGGGCGCGAACCCGTACGGGATAGCATGCTTCGCGGGACAGGTATTCGTGGCAAACTCCGGGTACGGCTCCGGTAACACGGTAAGCGTCATAGACGCAGTCACGAGGAAGGTCGTCAAAACCATCACGGTCGGAGCCGGACCTACGGAGGTGGAGGCGGACGAATACGGATACGTTTGGGTCGCCTGCCCCGGCCAGCCGGGGGACAACGGCTCAATCTATTTGATCAACTCTCTTACCGACTCCGTGACGGATTCCATAAGCGTCGGGATGCAGATTCCGTCGTTCACCGGACACACACTCGCGATCGACACTCAAAACGGGGCGGCTTACTTGATTGCAGATAATTCCGTCGTTAAGTTAGACGTGTCGACGCACAAGATCCTGAACAAAAATCTGATCAGCGGGAGTTTCTACGCGATATCTGTGGACGAGGCGACGGGCAACGTTTACGTTACCGACGCAAAAGACGGCAAGACGAACGGCACCGTCTACATTTATACCTCAGACGGGATATACACGAACAGGTCATTCACGGCCGGAATGTATCCGGATGGAATAGCCTTCCTGAGATGAGCGCCGTACAAGAGTTTTGAAGAATCAATCGTATTAGCATGAGTTTCAATTTAACAGTCAATAACGCACAAAGTTGGAGGCAATTATGAACATAGTATTCGCACTCGTCCTGGTATTCTTCGCCGCGTTTTCGCGGCTGATTCCCCACGCACCGAACTTCACGCCGGTGATTTCCATCGCCCTCTTCGCGGGAGCGTACCTTAAGAAGAAGTACGCGTTCCTCGTTCCCTTCGCCGCCCTTCTTCTGAGCGACCTGGTGATCGGTTTCTACGACCTGGGGTCGATGGCAGTGGTATACGGGACGATTCTATTGATCGTCGCTGCCGGTCTGATACTTGAGAAGAAAATCTCCGCGGGGAGAATTCTCGGCCTTTCGCTGGTGGGAGCGGTCGTGTTCTTCATAACGACTAACTTCGCCGTCTGGCTGGTCCCCGGCTCGATGTACCCGAAGACGTTCGCCGGTCTGGCTGAGTGCTACACACTGGCCATACCTTTCTTTGGCAATACGTTACTGAGCACGTTGATCTACAGTGCCTCGATGTTCGGGATTTATGAGGTCGCGGGAAAGTATCTCCCGAAACCCAAAGCTGTTCAGGAATAATCGTCCATGCGGAGCCCGGCAGGCAGGGCTCCGCATTCAATTTCCCGTTGGAACGGCATAATCATTTTCTGGAAACTCAATCCAACATGGGTTGGATTGAGTTTCGGGGATAAGCTTAGGGGAACCGGTTATGGAAGCATTCTTCGCTGATTTCAATAAAAGAAAGTTCAACCGCATAGGGTATCCGCTGATATCGGCCGGGCTGGCGGTCGACGGCATTATGCAACTCTTCCACATCGCGGGGAGACGTGGCGTCACTATGCCCATCATCGAAATACTCTACGCAATCTTGCTGGTTGCTTTCTGGATTTTCCCCCCGAAATGGTTCTTCAAAGTCGACGATGAGGCGATCGAATACAAGGGGCAGTTAGCACGCCTCCGGCATTTCGACTGGCACGGCATAAAAGGTGTGCAAATTCTACCGAACAAAGTCGCGGTATCGTTGACCGACGGCGGCGTTCATAAAATTACGCTTTCATTCCTCGGTAAGAAGGAGAGAACCACGATAAAGGATGCCGTCCGGAGATTCGCCGAAAGCAAGAACCTCCTCGAAAGAAATTAATCCCCTTCGCCGGGCACGGTCTTCGACAATGTCCGTCCTCCCGGCCCCGCAGGAACATCGAGGCCTGGTTATTTCAATTTCGTCGCGTCAGGGCGCTGTCTGTTCGACAGTGAAGATCCCGTTTATACGCACCTGCCACTCGTGCGTGGCGCCCACCCCCCTGTAAACGTTGAACGTAAAGGTGTTTCCGTCCATCTGTCCTAACCCGACAGCCGTCCATGTTCCCAGGACTTTACCGTCGTTGGAGTACAATGTGACCTTCGAGTAAGTGTTACCAACCAACTGCTGTTGCGCCTTGGATCTTTGCGGCGTCAGAATCGCAAATGAGATCGCGGACAGCAGAAGGATGCAGGCCGCGATCAGGATTTTCTTCGTAACAGGTTTCATTCGTTTCACTCCTTGTTTGCTCTGGATACACTTATCCGGGATACCCGCATCCCGCGTTTCCTCAAACTTACCTGTGACGCGGTGTATTAGCAACATCGACTGCAAAAAAAACGGGAGGCCGAAGCCTCCCGCCGCATGCCCATATTTGTCGATCAGACTATTTCATCAGCAACATTTTCTGTTTGAACACTTTCTCGCCCGCTCGCATCACGTAGAAATAAACGCCCGATGCGAACCTGCTGGCGTTGAAAGCGACCCTGTGGTTTCCGGCCTTCATCACGCCGTCGACCAGCAGAACGACTCGCTGCCCGAGGACGTTATAGACCGCGATTTGGACGTGCGATTCCTTAGGCAAACCGAACTCGATCGTCGTCGCCGGGTTGAATGGGTTCGGATAGTTCTGGCTGAGATAGAAGTCCTTCGGAATTCCATTCAGCCTGCCGGAGACCGCGTCGATTACTACATGCTTAATGTCGCTGGTGTCTCGAGGTATCAGTTCGTAACCGTCATTATAAACGGTGCTGGCGGATGAGTACTGGCTGACCACTCCCTTGAAGTTCACCGGATCGAGAGGTTGCGCTGTCCCGTCAACTTGCGTGTCCTTGTCTACGAATATTTGAACGCTGTCGGCGCCGGTTTTCTCTTTGTAGAACAGGTTCCCATTGGAACCATCGGCGGGCCAGGTTCCGGAAGAGTAATAGAGCGTGTCGATTTCGATGACGCTTCCCTCATAAGTTTCCGGATTCGTGACGAACTGAGAGACCGTGATCACTTTTGGTTTGGGGAGGACGGCGTTGTGTTTCAGGACTTTGAAATTGACCGTGTCCATCTTGAGAGGCGTGAACTCTGTCAGGCCGCGGTATTGAGCGACCTTCCCGATGAGAAACACGGAATCGCCGACGGCAACTTCGACCGGTGCAGCGTCATACGAGAAGATTATCACACCCGCGCTTGAGTCCTGCACAAAGTATCCCGATTGCGGAGGTGTTTGAACGTTCGAGCTGGTAATGACACCGCACACGAAAAGAGTATCCTTCGTAACGGAATGATCGGGAATCAGGTCGGAATTGGCGTCCACTCTCGCTTCCGCGATCGTAGTAACCGTGGAGCCGTTGCCTGAAACGAGTACCGTATCTTTTGTCTCGGCGACATTGCTCTCAAATACCAGGCTGCCCGACTTCAATCCCGCCGTAGCCGGGGTGAAAGTAATCACGAACTTCTTCGACGCCATGCTGTCTAACCGCGCCGATGTGGGGGTCACGGTGAAACTACCGCTCGTGGACGTCACGTTGGAAATAAATAGAGAATCGTAGCCGTCGTTCTTCACCGTTATAGTGTCAACCTTCGATTTTCCGACCAGAACACCGTGGAAATCGAGCGGTGATGGAGTCGCCAGGAAGCCAGGCTCCTTCGTGATACAATTTCCGCTCAAGGCGACAGTATCATGTTCCACCGGCGAGTCGTGGAAGAACACGACACTCGCGGATTTCGCGCCCTTCGAATGAGGATTGAACGCGACGATGAACGTGTCAACTTTCGATGTGTCAAGATCAGCCTTGACCGGCGTGACGGAGAACAACGTGTCGGTGGTAATTACAGTATCAATTACGAGATGATCAGTAATGCTCTTGTTCGTGACGAAGAGAGTATCCGTCACGGTCGAGTCTTTCCACACATTTCTGAAGTTGATACTCGACGGTGTCACCGAGAAACCGGGCTGCTTGCCTATCCCTTTCACGACGACTGTATCTGGAGAAGACGCGGCATTGCTTACGAACGCAAGGGTTCCTGAATCTGCTTGCGCTGCGGTTGGGGTGTATTTGATCGCAAACTTGACACTGCTCTGAGCGGGAATGGATCCGCTTGAGGGTGTGATGGAGAAAACGGCAGGGCTCGGTGTGACCGATGTTATGTTGAGAGCGGCGTACCCCGAGTTTGTCACGGTGAGTGTATCTGTTACGAATTGGCCGATATTCAACCCACCGAAGTCGATGCTGCTCGGTGAGACTGCCAAAGACGGCGCATCGGTAACCAGGTTAGTCCATGCAGCAGCGCTGGTTGTTCCGCTAGCAACCCTTACCCCATCAAAAGCACCGGACGGATTTGAGGTTCCCCTATTGTGCCAGACAAAATTACCTACACCACCGGATAATGTTCCGTAACCATCGAAGTCTGTGTCGGTCCCGGCCGCAGGGACGGTGCACTCCGCAGTGCCGGTGGAAGGCTCTCCAGTAAGAGCCGGATTAACCCACAAATAAGCGACGTCGTCATATTTTTCAGGAGCCGCTGTCCCGGCAGAGTTGAAAGTATATCGCACTACTATGAGATACGTAGTGTGAAGACTCAAGACGGTGGATCCGAATACTGCAGTATTGGATGTCTTTGACAGACCAATATTGAATCCGGCCCCGCTCGTCCGAGCAAACAATTTTGCGCCGTAGCTTGTGCTGGTGCCCGGCGCGCCGAGTGACATGAAGTATCCCGTTGCTGTGGTGCTCGTGGAATCCAACCTTAGCAAGAATGAGTAATAGAATGTGGTCCCGGTATAGTTTGTCACGGGGACTGGAAACGTTTTGTAGACTTTGCTGGAAGAGCTGGTAGGAAGCGGTATGACGGAATATTCTCCACCGCCGTTCATGTACCCGGTATAAGCAAGCGGCGTTGCATTGCCGACGGTCAGATCCGGCCCGGAACCCCCTTTTGTCCAGCCGGACTGACCGGCAAGATTTGCCCCCACTGTAAGCCCGGTGAAATCATCCACCAGCGATTGTGCCGATGCCAATGTGCTCACACACAGTAGCATGACAAGTGCGGCAAGGTATTTCATTGTAACTCCTTTCTTATGGAATGAGTTTGTTTGTATTTCTACTGCCTCTGTAACTTTTCATCTCCGCCTTACAAACGCGTCCCAGACCCGCTCACGACACATGACTTTCGCGATCCGCGACGACACGCTCGTTCGGGAGTGTTCCTGAAAAGAGGAGCACGCAAAGCACGACTCTGAAATGGACGCGTCAGAAACGTCCTTAACAGCCTGCAGGTAATACACAAGTTGAATGCCCGAAAAAGGTATGAGTCGAAACAACCCGCATTGTTTCCTCCCGAATTAAGATTGCCCGTTTATCAAAACAGGGGGAATGTCAGCGAATGGACAGAAAGACCCCGCGATGAAATCGTTCGTCCTTAGGTACTGGTTTCACAAATCGCAAACACGCCCGCCTTCTTTAGCACGACTACTTGTAGAACGCCATTAATTTGGAACGCGCACGCTCAAATGTCAAGTACCTCACGATGATGCTTTTGTTAACAACGCGCGCGGAAAGCTCGAAATCATTTCAATAACAGCATCTTCTTGACACTTAGATTGACGCCAGATTTGAGAACATAAAAGTATGTGCCGGAAGCGAACCTCGCGGCATCGAAAGTCACGCAGTAATAACCGGGGTTCTGATTCCGGTCGATTAGAGTCATCACCTCTCTGCCGAGTATGTCGTAGACTTTCAGACTCACGCGGCCGGCCGCCGAAAGCTGATAGCTTATTGCCGTCGTCGGGTTGAACGGGTTGGGATAGTTCTGGCCGAGCCCGAAAGCGGTCGGTATCCCGTCTCCTGTTCTCTTCACTCCCAGCACAATGGCATCACTTCCCCCTGCCTCGATGTATCTCGCCTTGAACTCCTGCAGGTAGAGATTCGCGACGCGGGCATCGTGGATTATCAGCGTGTTCTCGTTGTTGGAAGTCTCCGCCGCGTTCGACCAGTTATGCGATCCCGTGATGACGGTCTCGTCCGCTTTCGCGTTCTCCGCGTCGATCAAAGCGTATTTATGATGAAGAAGACCGGTGAGGCTGCTTCCCTTCAGGTGAATGTCGACGTTCCCTGCCTGGAGTGCGCTGAACTGATTGCCGGAGTCGGTGTTGTTATCGAGAATCACTCTTACCTTGTCCCCCGCGGTTTTCGCGGTAATGAGCGCCTGTGCGAGGTCCGAACGCGTGAAAGTGAGCATGCAGATGTTTATCGAGCTCGTGGCCGCGTTCAGAGTCTTGTATATATGCAGCGTCGTCTGATCCGACGGGCTGAAGTACGACTCCATTAAGTTGCCGCCGATATTGAACCTGTGCGGTGTATTGTCGGTCTTTCTTATACCGAACCGCGATTGTGAGGCGTTCGGAGTGTCGGTGGAGCTTCCCCACATCTCGTTGAATTCCATCGTGTATGCGTTTGCCAGCGCCTTGTCCTGTATCTCGAGCGCGTTTTGCGCGTCGCTGTTGTTGCCCGGATCGGTAGCGTTCCATGACCCCGACCAGACCCAGTCGTCGGTGAAGGATGCAGTGTCACGGAAATCGAAGACCGCGAACTTGTTATGCATCAATCCGTTTCCGGCATTAACGGGATCGTACGTATCGGTGATGAAAGGGATGCCGCTCGACTTCATCGTGTTCATGGGAGCGGTGCCCGAGTTATCATCTTCCACGATCATGCGGATTTTCACGCCGCGGTTTTTAGCGTTGATGAGCGCGGTCGCGACGTTGGCTCCAACGGTTCCGCTCAGGCTGTAGAGTGCCACATCGATCGAATGCTGGGCGGCGTTGATCCGCGAAATGAACTTGCTTGATATGTCGACGGTCCGGGCTTTCTCGTTGCGCGCGACGGAAGTATCGACGGACTTCGAGAAGAACACATCGATGGTTCCTGTAGACCCGTCAGGTGACGCCGTGCTGAAGATCGCGTCGCCGGTCTGGTTGGTCCCTTCGGCATCGGTAGCCGCGATCTGGTAGTGGTAAACGGTTGCCGGCCAAAGTCCGTCTATTACTGCCTCGTGTGTCGAGTCTGCCGTGGCCTGGACGACCGAATCTGTGTAAGTTTCCGTTGTGCCGAATCTTACCACAGCCGTCGAGAATGAGCCGGTCTTGAAAGAGACAGTCACCGAATTCGGTTGAATGTCTTCTTCGGTCGGGGCCTTCGTGAAGGACGGGCCCGCGTGGCCGATAATGTCGTCCTGTGTTCGGGCCACGACCTCATAATCTGAAGTATACGGCGGTGTCAGCAACGAGGCGGTGCCGGGCTTGTACTGCTTCAGGATTCCAATCAGATCGAATGTCCCGGCAGGAATGGTCCATGTGTCGGGGATGAAACCTCCCGTCGTACCGGTAATATCGGAAATAGTCGTATTTGCCGCGCTGTACGTTACGCCGTTTATTCTCACGAGCCTTCCCTCGTTCGGCTCGGAATAATCGTCAGTGAAAGTCTGGTTGACGTCCGCGGCCGTCAGGAGGAGAGGGGCAGGAAGCGGTTTTCCGTGGGCATGGAAAATTGTCTTGGCGGAATCGGGGGCTATCTCTGTCGTACCACGGTACTGCTGGATCGTCCCGGTGAAGGTAACGCTGTCGCCGACCTGGTAATCGTACGAACGAGAATAGCTGAATATGTTGACTCCTGCCGTGGCGTCCTGAAGATAGAGGTCGGTCCTGATCAGGTTGCCGTCCGACGTGATGATCCCGCTGACGGTCACGAGCGCACCGACCTGATACGGAGCTGTCGGAACGCCCTGGGAGTCGTTGATGTGAAGGTCGATGATCCTCACAAGTTTTGTCACCGTCACGACGAGTTGTGAACTCACCGGTGAGGGCTCCACTCCGGCAATCGCGGTCTTGACAACGAACATGCCGGCCATCGCGGAATCGGGGACTGTAACCAGGTGTAGCACGATCGCGGCAGAGTCGGCGTTCGTAACCGCGAGGCCTCCCACGTGGATTGTATCCTGTACTACGTCGACGTGCGCGCCTGCGGTGCCGGTCCCGGACACCGATACGTCGGGCCGACTTTTGGACCAACTGAACTTCGACGGGACCACGACGATTACTGTGTCGATTATGTCGGTCCCGCTGCTGATGAACTCTATTGTGAAGTTGGAGGTCGACGCCGCGCTCACAATCGAAGGAGCAATCAGTGCGGACCCGATGCCGCTGCCCGGGATGGTGTTAACGGGCTCAGCCAGGGATGCCGAGTTCTGAGGATTAATCGCCGACTGTGCCACGAAATCGGCCGAGTTGTTATCGGTGTCATAGCCGTTGCCGAGTGCCTCATCCGCACCACTGCTCGCCAATGACGACGCGGTCGACGAAGAGTTTGCCTTTCTTTCCGCAGAAGTGGTGTTGGAAAGCGCCGGCGCTGACGCGCTGCCTTCATATCCGTTTGCCGTGCCATAACCCAGCAGGTCAACATATAGCGAGGATGACGGATTGGCACCGGATAGTGCCGTGGCGGAATTAACTAACGCGACTTTCCCATTCGTCCCGCCCATCGCAAGCGTCCCAGTCACATCTGGGGTGGGCAGGTTCAATGTTCCTCCGGTCCCTTGGGCTTCCTGCACGAGGCAGTAGCGGTGAGGCGCAATGGATCCGGTCAATGCTGTAACTTGCCAGCTCGTACCTGTAGCCGATGCGTACTGAACCGACCACCCGGAGATGTCCACCGGGGAATCTGTGGGGTTATACAGTTCGATGAAATCGTTCTTTAATGTTGCACCCGAATTCCCACCTCCGCCATACACCTCGCTTATTACGACGTGATTCGCAACCTGAGCAGATGAGGGAGTTACAAGAACGGGTGAAACGGTAAGAATAATAGCAAATAGAACGGCCCTGAATCTCAATTCGATTCTCCAATCCCGCGGTCAGAACAAATCCGCAATTGTGTTAGAACGGGTATTGATTGTGTACAGCCGGCCCGGCGGCGCCACAAACCTACTTCACGACTCGCAAACAATATAATCGAAAGACAGGTAAGAGGAAATGAGCCGAATGGGCAATGAGATGACGCTCACGCCGGAGTTTTGAAGGAGGAGGGCCAGCCGCCGACCCCGATCGTTACGGTCGAAACAATTACCACTCTCCCAGATTGAACAGGCTCGACCCTTTGTATTTGTATTTCTTCCAATCATCAACAAGATTTGCCCTGAGAGGATTCGAAAGGATGTATCGGACCTGCCTCTCGATCTCGCCGTCATCCCTGACAATGTGGTCGTAGAAGCCCTTTTCCCACCGGAGATCTTTAAATTCCTTGTAAAACCAAAATCCGGTTCTTTGTTTGAACATCTTGACGACCTTGAGAAGATCGGATTTTTCCGAAATTCCTTTCAGCAAGAGGTGACAATGATCCGGCATGAACAGGTACACTACCGCATCACATAGATTCGCCCGCAATTCACCGAGGAGGATTTTCTCAAAGACGTGGAATCTTTCCTCGGTTGTGAAGAACGCGTTTCTATCCTGAATACAGATCGTGAACGCCGCGACGATTTCGCCAACGTAGACATCGTGAGGAAGCCGATGTTTTTTTTCGCGAACAGGACGTTTCATAAAACGAAATTCCCGCGCGACCGTAAAGGTCGCGGCTACAATAATCTGTTACCAGGTCGGGATGACGACGCCGACAAACAATTCGGGGCGGCACAGAAAGCCGCCCCGGATTCGCACGTCCTTTTGCTATTATATCAGTCATTTTATCAATAGTGCCTTCTTCGTGCTGACGAAGCTGGCTCCCGATTTTCCGTCGATCATCATCCTGAAATAATAAATGCCGCTCGGCATGCTCGAGAAATCCAGCTGCGTCTCGAACGTACCGCTTTCTTTCTGGAAGTTTTCACCCCGCACCCTCATCCCAAGCACGTTGTACACATCCAGCCGGACGTTCGACTGCTCCTTAAGATCGTACCGGATTGTCGTCGAAGGGTTGAACGGGTTCGGGTAGTTCTGGTAGACGGCAAAGTCCTTGGGTGCGGTAACCTGGATCTCAAGAATGCCGCCGATCTGTTCAGGCGTTCCGGACTTGTTTACGGCTTCTACCTTGTAGTAGTAAGTGTTTCCGACGGAAACTCTGGAGTCGACGAACGAATAAGAGCCGCCTAGCGTAGTCGAACCCGCTGCCTTCAATGCCGCATTGGAGGAGTAGCTGGAGAGGAGCTCGAAGGGCCCGGTTTTCCTGCTAGCCCGCAAGATGTCAAAGCCAACAGCACCAATTTCGGTTGCTGTCGTGAAGTTCAACCTCACCTTTCCGGCTTCCATCGATGCGCTCAGGGCTTTCATCGTCACTGGAAGCGGCGCGTCCGAAGTTCCCGATAGGACAAAATCGGAGAAACTTGTAAGCCCGGATACATCAGCAGTATTGGCGGTAGTGTTGACTGTGGTTGAAAGCGGATGCCATTGGGCGCCGTCCCACTGGAATACTTTCAGCCCGCTTTCGGTAGCGCCAGCCGTTGCGACATCTGCGTCGGTGTATGTTAGAGTAACATCAGCACTAAAAGCTGTGATGCCCGACCCCTTCGTTATGTTGAAGTAACGGTTCAGCACCTGATTGCTTCCAAGTGGTCCATCCGGAGGTGTTAGACTCTTGTCGATGGCGCTGATCGTGACGTCGTCTGACCCGCTTAGTGAAGCAAAAGTGAGAGTGACCGGGAGATAATCAGCCCCCTGGCCAAGGGGGAACAGGTAGCCACCACTCGAACCGACGGGAAAAGCAAGGTTGCCATCGACAAATTTTCCAGCATCGTAACCTGAAAAGCCTGAAGTCACTCTAAGAGTATTGGAGCCGGTGCTCAGTTTGCCTGCAGTGAAGTTGAGCATGGTCGTGGTCGCGGACTGGTTTAGTACAACCCCAGCAGTGTTATTGACTGTAATGCCACCATTGAACGTGATAGGACTTGTTCCCCCAATAGCTTGGCTAGACACTCCGTTGAATGTGACCGGTTGACTGGCCGACGTTGTCCATGTGCCATTTACGGTAACATTGCCGGATATCGAAAGTGAGCCCGTAGCCGTCCCATAGCTCATTGTACCAACGAAAACAATGTCTCCAACAACGTGGGTGCCGCTCGTTGTCCAAGCCGTGAGGGTTACTCCGGATTTAACCGTCCACGTATCAAGGACTGTAAACGCACCACTGCCACTTGCAGCAGAATAGGTACGAGTTCCACCTGCGGAGTCTGCTGCGATGATGTAATTTCCCCAAGTGCGACCGGAAACTGTCAGGGTCGCAGATCCACTCGCACGAGCATTTAGCTCAAAGGTGCTTCCTTCGTCGAACTTCGAAGTGGCCGCTGGGAAAGGCGTTGTAAAAGAAGCAGTGCCAACCTGCACAAACTTTCCGCCACTTTGGACCCTTAAAGAGTCTGAGGCTCCTTTGCGCTGAAAATAGGTTGACCCGCTAGCTGCATTTGAAGCGTTAATAAACACTCCTCCTTGTTCAACGGAAAAGTCAAGATTCCCAGCGGTGCTGTCTCCGAACTTGAAACCTGCCACCTTCGCATTACTGCTGAAATACAGAGTAATAGCGTTAGGATTTCCCACGTAGCCAACTTGAATTGACCTTACAATTGCTTTGCCAAGTGAACTATCATACGGTATCGTAATAGTATAGCTTCCCGTAACATTCGTATTGTCCAGAACGACATCGTCCGTGCTGGAGGGGGCGATTCCGCCGCTCCAGTTGTTCGCATCGCTCCAACTTGACCCGTCGCCGCCACCTGTCCAAGTCTTTTGTCCCCACGCACTCGTAGATATGAGTGCGGCAAAAATAAACGCAGAAACAATCCGCATATTCCCTCCTGAATTTTCTCTCGTTTAAAAAATGAAATAGGAGGAATGTTTACGTCGGTGTGGACCTGCTTGAAAAAAGAGAGATGTAATCTGGCATTGTGCTACGAATGGGGTTCGCAAACATGCCACCAATCCTCAATCCGGTTGCCCGTCAATGATAATTTGATGTGCTGATTAGCGATTGTCAAGCAACTATTAGGGGAAATCTTTCGCGACTTTTGACAGTTCCGGCTGGGTGCCGAAACCCGCTTTTCAACCGCGGGAAAAGTAGTTCCTCCAACCCTCAGGCGCTATCTAGCGTCTTTCCGAAAATCGCACGCCGTCGATGAATAAATGGCCTTTACGTTCCAATTGTGAAGCCTACCTGGCTCGCCGTTTGCAGCGGCTCGATGGCCCGAATCCGTGCAGAGGACAGACCCACTCTTGGAACAGAAGCCTGGACTCGTTTGCCCCCACGCCGTCAGAGAGAAGAACAGTAAATAGAATACCGCCGAAAAGGTGCGCATTTTTCCGTCCTGTCATTCTTTGCCAACACTCAGTGAAAATAAGGAGATATGTTCGCCGCTCATTTCGATTGAACTGAAATCGGCAAACAGGCATGAAACCGCGACTGGGTTTCGCGGCCATGTCTCTCTTCCTCAGGACGCTCGCTCAACGCGTTGAATTTCACGCCTTCCGGCTCAAATTGCAAGTAAAGTCTTCAGGAAAAGTGCCGATCAATAGAACAGGGGGAGTATGAGCAAGGTCAGCTCGGGGCGGAGTCTCCTCCGGGATTTCAACCCGATATCCGTGATGCTGATCATGGGTGGGTGTCCAAGAAAGGAAACCCCCTAACAAAGAGAAAGAACTGTCATTTCGAATCCCGCCCCGCGGGATGAGAAATCTTCCGCCGCAGTCGACAGACAATGTTCATGTATTCCCTGAAAAGATTCCTCCACGCACTCGTCCCGAGCTTGTCGGGACTCGTTTGGTCGGAATGACATGGTCATTCTGCATCGTATGGACTCTCAGAACCATCTCGAAAGGTTGTCTAAGCCGCGAGTGGCCTGCACTCCCGAGCCCGAGGGCTTGTATCTCCCATTGAGCTTCCTCGCAGGAAGAACTCACTCCACCACTATCGTTCTCCTGAGTCTGAAATCGGACGACGAAGAGCCTACCTGCAGTTCATACTTCCCGGGCTCGACGACATAACCCTTCTTCGTCTCATCGTAGTATTTGATTGACCTGACCGGCAGCGATATCTCCACCGTCTTCACTTCCCCTTTTTTGATCGAGACGCGGTCGAAACCTTTCAACGACTTTGATCGGCTGAGGCTCTTTTGAATTCAGATCTCTGACGTACAACTGCACCACTTCGTCGCCGTCACGCTCACCGGTGTTCTTCACGTTTACGGATACTTCGAGTGTATCGCCGGACTTCGCGACATCTTTGCTCACGTTCAAGTCTGAATACTTGAAAGTAGTGTAACTCAAACCGAAACCGAATGGATAAAGCGGTGTTCCCTTGAAGTAGCGGTAAGTTCTTCCCTGCATGGAATAGTCCGTGAATGGAGGAATATCCTTCGCGGACTTGTAAAATGTCACGGGCAATCTTCCGGCGGGGTTATAGTCACCGAAGAGGACATCCGCGACGGCGTTCCCTCCCTCTTCGCCCGGGTACCATGTGTCGATTATGGCGGGGAGATTTTTTTCTTCCCAATTAACCGCGAGGGCGCTGCCACCTGTAAGGACCAGGATGATCGGCTTTCCCGTCGCGTATAGAGCTTTGATTAGTTTCTCCTGGTTCGCGGGAATCTTGAGACTCGTGCGATCACCCCCCTTGAAGCCGGGAATATTGAGGCTGCTTTCTTCCCCTTCCAGGCGAGGTGATATTCCGGCGACGACTATCGAGACATCCGACTGCTTCGTCAGCGCGACGGCATCCGCAAGAAGTTTTTCCGCCGGCGGCTTCGGGTAAATTCTTTTCCACATAAATCTTATGCCCGCATAGTCGATACTGTCGGCATAGTCGATTTCTATCTTGTATTCTCTTCCCTTCTGCAGCATGACGTCCTTCGACTTGAACACGTTCAGCTGATAAGGCCTCCAGTTGTTGACGAGGAGTTTCCCGTCGAGGAATATCCTTCCCCGGTCGTCGGTTATTATCCCGAGCTCATACTTGCCGGTCGCGGGCGGGGTGAGCGTTCCGGTCCATCTCATCGAGAAGTGGTCCTTAGGGACCCCTTTGCCCGGCGAACCCATTCCCCAGTACTCGACAGTTGAAGTATCCACCCGCGTGAGTACGGGTTTCCCCTTCAGGTTGAAGTTGTCGTAGAATTTCGCGAGAAGTCCGTGTCCCGCGAATCCTCCCGCCGGTTTCAGGTACTGTTCGTCCACCGGCTCGGCGCGATTCGGATCGACGAGGAGGTTGTATCCGCCGGCGTACTCGACGTCGACCTTGTCTCCGAGCTTGTTGCGGATACCCTGGAGGATCGTTACCGGGTTGGACGGCGTCCCGTTATAGTTTCCGAGGAGAACCTCTATGTCGTCGGAGTAGACTCCGATCACGGCGACCGACTTGAGATTCTTCCGGAGCGGAAGGGTGCCGTGAGAGTTCTTGAGGAGGACAATGCTTTCGTCGGCGACTTTCCGGGCGAGTTCCATGTGAGCAGGCGTGTTGTTGTCCGCGATTGTGATTTTGCTGTACGGCACGGCGGCAGGGGGATCGAACATCCCGAGTTTGAAACGCGCCAGCATCAGCGACGTGACGGCATTGTCTATATCCTTCTCGGAGACAAGCCCCTGCGCGACGGCTTTGTCGAGAGTCTGGTACTCATCTCCGCAGGTGAGGTCGCAGCCGGCCTTAACAGCAGCAGCAGCAGCTTCGGTGAGAGTCTTGGTATACTTGTGCCCGTACGCTATATCTCCGATTGCACCGCAGTCGGAAACCACATAACCTTTAAATCCCCATTTATTCCTCAGGATGTCGGTGAGCAGGAAGGTGCTGGCGCAGTCAGGAACTCCGTCGAGGGCGCTGTAAGCCCCCATCACTGAGTAAGCTCCGCCCTGGCGAACGCAGGCCTCGAAGGCGGGGAGATATGTTTCGTAGAGATCCCGGTTGCTCACGACGGCGTCGAACGTATGGCGCAGCGGCTCAGGGCCGTCATGGACCGCGAAATGTTTCGGCGTCGATATGACCTTGAAGTACCTCGGGTTATTTCCCTGGAGACCGGTTACGAAGGCTACTCCCATCGTTGAAGTCAAATACGGATCTTCACCATAAGTCTCCTGGTTCCGTCCCCAGCGAGGATCACGGTCTATGTTGATATTGGGCGACCAGAACGTAAGTCCCTGGTATATCCCGTGTTCGCCCTTGCTGATGGCGTAATTGTACTTGGCTCGCGCCTCGGTCGAGATGACGTCGGCCTCCTCGTGGATCAGTTTCGGATCCCATGTCGCGGCCATCCCGATGGCCTGTGGAAACACGGTGGCGATCCCGTTGCGGGCGACGCCGTGCAGGCACTCGTTCCACCAGTTGTACGCCGGGATTCCGAGCCGCGGAATGGCGGGCGCGTCGTTCTCCATCTGTGATATCTTCTCTTTGAGTGTCATCATCGAAACCAGATTGGCGGCGCGCGCTTCAAAAGTCAGGCTTGTATCCATGTATGCCGGCCCTGGTTTCGGAGATGAATTGTCCGTGCCCCGTGGCCGGGCATTCGAAGCCAGGATTCCAGACAGGAGAATAGTCAGGAATAGTAATCGTGGGATGGCTTTCATTTTGTATTTCCTTCGGTAGTTGCGTACTTCACATGCAGACATCTGCGAGGATGAATTGCCGGACCAATACCGGCCTCCTGATAGTCCGTAAAATTATAACTTAATTGGAAGGGAAATCCAACGGGAGGCGCCGGGCGATCCCTCAAAACAACCTGTCATCGCGAATCCGTCCCGACGCAGGGGGACAGACGTGGCGATCCCATACTTGGTAAATCGATGTTGGGGATTGTTGCTTTCAACTGGTAAGTTACCCGTAAAGGATTGCCACGTCGTCCGTCCAAAAGATATTTGGACGGGCTCCTCGCAATGACAGCACAGTGCGCGCGGTTATTCCTAAAGACGACGCATCAACGCGGTTGACATCTGCGATTTGAAATCCGTGTGAAGTTTAGGACGAAACCGGAAGAGCCCCGCGACTCATTGCTGGGCGGCCATATATGCATGGACGAAATCCGATTCTCTTCTTAAATTGATTCTTATGTCAAACAAAACTCCATGGGCGGTGTACCTGTCCGAGCTGATTGGTACGGCACTCCTTCTCCTTTTCGGCTTATCGTTCGTGATAATCGATTTCGGAAAAGGAAGTCCGGTCGTGAATTTGATTCCCGATCCCGGATTGCGCAGGTTGATTACCGGTTTCCTGTTCGGCGCGACCGGCGCCTCGATCGCCTACTCGCGTGTCGGGAAGATAAGCGGAGCGCACATCAATCCGGTAGTAACGCTCGCCTTCCGGATAAAGGGCAAACTCTCCGCGCGTGATACCGCCGGGTACATCGTGGCACAGTTCGCCGGAGCCGTTATCGGTTCGCTCCCACTCCTCTTCTGGGGAGGAATAGGGCGGAGTGTCGCTTTCGGAAACACCACCCCGGGTGCAGGCTACACAATGATCGACGCGCTCGCGGGAGAGACGATAACGACAATCTGCCTGATCGTCGGCTTGTTCGTCTTCCTCGGCCACATGAAGCTCAGGAATTATACCCCGCTTCTCTTTCCGTTCCTTTACGCGGTAATGGTTTACTTCGAAGCGCCGATCTCCGGGACGAGTACAAATCCCGCGCGGAGTGTCGGGCCGGCGGTCGTATCGGGTATCTGGACAGGATGGTGGATTTATTTCGTCGGGCCGCTAATAGGTATGCTGATAGGGCTGGCGGTTCACAGGTTCAGCTGGCTCAATCGGTTCAAGGTGGAAGTGGCAAAGATATATCACTTCGAGCACGACATCTACGGAATATTCAGGAAAGAATTTTAAATTTTCAATTCTAAATTGTGAATTAAAGATCGTCCCACGACCGGTTCATTAGCTCCATCTCTTGATCAAGACGAGAGAGAGGTCGTCGCTGCGCGGCGCCTCGCCGACGAAGGTGTCGACTTCGGCAAGGATTCTCTCGCCGACGCGGTCGGGTGAGATGCCGGCCGATTTTTCGATCACCGCCTTGAGTCGCTGGTCGCCGTAGAACTCGTCCCTTTCGTTCCGGGCTTCGGTAACACCATCCGAGTATGTCACGAGCAGGTCGCCCGGCCCAAGTTCGATCTCCTGTTCCTCGAACTTCGCGGTTTTTATCAGCCCGAGTGCCGGTGCGCCGTGCGAGAGCTCTTCGACTTTCCCCCCACGAAGCCAGAGCGGAGGCAAATGCCCGGCGTTCAGGAGGCGAACCTTGCCGGAATTCTGCGCCAATTCCAGGTACACGAGCGTGGCAAACTTGTTCGGCAGGCTGTCGCGGCAGAAGATCGAATTTATGCGCTGCCCCAGCTCGGAAAGCGACGCGTAATCGGGGGCGATCGCGCGCAAAGTGGACTGCAACTTCGACATAAGAAGCGCCGCTCCCAGTCCTTTCCCGGCCACGTCTCCAAGCGCAAGCCCCAGCCTGTTCTCATCAAGGTTTATGTAATCGACAAGGTCGCCGCCGACATCATTGGCCGGACGGGTGAAAAGCCACACGGACCACCCGGCAAGCGTCGGGTTCTCCTCCGGCAGAAGGGCTTTCTGAACCGTCCGCCCGATCCTCAGCTCATCGTGCGCCAGGAGCTTGTCCTTCAATTCGAGCATCAGTACCAGCAGAAGAAGAAGGTAACTTATCGGGCTGGTATCGATTGTGATATTATAATTGTTGCCGCTCCAGTTGGCGTTGCCCCAGAAAAAGAAGATTATACTTAGGAGAAGGAGGAACCGGCGCGCCGGGTTCAGCCTGAGGATCAGGCTCTTCAGCAAGTACCATGACGCGAATATGAACCGCTTCACCCTCGGATAGGACTCGAGACGGTTCTGCGTCTCGGCATCGATGTAAAACCTGTACAGCTCTTTGAAGTCCCTGCGCAGCGATTCACCGATTTCTCCCCGTTTGAAATCGTTGACTATAGTTTCACGGAGAATGTGGTCCTTCTTCCTCCGATTTCCCTTTGTTGACTTGTCTTCGATCATCGCCTAAGTGCTTTCAAATGACTGCGGTTGAAATCTTCTAAAGGGATAACGGTTTACCCTCCCGGTTGTTTCAGCGGGGAGGGAAAGGCATGCCACAAAACCTCTGTTCTGAGCCGAAATCGTCGATATGACCCGGAATTTTCCAAAACGCGCGGAGATGACCGACCATCGCGGGAGAGATGCTCGAAACCGGAGACGCAGGACGACAGACCCCGGAACGGACCCATCAACTGTCCGATTTCTCCGGAGTCCGGGCAGTCTTCCTGATCACGTAGTCCGCCGCCTCCATCCCCGCACCGAGCCCAAGCCCCAGCAGGAACCCTTGCGCCAAATCGTAATAGACCATCTGTGAAAGGTTGAATCGTGGTAGCGACGGATTTGCCAGGAATATGAAATAAAAGATGACAGTGACGATGGAATAGGTGACCGACATGAGGGAACTGACGGCAAGGAGGCGACTCAGGACGACCCCGGCAAGTTTCGGGAAGTAGTACTTCGCAAGGATGAAGAGCGAGACGGATACAGCCACATAATAGAGGACATCCTGCCATATAAAATCCCAGTTTCCGGAATGGAGCAGCGCTTCGTTCAGAACGAGAAGAACCACGACAACGACCCCGGCGATCCACAGCCTCAGATACCTGAAAGAAGAGAAGAGGAATCCGCCGATAATCCCGAACGAAAGGAATTGAAATCCGACCCGGTTCTTGTCGAAAATATTATGATCATTGAAGCAGTTCCATTCCTCTGATCCAAATGCTCTCACAACAGTTATGTAATGTCCACTTGAAGACTGAAACCCCCGCATGTCTCACAACGCATCGAAGAGTATACTCAGCACAGATAAATCCGCTGCTGAGCGCATTCTGTTCTGCGAACTGTGCACTGCTCTACCTCAACTGCTCTTCGAAGAAGCAATTCCTAGTAGAAACAAGGGATCGTCTCTTCCTAGTAGATTCATCAATTATGCTCTCACGAATAGCTTGCTCAATGCCTCTCTGCTCTTGCGGTGTTTCCAACGCACAATTCTCCGGCTCAAATTTCTGAGGAGATTTCGACAGTCGAACAGTTGACACTCCTTCAACTGGAGAAAGGCAATCTTCCACTCTTTCCATATTGTCAGACTTCAAGTTGCGTCTCAGAGCAAATGGCAATACGTTCCATACATCGGAAGCAAGGAACTGTGCTGTGATGACGTCAGAGAGAAGACTTAAGCTTACATAGGTCCAATGTTCCACTGCAGATCACTGGAATTGATTTCTTAGCAGGCCCACCAACTATTCCATGAGAAAATCGTTTGAGATGAATGATGAGCACTCGCTATGCAAAGCAGTAAGTGAAGAAGAGCAGAAGACAAACGGGAATTCTTGCGAATGAAAAAGATGCGCGTGCAATAGATCCTCCGCACTTGTCACACTTCCTCTCGCGTTCTTCTGGATGAAACAATGAAGCAATGATCTCCTTCAAGT
This sequence comes from uncultured Bacteroidota bacterium, assembly GCA_963806435.1. Lineage (GTDB taxonomy): Bacteria > Bacteroidota > Ignavibacteria > Kryptoniales > JAKASW01 > JAKASW01. The sequence goes on from CAWEBD010000045.1 coordinate 28,359, forward strand.
CAACTTTCTCGTCGTAGCCGGAAGGAATGTCAACGCTCAGAGCATAATACAGTTCAACAATGGTGTTCTCATCTCCACATGAAGTGCATGTGATTGAATTTCGAATGCGAGATTCAAAATTACGGCTGACTGGAGAGAGGCTATGTATCGCACTCTCCTCTGTCATATCTACAAGTTGCAGAGGTTCTGACACTTGAGGGCTTATGAAAGGCTTCAGCTCATCATCCAATCGGCCAAAGCAAGCGAGAAGGAATTCGTGTGCATCCTTAAGAGTATGAATTGGCGGGAGTAAATGAGCACCTGTTGATTGTAGCTGGCAAATTGAGGCAAATGTCGGCCAAGAGCATCTTTCAAAGATTGTGGGTTCAGCACTTTTCCCTCCAATTGCTATAAGCAGTGAAAGAGAAGAGAGTTGCTAACCTTCTCCCGAGATAGCTGAGCAAGTGCGGAAAAGAAACCAAGAGAAGATGAAGATCCATCGATTCTCGACTCTAATTCGGGCGAAAGTACATCGTAGACAAATGATGGCATATTCAGCAACGACTGAAGGACAGCACTCAAATAGCACGTGTTTCCAAGGTTTCTGACGCTGAAAGAGTGAGCATGAAGCAACGACTAATGTACCCAGAGAATGACAATTGAGGAGAGATGTTTGAAGTTCCAGTGTAGAATGAGGATATCTCCAACTGAGAGGGAGAGAAGTTTGGCTTTCGAACCACAACAGTGCTACTCTTTCTAGAGTTCGTCCAAGATGTGTCCAAAGTGATAGAATTAGGACGAAAACTCGAATAGAAATCGTCAGAAGAGAGCTGTGGAAGTTGATGAGTGGCCGACGAACGATCGATAGTTGGTTTATCTTTCTTTGGAAGAACAGAAGATATTCTTTTGCCAGAAACAGAGTCAGCTGTTGATGTGAGTGGCCTTGAAGTCACAGAAACTTTGGAAGATTCACGTGAAAGTTCGATGTCTCAAGTAGATAGAACAAACACATCATCTGCTGATGCAGCAGCGCAATTTCTCCTTTTGCTTTCTGGAATCGTTTCATTTTGTGACTTTGAGAGGTGAGCTCAACATTTTCTTCAAAGAAGCTCTCGGCTCTGCAGAGTTTTCTCCATGTTGTGGTGGAACAGCAATAGGACTAAGCACTGACAAAGTACCCAGCGTGTGGTGATGTCCTCAGAGGTGTTACAGAAGACGTTCCATTGTGATGATGAGTCCTCTTCATTACCAACGCGAACAAGAGGCAGCGACGGCATATGTGATAGACGAGGCTTAGAACGTGACGTGACAGCATTGCCATATGATTTGCGCGCAGCGTGAGTCATAGAAGAGCCATAGGATGGAGAGATGAACAATCGTCGCTTTTTGATACTTACAGGAGACGAGGGAGTAGCTGAAGCCTTCAATTGCAGTTGTTGCATTTCTTTGGAATGCGTGGAAGACGTCTCATTGAGTTGAGCATCTCAGATCCCAACTAGAATACAGTGAGAACACAAATAAAAGACGAAAATACATTCAGTGCAGCATCTTTAGCAGTGCGAAATTTGTCTTTGAATAAGCCAACATCCTTGGCATCTTGAGTAACGTGGCCAGAGACACGGACAAGCGGAGGGCCTTCGAATTCCATGACAAGATCTCCATTTGAAGCGATAGTGAAGAGAGAACGATGCTGGATGATATCAACAAAGAGAATTTGAGCACGGTCTTCACGATCATTGCCGATCTCGCCAGAGATCGAAGACCCGCCCTCAGCTTTGACAAATTGGTGTACAAATTCACAGAATAATTGACGAACAAAGAGACTGAAGCTTGAGAGAAGGAGAGAACCTGTTGGCCTTGGCAGGATTGTTACTGTCGCTCTCCAACTGGACGTTCTCAAGTTGGAGCGAGGCCTGTAACATTCGAAAAGGAATTGATGATGAGATATTTCGATGAAGCAAATTCAAGTAGCCCCTGATATGAGCTTAGTTACCATCAAAAATGAACAGGAGAGCGGTACCAGTTCCTGCTGTTGGAAAGTGGCAACGGCCTCTGATATTTTGATGACGTGTCTCCGAAACTTGTCTTCATGGTGCGTTAGAGAAGCCCCCTTTTTCGTCGTTTTTCATTTTCCTTCTCAATTCGTCCCTTTTTAGGCATCTCCTGCGACTCCGAACAAATCCGCTCCAACTCAACCGGTCACTGAAGAAGAGCAGCTGAAGCTTCTTGAGGCTGCGAAGGCTCAAATCAAAGTCGAAGCATTTCACATGAAACGCAATCTCGTTCGCTCTTTTTCTTTTTTCGTCCTTTTTCTGAAGTTTTTTCTTTTAGGACGGCGCAAAGTTAATGGACGCACTGAAGAACGCGTCCAACATTGTGAACGAGTCGCGCACATCTCTCTTGAGCCCAAAGAACTACTTCGCCCTTTGTTTGTTTTTTAGCTTTTTCTCTAAATTGTCGCAAGATATGGTTGCTTTCGATGAATTGAAGCATCTCGAGGGCGTACTCTACGACGATCGCGAGAAATTTGGCAAGAAGATCCGAGCTTTATGAATAGTTCAATACGCTGGCAATATTCTTCCCAGGCTCTATCTTCTCATAACTGTTTGCTTGCATTTTTCCGACTAAGTCTCCTCAGGTTGGCTCAGTCTACATAAAGACGAAGGAAGCACCTGCCAAGGATGTCCTCAGAGACCTCGTTGAAATGTGCCGTGGTGTTCAGCACCCCACTCGTGGCCTCTTTCTCCGCAATTACCTCTGTGAGATGGTAAAAGACAAACTTCCAGATGTGGGAAGTGCTCCTGAAGACGGGGACGTGAACAACAGCATTGACTTCATCCTCGTCAACTTTGCAGAGATGAACAAGCTCTGGGTTCGCCTGCACATGGGGCCAGCGCGTGAACGTGAGAAGCGCGAGAACGAGAGACAGCAGTTGCGTCTCCTTGTTGCAAAGAACCTCTCCCGTCTGAGCCAACTGGAGGGTGTTGACGTCAACATATATTCGAGCACCAGTACTTCCGCGCGTGCTTGATCAGATCGTCGGCTGTCGTGACCGCCTGGCGCAGCAGTGTCTCATGGAAATAGTCATTCAAGTCTTCCCTGACGAGTTTCATCTGACGACTCTCGGACAGTTCCTCACTGCCTGTTCAAAGCTGCACACTCGCGTCGACATTCGCAGCATTATCTGTGGGCTGATTGACCGCCTGGCACGCTACGTGTCTTCCACGCCATCGAGCGCAGCTGCTAAGCAGGTGAACATGTTCAAAGTGTTCTCATCTGCGATTGAGGAAATTGTTCGCGCGCGTCAGCAGACAGTTCCAAGTGACGTGGCAGTTGGGCCAGCTGAGCCAGGGTCAGCAGCGCAAGCCGCTCCTACTGCTGCGCTTCCTATAGGAGATTATCTGGCGCTGCAAGTTTCACTGCTTCAGCTGTGTCTAGATTGCTATTCAGACAAACGCGAGTTTGTGGACGAACTGCTTGGAAATTGCGTTGCGCAGGTGACTGCAGCTGGCACCGAAGCTGCGCGTTCGCAGGCAGCTGTGCAGCAGATCTGGCTTCCTCCAGCTGCCGCTGGATGCGTATGTTAGTCCTCTTGACGTCATCGCCCTGAAAAACTACGCTGCAGTCTCTCAGCTGCTCGCATTCGACCGCCGCAAGGCGTCTCATCTCACACTGATTCGCGCGCTTCTCGACCGTGGCACTCGCATTTCGAGCGCTGAACACGTCACTCGTCTTCTGACATTTGCTGCGACTCTTGTGAAAGATGAGCCTGATGCAGGCAGTCCAGACTCTGTGGACAAGGAAGACTTCGATGCTGAGCAGGTGAGCACTGCAGCTGTGCTTCATCTGCTGAGCAATGCAGAGCCAGAGGTTCTCTTCTCAATGTTTGCTGTCGCTCGTAAATTCTTCGGCACTGGAGGAAACGCACGCATTCGTCGCGCTCTCCCCACCGCTCGTCTTTGCTGTCATTCGTCTTGCTGTCTCCATAAGGAACAAATTCAAGGTGAGATTTTCATTTTTTCTTTCGCCCCTCATTTTCCAATTTTTCTTATTTGTTCAGAGCGAAGAGGAGAAGAAATTCGGAAGCAAACTTCTGACTTTCGTAATGGAGACAATCAAAGCATCCCAGAGCAAGGGATTCAGTGAGCTAGCTCTCAGGCTGAATCTTCAGGCAGCACAGGCAGCATCAATCACTGGCTTTGAGAGCGCATCATATGACTTTGTGAGCCAAGCGATGACCATTTATGAGGACGAGATCGCAGACAGTCTGCAGCAGTACAGGGCTATCACTCTTGTAATCGGAACTCTCTGCACTATGAAGTTCGCTGACACTGAGTCTTATGAGAACCTCATCACTAAGACTGCGAAACAGTCGATGAAACTGATGCGCAAAAGCGATCAGTGCCGCGCTGTGTGCATGAGCTCACATCTCTTCTGGCGCTCTGGAGAGGGCTCGTATCGCGATGGCAAGCGTGTCCTCGAGTGCCTGCAGAAGTCTCTCAAGATTGCTGACAGCAGCATGGACACCAGCACTAATGCTGTTCTCTTCATTGAGATACTGAACCACTATCTCTTCTACTTTGAGTCTCGTACTGAGTCAATCACTGTGAAGTACCTCAGTGGACTGATTGCTCTCATCGTGTCGAACATTGGATCGATGGATTCTGCTAGTGCTGATGCGGCTGCTGCATCTGGCCTACTTGCAGAACACTGTCGCACTCATTAACCTTAGGAAGAAATCTCCGACTGCTTCTGGCGCACCTTATGGTGACATTGAGGTTGCCTCTCCTGCTGCTGCTGCTCCAAGTGCATAGTAGAATGAGCTTTGGCTTCATTTTCTGTTCCAAATTTGAAACAATACATTTTCGTCCTTTCTTGTTTCTTCAATTTCAAGAGATGTGATGTGAACATTTTAGATACAGATTTTCACTGCATAATTAGTCATAGATGTAAAAAGTGAGCAAAATAGTATATTGACTAAAATTCGTTTGAACAAATGCAGAACTGTAAGTTAACGATTTGAATATCTTGTTCAATGTTTTTTCATGAAAGCGATTCATGGGATCCAACGACAATTTTGCTTCAGATAGTTTGCATTCAATCCGTCTTCTACATTGCACTTGGATTATCTACTCTCTCTGTTGATTCTCTCTCTCGAACATTGCTTTGGTCTCCTGTTCCGTCTTTTTCGACAAGTGACACAACTGTCGATGTTTTGGCACTTGTTCTCCGCCCTAATTCCGTCTCATTTCTATGTATGAGTGG
>CAWEBD010000046.1:0-5818 GCA_963806435.1 uncultured Bacteroidota bacterium
TTATGTCCTGCTACTTGGTTCCGAGTCGCGTATTGCTCGGCCGTTCAGGTTTTGTACAACAATCGGATAATGCCCATCGCGATCCGGATACAGTGTCCGCGCCCGAAGATTAGCCCATGAAGTCAACGCAAATGCGCCGCCCAAAAAGAGAATAAAGACCGCCACCGCACCAGACAACGCGACAATACGCCAACTGGCAACAAATGACGGTAAGGCTTGCTCTTGGCTTTTGCGTCCACCCCAATCTTGAGCCGCCCTAGCTTTTGCCGATGATGCTATCGCTTGCTCTTGTTCCACTTTCGCTTGCTCCACTTGAGCACGCGCCGCAATGACTTGGGGAGAATTGCCGGCTACCACCGCAACCAGCAACGCCCCCGCACAAATCGCTAGAACCAAGACCACGAACACCGAGACAACCCCAAATGATTTATCCATGTCGTGACCCTTTCTGCTAAAATATAGTTGCGCGGTCAGTGACCCTTCCGCGCACCCCCGGCCCCGCAATGGCCGGGGGATTTTTTTATCCCGTAATAATCCCGACAGTATAGTTCTTCGCCAGTTCTTCTACTATGAAACGGGCGATCGGCCTGAACGTGACCTTGTCGGGGGTCTGCTCGATCTCCGCCAGAGTGCCGTCGAAATCGAAGAAGAATGCCGGGTCCCGTCCTTCTTCCCTTTTCAGGAGCGCGCTTTTCAATCTGGAAGGAGGGGCTGCCAATCTACAGGTACACTATGTCTTTATCGTGGTACAATGAAAGCGAAAGAAGGAGATAATCGCGCAGGTGTCTCGTTATAAGGAAGCTCTGCCGGATGTGCTCCTTACCGTTCCTGCCGAGCTCTCGGGAAAACACAGGTTCATTTATCAGCTGCTTTATCCAGTAGGCGGTCCCTTCGATGCTATGTGTCAGGATGCCGCTGTACTTGTGCTTGATTTGGAGCGGTATGCCGCCGACCGCCGATGCGATGACCGGCTTCCCTTTCCAAAGTGCCTCCGCGACAGTGAGCCCGAAACCTTCCTTCAGCGACTTCTGCAGGACAACAGTGGATCCTCTCTGGAGGGCATTGATCTCAAGGTCGCTCGAGGGCGGGAGCAGAAGTATGAAGACGTCCTTATCCCCGTCCGCTGCGTTCTGAACTTCCGCCAGGACCTTTTCACCTTCCGGGTCATCGCTCGCGCCGCCCCCGGCAAGGACCAGCTGGCAGTCGATATACCGCTTAACCAGCTTGTACGCCTTAATGACGCCGACAGGATCCTTCAAATAATCGAAACGGGAGATCTGCGTGATCACCGGCCGCTTAAAGTCGATGTTAAACCTCTCAAATATGCTTTTCACATATTCATCATCGAGATCCTTGTTCTTGTCGCTGAGAGGATCGATGGACGGGGAGATCAGGTATTGTCTCGTGCTGAGGGGGCGGCTGAAGGCCGGCGCCGAGAAGATCGCGCCGTCGAAGCGCTCGATGTAATCCTTCAGAAACAGCCACACATTTTCGCGCGGCTCCGAGAAATCGATATGGCATCTCCAGACCCACTTATTGTCGAGGTGCGTCCTTTCCTCGACCAATCCAATCGGCTGCGGATCGTGTATGAAAACAACGTCATTTTCGAAATTCATCGCGTGCGCATTCTCGCGGTCGACCTCCATGAAGTGGACCCAGTCGTCGTCGGTGAATGTTTCGGGAACCCCGTGCAGCGCGTTGTGCATCTTCTTCGTGATTGCGTAGAATTTTTCTCCCCCCTTTATCACGTCCCACCTCGCCCGGACGCCCAGCTCGTTCATCATCGGTACCAGGCGAGTGAGTATCTCCGCCACTCCACCGCCGACCGCTGTGGAGTTCACATGCTGGATCTTCAACGATGCGGCCTTCTCCCCTATGGAGAACAACTCATCTATCACCGACTTGCCGACAATGTCTGTATAATCCTTAACTTGCGCCATCAGAGCATCCTATGAATTCGGAACTATACCGAGGAGTCTCTCCCTCAGTCCTTCGAGCGTGAACGTATACGGATCGAGACCGGAAATCTGTTCCGCCTCTTCTTCCTTGCCGGCTGACCGGAGCCAGATCGAGAAGTCGTTGTCGCCTTTTTCAAGCCGCAGTTTTGCCTCGAACATATGGAAATATATCGCGTGAATGCTGATCGTCTTGAGGATTTCCTTGAATTCAGAGACGTTGTTCGCGATCTTCCCGGTCGGGACGACAAATATGCGTGAGCTCATGAAATGGAACTCTTCCCCCGCCGGAGATCTCCCACTCACTTTATGCTTCGGGCTTTTAAGGTAATCTTCCAGGAGATCGAGAAAGCGCATGCGAAGATCGGAAAGCCTGACGAATTGCATAATGTCGATGCTGGCCAGCATTTCGCCCGCAACTTCCTCGTTCAGCATGTTGGTCACCCAGTACGCGAAATCGTTCGGCGGTTCCGGAGATAGGAAATGATGCTGCTGGAGGAACCGGTGAGTGTGATGATATATCGACGAAAGGGGGACGGTCCTGATGCCGTCCGCGAGCTCGGGGAGTGTCGCCGCCCTCTTGCCGAGGAGCTCGGTCAGGATTAGCCTCGATTTGAATTCGAAAGATGTCGGATCCATTTTACTCCTGATCCTTGCTCATAACGACAGTCCGGGTGGGGTACGGTATTAAGATGCCTTCCCTGTCATAGCGGTCCTTGAGTTTCTTGATGAACTCATGCTTAATCAGGTATTGGTCGACAAAGCCCGACACGCGGAGGTTCACAGAGAAATAGATCGCGGAATCGCCGAACCTGCTGTAGCGAATGGACGGAACGTAATCATGGACCGCGCCGGGGACCGTCTTCTGTATCTCCGCGGCGACCTCAACCGTGACACGCTCCACCTTCTGAAGATCGGCCCGGTAATCGACGCCAACTTCCACGCCTATCCCCATGTCTGGCGCGGGGAGCTGGAAATTCGTTACGATCAGGTTTGCGAGGTTCTTGTTCGGGATGATCACGTGATTACCAGCGAGAGTCCTGATCACCGTCGCCCTCCAGTTAAGGTCCTCGACGTAACCTTCGTCACCAGAGCTGAGTCTGACATAGTTACCGACGAGTATCTGCCTGGCGGCAAGTATCTGCAGCCCGGCGAAGAAATTCGAGAGGGTCTCCTGGAGTCCGAGGCCGATGGCAAGTCCGCCGACACCGAGAGCCGTAAGGAGAGGCGCTATAGATATGTGAAGATTGTCCAGGATAACGAGGATTCCGATCGAATAAACCGCTATCCTGACGATATTTTTCAGCAGGCTTGTGGCGGAGGCAAGGCCGCTTACCACAGACTTGTAGTATTCTATCATCTCCGTCCCGGCGTGCGAGACGACGACCGTAACGGAGAATATCACAAGCACGCCGAGCGCCTTCGCGGATATTTCGGCAGTATTGTGCGAGAGGCCCTGCGTCTCGATGATTATGTACAAGCCGAGAGCAAGACTCCACAGAATAACCGAGCTGCGCAGGGATTCTATAACTATGTCGTCAAATCGCCACTTGGTCTTTCGTGCAGCCCTTGCCAGGTAAGTAAAGACGACATTACGAAGAAGGAACCCTCCCAGAAGGGCGGCAAGGATTATCGCTCCCGGGACGATCAACTGTTCAAATGTCAACAACTTCAGTATCATACTCTACAAATTCAAAGTTGAATATTTCACTCAGCAATTTAGCGGCCCACCTGTAGACATTCTGGTATTTCACGACTTCGCGCATCCTTGACATACGCCTCTGCTGTTCTTCAGGCGACATATCGATCGCCATCTTGATCGCATCCGCCAGCCCGTCTGCAAAATACGGGTTTACCTGAACCGCGTCGGTCAGTTCCCTCGCGGCCCCAGTGAACTCACTCAGGATCAGGACCCCGCGCAGATCGTTCCTCGCCGCGACAAATTCCTTCGCGACAAGATTCATCCCGTCGTGAAGCGATGTCACCAGCGAAAGGTTCGCTATTCCGTTCCACGCCGTTACCGCCTCCTTAGAGTGGTTGGCACGTACCATCAGTATTGGCTTCCAGCCGGATGACTGATACTTCTGATTAATATTCACCATCATCTCGTTGAGCGAATCATTAAGCTCCCTGTAGGCCGGGATCTGCATCCTGCTCAGGGCCCCCAGCTGCACCAACACGAATTTGCCGACATACTGCGGATTCTTTTCGAGAAAACGGTCGACCGCCCTGAAGCGCTCGACTATCCCCTTCGTGTAGTCTATCCGGTCGATCCCCACCGCGACGACCTTATCTTTCAATCGATATTTCCTGATTAGCTCGTCACGGAGGCTTTCCACACGGGGGCTGGCAGAAAGCTGGGACATATGCTCGAAGTCTATCCCGATCGGGAAGGCACGTACAAGCGTCGTCCTGCCTCCCTTATTTACCCTAGAGACATCTGTTTCGACCCGTGCCTCGAGAAAACGGTTGACCGACTCCATGAAGTTCAGCAGGTGATACTGGACCTGGAATGCGAGGAGGTCGTTGTAAAGGAGATCCCCGAGCAATTCTTCCTTGAACGGGAGTATGCGGACTACTTCGCTGTTTGGCCACGGTATATGCCAGAACTGCGCGGTGATGACGTTGTGGACCTTCTCCTTCAGAATGCGGGCGAGGTTGGCGAAGTGATAGTCCTGTATGAAAACGAATGCCGGGCGGTCCCCGACGATCTCCGCTATCGCGTCGGCATATTTTTCCTGAACTGATTTGTATATCTGGTAGTCCGATGCTTCGAACTTCGGCCTGATGTACGCGACGTGGCACAGGGGCCACAGCCCGCCGTTGGCAAAATTGTAGTAGAACCCCGTCTCCTCTTCCTTTGTAAGGAAGACCCGTTTCAAAGTGAATTTAGGATTGTCGGGAGGACAGGCAATCTCATTGGCGTCGTTGACGACGAGATTGTCGGCTTCACCCGATGCCTGCGCCACCCAGTAGCCGCCGCTCGCCTCCATGATAGGTTCGAGAGCGGCGACAAGCCCCCCGGGCGGCACGTAATACTTTATCTCATCTCCGTCGAATACGTGAACGTACGGCTCACGGTTGGACACAACCACGAGGAGCCGATCGCCAAGTTTTGATTTGATCAGTTCAGAAAGTTTCTCCCTGGTCCACATATAATTCAATATAAAGTTTTAGATGAGAAAACCAAGGATGGAAGAAAATCAAAACTCAAAAGTCAAAATTTAAAACCACATCTCAAAAGGCAAAAGTGACCCATCAAAAGCTTTGAGCTTTGACTTGTACTTTTTACTTCTGAACTTTGACTCTTGACTTTGAAATAGTGGAGATGCGGGGATTCGAACCCCGGTCCGAAGATAGGACTCCATGAGTCTCTACGTGCATAGCTTCGACCAAAAATTTCACTGAGCACTGCTCGCGAAGCAGAGTTGTGATCAGCAATCCCGGCTGAATATTTCCGTCAGACCACCGGGCGCTGACTAACGGAAAGCCTGCCTGAGCGACGCCCATTCCAGTGCCGACAGACAGAACCTCTGGGTGGACGGGTTACCTTTTTTTAATTAGGCAGCCAATGCGTAGTTGTAGTTCGCATTTAGTGTTTTACCGATTTTTTTACGTGGTACCGGCAACCACGACACGCAACTCATAGCTTCCCAAATCCCCGTCGATTCCAATGTCATCCCCATATTCTTAATAGAAACACCGAGCCAATGGATCCCGACATTGTACGGGACAAGAAAGTTTCGTCAGATTGTCAAAGAACTATCAAATCGGATATTTTCTTCACAAGGCCTATCGAATGATCGAGCCTCTTTTCGCCCGCCGAACGTTCCAACTCAGCGGCGACTTTTTTAATTTCTCCG
>CAWEBD010000047.1:0-4202 GCA_963806435.1 uncultured Bacteroidota bacterium
CTTCGTGCGGAGAATATACAAACGCGAGATACTCAGGATCGGCGGCCGCGATATCTGCGGGAGGGACAATCTTGAGGCCACAACTCTGCAAATATCCCAGCTCGCGGAATGTATGCTGAGGATATCGTTCTCCATAGCTGCTGAAGAGGTAAAGGCGAAGCGCGGACAACTCTTAGCTCCCGTGAGCTGCATAGCCCTCGGGAAATTCGGCGGGAACGAACTCAACTACAGCTCAGATATCGACCTGATATTCCTCTATTCGGAAGGCAAAGGCCAGAGCGACCTCGAAGCATCTGAGGAAGCCAATTACTTCGCCAGTGAGCTTATGAAGCACCTCACGGCCGAATCCGCTGAGGGTCATCTCTACAGAGTGGATCTCCGACTTCGACCGGACGGCACTTCCGGCGCCGCCGCGCAGAGCCTCGACGGTATGATCGCCTATTACGAGTCACGGGGAGAGTTGTGGGAAAGACAGATGCTGATAAAGGCGCGGCATGTCGCCGGAGACGAAACTCTCAGCAACACTTTCCTGAGCCATCTTCGGCCGTTCATCTATCCGCGAACCTGGCTGGAAAATCCGATAGACGAAATTCCCAGGATGAAGATTCGCATCGAGACCGCCAACCCCAACGAATACAATATCAAGATCAGGCGCGGCGGGATCAGGGACATAGAATTTGTAGTGCAGGCTCTGCAGCTCCTCAACGGCGGGGCAAATCCCGAGATACAGACCGGCAACACGCTCCGGGCCATCAAGCTTCTTGCCAAGAACAGTATACTCAACAAGCGGGAGGCGGCTCTCCTGTCCAACGCATACAAGTTCTACAGACTCGTCGAGCACCGGCTTCAGCTCTTCAGCAATATGCAGACTCACACGCTCCCCTCTGATATGGTTGAATTTAGGAACCTGTCGAAGCGCTGCGGTTACAAGAACGAACGGAAGTTCAGGAACGAGCTCTTCGGCTACTTCGACGAGGTCTCAGACCTGTTCAACAACGTCTTCCGAATAGAACAGCCGATAGAGAGGAGCGAGATCGAACAGCTTCTCGAAGGTTCGATCAACGACGATCGCACCAGGCGGGTTCTCGAGAACTATGGTCTGGCCAAAATGGAGGAGAGCTACCGGAACGCCCATTACCTTTCGCGAGGAGTCACCAGGGCCGGCGATATCGAATTCCCGTCCGTCGTAACCAAAGCCTTCCGCGAAGTCGCTCCTGAGTTGTTTGAAGACATTAAGCTTACAGTCGACCAGGACCTTACTCTGAAGAATCTTTCACGTGTCGTAACATCGGTGAAGAGCCTGGAAGTATTCTACAAATCACTGGCCGACGAGAACTTCAGGAAGATTATACTAACGCTCTGCTCGAAGGCGACAAGATTTGTCGACTACCTCACCGTCGAACCGCTGCTGCTGGATCTGCTCATATCGGCGGAGCGGCTTCTGGATATCGATACTTATTTCTCGAGGACTTTGCCTGTCTCACTCGTAAAAGAGTTCAACGAGATTAAGCTCGGTATGCTGTACCTTCTCGGGGAAATTTCCCTATCTGAAACACAGTTGAAATGGGGGATGGTTGCCGAGAAGTTCTTCACGGAGGCCGTCGAGAAGGTGTTCCCGAAGAACCGGCTGGTAATAATAGCCGGCGGAAAATTCGGGTCGGGTGAAATGTCGTTCATGTCGGACCTGGATGTCGTCTTCATCCTCCCGGACAAACTCAAGGAAAGCAAGCCCGTCTTCGAGAAGAAGATCCCGGAAATCCAGAAGAACATGCTGGACGCCAACCGGAATCCGGTCTTCACGGTTGATCTGAAGCTGCGGCCGGAAGGAAAGAGCGCGCCCCTACTGATGACCGAGTCAGAATACGAAGTGTATCTCGAGAAGCGCCTGTCGGTCTGGGAGGTTATGGCGATGACCCGCTTCAGGAGCATCTTCCCCTCCAAAAGGATCAACGATGCCCTATCGCGTACCCTGCAGAGCTATAAGCTTGCACGCCCCGCCATCAATGAAATATCTTCCCTCTACGGGAAGGTCATCCAGAGCAAGAGCTATTTTCACGAAACGGACGTCAAGACCGGCGACGGTGGAATGTTCGCCGTAGAATTTCTGGTGCAGACATTGGTTATCGCGCATCTGGATAAGCTCCACAATTTCCTCCCTAACACCATACCGGGGCTGGTGGATAAGCTAAGAGAGAACGGAATATTGTCCGAGGAATCCGCGGACGAAATAAAGGAAAGTTATGAGTTCTACAGGATGATAGAGTTTTCCAATTATACTTCGCTTTCGAAAACCAGCCACAAAATACCACACGACGAGCGGGAACTGGAATCGCTCTCGGCACATCTCGATTTCAAGAATGCCGATGAGTTCCTTGACAGCCTGAAGTCTCGAATGAGACGGATGAGCTCCCTTTTCAAAAAAATAATCGCTGATCTCACGGAAGCGTCCGGCTAAGGGGAAAAACTTTTGAAGGAGCCTAGGAAGAGCGGTGCCGGATCTGCCGGGGCAAGGAAGGAGCCGCCGCGGAAGCAGAATTTTCCCGCGCGGGTTATCCGCCTGGACCTGATAATTTCCAGTATCATAACCGCCTTCGCATTCCTCATTTACATATCCACCATGAGCAGGAGCATCCCGTATATCGATGGCGGTGAGCTCACTACCGACCTCTGGACGCTTGGTATCCCCCACCCGACCGGCTATCCTCTGTTCAGCATGCTCGGTTATCTCTTCGTGCACATCCCCATGCTTCCCGAGGTTGCCATGCGGGCGAACCTCTTCGCCGCGCTGTGCACTTCGGTCGCCGCCGGCATTTTTTATCTCGTCTTTTCCAGAGCTCAGATTCTCCTCGCTTCTGGCAACGTCGGCCGGGACAAAGCACAAAAAGCTTCAAAGGGACAAAAAGAGCCTCCTCACTTCCCCCTTGGACATAACGAACTCTTCATCCGCTGGAGCTCCGTTGTTGCCGCCCTTGTACTGGTCTTTTCGAAGACTTTCTGGGACCAGAGCACATCAATTGAAGTATACCCGCTTCAACTGGTTCTATTCGGGCTTATCATGCTCGTCTGGCTGGGCTTCTACTCCGAGCCTGTGAAGTCGCGCGCAGTCCTCGCGGGTTTGGCGTTGGGGCTGGGTTTCACGAACCATATGACAACGATACTAACTGTCCCGGCGCTACTCTACCTGCTTAGCTCAGTCCACAGACGAACGAAGTTCGATCTGAAAGCACTTTACTTCATCGCCATCGGCGGTCTCCTTGCGTCACTGCTGTATCTCTACCTTCCGATCAGGGCATCCCAAAAACCTCTCATGGACTGGGGCAATCCCGACAACCTGCAGAGGTTTATCTGGCATGTGACTGGGATTCAGGCCGTCGGGAGTGGCGTGGCCAACTCCTGGATGCTGGCGAATCTGATCCCCATGATCTTGAAGCAAGATTTTGCTCCCGGCTTCAGCATCCGGCTGCAACATAAGGACCTCAAACTCCTGACGAGTGGACCGACAGCCTGGGCGGAGACTCCCCCGCCGCCACATGGTCTTCCACCTCTTCTCCCAGGCGATGGAAATGGGCCTGAAGACCAGGGCAACCAGGGCCTCATCAACATTTGGAAACCCTAGGCGCCAGAATCGTAAGAGCAAGTCAAAAGGCAAAACGCAAAATTGAGAAGACCGAAAGCCGGTGGCTTGAATGTTCGCCGCCAGAGCGTCCGTGCGGCCTTCGTGACCCGCCAATATCCCCTCATGCCTTCGCCGAGGACAGTCGATTAGAGAGGGAGGATAGACGCATCGAGGATTCTATGCGCGATTCATTCAAGGGCCAAGTACCAATCCAGCTTGGAACACCCACCGACTGGTTCAACTGGGCGAAGCGGCACTCCGGAATCCTGCTGCTGGGCGCTCTGGCGATGGCGATTCTGGCGTTCCGAAAGTCACGGCCGGCCAATGAGCTTCCGCCGGACACAACCGGCGAGGAAGTGCCCCTGTTCATTTGAGCGAGCACAGCACGGCGAAGGTTCAGTCTGCGAGGACTCATTTCGTTCTGCTTCCAGAGCTGGGCAGGCACGAGGCCTGCCCAGCGTATGGCGCAGAACGTTTGCTGAAAATGAGTTTATTACAGCCCAGCCGTTCTCCGGCTTGTGCAGAGCGGCAGAATTGCAACCCCCAGGTGGGGCCGCGGCCGTCCCGGCAGCGCGCGCGGGCGGGC
>CAWEBD010000048.1:0-18686 GCA_963806435.1 uncultured Bacteroidota bacterium
AAAAACAAGGATGCTGGTGCGGAGGACAACTGACCAACATATGGACTTCCCTGGCCCCGGCCCAGCGGACGGCCTGGACCCGTGTCCGGCCGGTTGTCCCCCGGATGATGGAATCTTCGATAATGACCACCCGTTTTCCTTTAAGCACCGAGCGGACCGTCGGCATTTTCAAGCTGGCGGGCGGGTTTCTTTGCCTCCACGTAGAACTTAGGATAGCGGAAGTTCGGCCCAACGAAGAAAGCGTAGTCGGCCCTCTGCTGCGTGCCCCCGCCGTTGACGCGGTTCTCGATCCGCACCTCGTACTCGTGCGGGTTCTTCTGGCGCTCGTGAGTGACATCCCAACCAAGCGCGGTGAAGAACTTATCTATGAAATCCTGCCGGACGTGTGATTCCTGGTAGGTCGGCGGGAGATAATTACGTTCGTTTGCCCTGAAGTCTTCTACTAACTTCTTAACAGCTTTAAATGCCTGCTCCACTAAGTGCCCGATCGGTTAATTGACTGAAATTATCTATGGCAGGCAGGAAATGCAAGGTCGTGCCTGTTTTGATCTCCAAAAAACCGTGTGCCTCCCGAAGCCCGCCTGGTGGAAATGTCGTCCTCCTCAGACTAACCCGGTCCGTCCTCACCTTGAGCGGGACCGTCCTCACCACAGGTGTCAACTTCCTCACCCGGAATGACAACGCCGTCATTCCAAGTGACATTGTTCCGGCCCGAAGCTAGAGTCTTCTCACTCGGTCTGACATCGTTCTCTGCCGGAGTGACAACCTGCGAACCCAAAGAGAGAAGCTTCTCACCCGGAGCAGCACCGTCCTCACATTTCGTGACATCGTTCCGCCTTCGAGTGAAACCGTCGTCACTTTTTGTGACACCATTCCGTCGTGGAGTGACAACCTTCACACATTTACACAAATCCGGCCAATTCATGAGGGTGCCGATGCTGCCCGGTGAATGCTGCCGTTAATCAAAGTCCTTCAGAAGCCACCCTCTCCTAAATCCTCTCCCTTTGTGGGATAGGAGCCGTAGGATTTGCAGCGCAGTCTGTTCGAAAGAGAGCGGGAGTAAGCGGATGAGTCTGGACCAGCCAACTCGACATTATCACTGCCTTTAGCGGTGGGTTCCCAGGCCGGACAAAAACATCAGAAATGTGCGGACATACACGGCCCGGAGTGGGGTCGTTCGCTCGCTCCGGGCTCTTCTTTCAAGTGATTGTTATTTCCCGGCTGCAGGTTGCAATCCGGCCGATTTCACCTTGCGGGCGAAACGCTTGCCGAGTTCATCTATCGTACTATCCAACCCCTCTGATCCGATGTTCTTCGCCTTGGCTATGTTGTAAACCATCAGCGCTGCAATGTATGCTTCGCTTCCGGCTACGACCATTGTGTCGTCCACAAGGTCGAATATCTTTGCAATGGCCTGGCGTATCGACGACAGGTCCGCATAGATATTTGTGTCCTTCCGAAACTCTTCCACGTCGAAATCTCGCGGGAGAAAGCCCGGGTTCTGAGTCGCAACCTCCAGCGCCTTCGTCACGAACGCGAGACTCTTGTCCCCAAGTTTCGGCATTGCCTTTCTATCGTCCGGGGACAGGTCGATCGCGAAAGGCAGTTTTTCGCCAATGGCCTTGACCGCGGCCATTATGGCATCCTTGTCTGCTTGTGCCAATGCGGCACTTATCCTGTTTTGTGCCATTTTCTCTACCTCATTTTTTGTTTGACCTAGTTTTCTCAATCGAAACGACCCGCAAAAATTCTGGGCCTTTTATTTTTCCTACCTGGCGTCTCTGATTGGCTCCTACCTGCGCGCCTTCAGCCTGTCGTTTCAAGCGATTCCGGAACTCACTCCGTGACCGTGAGCCCTTGATCACCGCACATCAGACCTGAATGGCGGCTTCATCCCACCTCACTTCAACCTCCATTCTTTTACGAAAGTTGTGTTTCTCTGCCCGTATCGTGTTCGACGCGGGCAGAATTACTCATAATGACAGATTTGTTAGCGTGGAGTTGGTGTTACTGCTGGAGGCTTCTCTATCCCTATTCAGTCTAGTATTCTGTTTTCATCCCGACGTGCGGCAGACTTATCCGGAATTCGACCGATTCCTTTCGCGCCGGATTCATTCATCTGAGAACGGAGAGGAAATGCGCGATGTAAATGAATCCTTGATGGAGATTCTACCACTAAGCACGTCTCGAAAAAATGTAGTTTTGAGGAAGTCTACATGCAAGTGGCAAACTGGAATCCGGTACTTTTACTTCACTTTCTAATGTCGTCGTTTGAGAGGGCCTAAGGCCATGTCATGAGTGGGCAGTCCCCAACCCCGTCGGGGATTTTGCGCTCCTCCCAAGCCTCCATTTTGCCGAGGGGATTCGGCACGGGTAATCAATACCGACAGATTTTTGGTAGGAAACGAAATGCAAGCCGGATGGTTTAGTCTGCCCTCCAGCCGGCTTGCGTACAGACGATTATTCTTCTGCCGGTTTGTCCATCTTGACCTTGATGGTCGCATGGCTTTTCGGTTTCGAGGCCCGACGCCGTCGTTCCCGTAAAATGACCGGCGATTTCCTCAGGAACCTCTGGTCGACATCCTCGGGCTGCGCCTTCGTCTGCCCCGTGACCTCGTCGTATTCGAAAACTTCGTACTTATAATTCCGAATAACGATCTTCTGGTCGTCGTGGTATAGGACATATTGCGGCAGTATGGGAATCTTCCCTCCTCCGCCGGGGGCGTCGATCACGAAGTAAGGCACCGCCAATCCGCACGTGTGGCCGCGCAGCTTGTCCATGATCTCCAAGCCTGTTTTGATGGGAGTCCGGAAATGGTTCGTGCTCTTTACCATGTCCGCCTGGTAAATGTAGTACGGGCGAACGCTCATCATGAGCAATTTGCGGTTGAGCTCTTTCACGACCTCCGCGTCGTCGTTCACGCCCTTCATCAGTACCATCTGGTTGCCGAGCGGGAAACCGGCGTCCGCGAGAAGATCGCAGGCCTGTTTCGCTTCCGGTGTGACTTCCCAGGGATGGTTGAAGTGCACATTGACGTACAGGGGCTGGTATTTCTTCATCATCTCGACGAGCTGCGGAGTGATTCTCTGCGGCAGGACGCACGGCATCTTCGTGTGGACGCGGATTATCTCCACATGCGGGATTTCTCGGAGGCCTTTCAACACCTTCTCCAGCATGACATCTGTCAGCATGAGAGGATCTCCGCCGGAGACGATTACGTCCCTGACTTCTGGGTGAGCCTTGATGTAGTCCAGGCCGTCCTGGATGTACTTCATGCTGATCTTGGAGGAATCGCTCACCTTCCTCTTCCGCGTGCAGAACCGGCAGTACATCGAGCACTGGCTGGTGACGAGAAAGAGGACTCTGTCCGGATATCGGTGTGTTATGCTTGGAACCGGGCTATCGCCATCCTCATTCAGCGGATCCGTGGGTAGACCGTCGTCCTCAAGCTCCTTCGCATCGGGCATGCTCTGAAGCCAGATCGGGTCGCCGGGGTAGCGAATAAGGCTTAAATAGTACGGGTTTATTCTGATGTGGAAAAGGCTGTTCAGCCTTTCGGCAGTTTCTTTGTCAAAGTTAAAGCGCTTGACAAGGTCATCAGCACTGTCAATACTCTGCCTCAGCATCTGCTGCCACAGTTCCATAAATTAGTCCTCCGATATTTGTTTAACATAGACCACGAGGTCGTCTCCGGGGCGGTAGTAGTCTTTTATCCTACACCCCTCGTGATAACCCCGTTTTAAATAGA
Source organism: uncultured Bacteroidota bacterium (assembly GCA_963806435.1). Lineage (GTDB taxonomy): Bacteria > Bacteroidota > Ignavibacteria > Kryptoniales > JAKASW01 > JAKASW01. Next base: position 3,750 of record CAWEBD010000048.1, read on the forward strand.
AACTTCTGGTGGAGCCGTATTTCTCCTGCGAACTCGTGGAAACGGTTATGAGCCTCCCTTTATGCTTCGCTATGTCGCTTTCAGCGAACGAGAGGAGCTCCGTACCGATCTTCTTCCCCTGCTGTTCGGGATCGACGGCGATCCAGTAGATGTCATACGTGCCTTCCGTCATGGGCGTGGGTCCGTAGCAGACGTAGCCTGCTACCCTGTCCGTAAAGGCAGTATAGGTCCAGTAACCGCTGGCAAGAGATTCGTCGAAGTAGGAATTAAGGAGCTCGTCCGCTATCTCCACTTCGGCTTCGGTGAAGTAATCAGTTCTCTTCAAGATGTCCAGTATGGGGGCTTGATCTTCCCTGACTGTGGGGCTAATCCTTGACAAGTCTTCTCTTGAAGGCTGATTCCACAATGTTGTTTATAAGCTGGCCGTACGTCCAGCCGAAGGCGGCCGCGCTGCGCGCGAAGCCGGATCCGTCGGGTGAAAGATCGGGATTGGGATTAACCTCGAGCACATAAACTCTTCCCGTCTTGTCGACACGCATATCGACTCTCGCGTAGTCACGGCAATTCATAACCTGGTATGCCCTGATCGCCGTGTTCTGAATCTTCTGCTGCTGACGCTGGCTGATCTTCGCGGGGCAAACAGGCACCGTCGACTTGTACTCCACGCTCTCAGGCATCCACTTCGCTTCGTAAGAAACGATATGGTGATAGCCGTCGGGCATAGTACTGAAATCGATCTCGGATACCGGAAGAGCTACCAGCTCCTCATTCCCCACTATCGCGACGTTGTATTCACGTCCGTCAATATATTGCTCCACCAATACCGGCTGATTGAATTTTTTCAGCATCTCGCCGATCAATACCTGTAAATGTTCCCGGTCGTAAACGACAGAAGCGTTCGAGATTCCGGCGCTGGCATCCTCATGGATCGGCTTGGCGATGACGGGGAAATTCATTTTCTTTCTCGAGACTTCGTCGGGAGATCTGAACACCCGAAACGCCGGCACATTTATTTTATGAAAAGAAAGGACCTCTTTTGTTCTCACCTTGTTGAGACAACTTCCGAGTGCCAACGGTCCCGTTCCCGTGTACGGTATCTTCATCAGCTCGTACAATCCGGCAACGTTCATCTCCTGGAAGGCATCGCTTTCTATCGATTCGCAGAAGTTGAAGATGAGGTCAGCTTTTTCTTCCCGAAGTTTCTCGATCAGGCTGCGGACCGCGGGACTCGTGATGACTGTTGAGACATTGTATCCGGTTTCGGTCAGCACTTCGACGATAGCGTCTACTTGTTCAATCACGCTTATCGTCGATGTATCTTGAAGGGCAGGCTTCGTATTCGAGTCGGTTTTGCCGTTGAGCGCCAATTCGATTTCCGAACTGATGTCCAGCGACGCCTCGTCGTAGACTACCACGATTTTCTTTTTCTTTGGCATGAGCCGCCTCTATAAGTTCAACAAATACCGTTAGTTACGAAAACTATGTTTTTCCGAGCCTTTTCAACGCCGCATTCAACACGGAATTGATCATTTCATCATAGTTTAGTCCAGCTGCTCTGGATGCCATTGGAAAGCAGGAATGTTCTTCAGGATCCGGCAAAATCCCCGGCAACGGGTTGATTTCGAGGATATTCGGATCGCCGGCAGCATCAAGCCTGACGTCGATCCTGCTCCAATCGCGGCATTTCAGGACTTCAAATGTCTTCCGACAAATGTGCTCGATCTTCCTCCCCAGATCATCCTCTATAGGAGCGGGGCATCTGAACACTTCTATCGGAGAGTCTTTCGTGTCCCATAGCCATTTGGCTTCGTAAGAATAAACCGGCAGTGCTTCCGATGGCAATGAACCAAAATTCAATTCTACTGGTGGAAAGACTTTCAATTCATTCCCATTACCAAGCAATGCGACAGTAAACTCTCTTCCGGGAAGGTACTCTTCCACGAGTGCTGGCTGTTCGTAATTATTGAGTATTCGTTCCACTTCCTGCCTGAGGGCTTCGGGCGTAGTCACGTAGGATGAATTATAAATTCCCTTGCTCGAGCCTTCATGCAACGGCTTGACGAAGAGTGGATAGCGTAAGGAAGCTCGGGACGCTTCCTCAAAAGAGTGGGCGACAACAAACTTCGACGTCGGGATTCCGTGGTAAGAGAGTATCTCTTTTGTCCGTGCCTTGTCGAGACAGGTTGCGAGCGTAAGAGGATCAGAACCGGTGTAAGGTAGTCCCAGGAACTCGAGCATGGCAGGAAGCTGAGCTTCCCGACTGACTCCGTTCATTCCTTCGGCGATGTTGAAGACGATGTCGAACCCGCCTTCGCGAAGTTTCTCGTAGGCTAACTCGTCGGCTTCAACAAGAGTAACATCATGGAACAGGGACAAAGCCTGCGCGACAGCGTTTATCGTCTCAGGTGTGTCCCACTCGGCGTACATGTCCGCCACCTTCTCTGGAACTGTTACCGTGTTGATGGGAGAAGAATGGGAAGGAGGTTGAGTGTTGTCGTCGAAGGTGCTCTCTCTTTTCTGGTTGAAGACAAGAGCAACATTCATACATGTTCCCGCGTCATGTCCGACTTCAAGTATGTTGGCAAAACGCCCGTCATTTGCGTTTAATATAACGGTTTCTGCTTAAATGTCAAGCAAAGTGGTACAGTTTGAGGGGTTATGTAGACGGCCGGCACGTCCCGTCCGGCAGCCGGATGATACTTTCCTACGAGAGACTCCGGCGATCGTCAACAAGTCCGGCGCCAAGTTCGAACGTGTGCGACCGGGATCCGGTCGACCGAGATGCGGACACAAGGATGCTCCAGAAGAGCTCTTCGATCTGAAGGGGCATGCCTTCCGGCATTGCCCGAGCCGCTCAAATCTTGTCCCGTCGTTCTTACTGACGTTAAGGTTTCATCGCCATGCCTCAGGTCCGGAGATCACTTACGGGCTGAGATTTCGCTCAACCGACGCGTTCTGAGCGTATTTCTTCCTCGATCATGGAAAGAACCTCTCACAAGAGCTCATGCATTCGTAATTCCAAAGCTTGCAGGCTCCCGCGATATCTATCCCTACCAGGATTCACATGTGGGGGTGTGCCGCGACGACTGTTTGATTCAAAGTCTACCCTGCTTTCGTACTTCTTCGGGAAGCCAGATGTCCGTTCCCGAAAACGGAAGCGTGGCATGTCACGCGCCGCATCCGTAAATGGCTCCGCCACTCCATCCACCAGTCGAGGACCCGTGTCCAAAAGATTTATTTCATCGGAGGAGGTCCACCGCGTCCTTTATGGATGAATCACGGCAGGTGAGTTTGAGTGGAGGCTGGAGCGACTGGCGGGGGTCGCGTAGAAGCGACTTCAGAAATCAAATGAGAGTTCTACGGCCGGGGAGTCATTTACAACGCCAAGATGCACCCTCGCGCGGCTTCTATTGAAAGGAAGGTTCTCGACTATCCTGGTACTCCCGATCCCGATGATTGCGCCCACGAAGACATCGCTCGGCCAGTGCGCGCTTTCCATAATTCTTGATATCCCGACGATCGTGGCTGTTCCGTAAGCTGCGTACGAAACCCACTTCTCGGGATACGAGTCCGCTATCGAAGCTGCCGCGGCGAAAATGGTGGCGGTGTGTCCCGAAGGGAAGGCATCATAGCTGGCGATACTCTTGCTCCCGTGATCCCTGTGTTCGAAATAAGACAACGGTCCGCTCCATCGTCCTCCCTCCCTCGTCCTCATACTCGGACGTTCTCTCCCGAAACTATTCTTGAGTATCTGCGTGGCAATGCCGCTGAAAAGAAAAGTTTCCATGCCGAGGTTTGCAACTTGGAGCGATCTTTCGTCCCCCGTTGCGAAGTGGTACAGGTAAAAACCGCTGAAGAGTCCGATAGAAAAAGTACCTAAACCCATTGTACTGATAATCGGGCTGACTGTAGAGAGAACCGAACTTCGCATCCGGATACCGCGAAGTGTTTCGTAGACTTCATCGTCCGTTTCAAATAGCCCGTACGTGATGGCAAGCCCCCCTCCAATCATCTCTGCCGGCGTCAAAAGCGGTTTCTTGACGGGCAGCATCACGACAGAACGGTACTGCGATGCCGTTGTTTTGTCCGTGGTGGCAACTGTGGGGGTGGGCCGATTTGACGCGTCAGCGACCGTTCCCGGTTTTCGCGGTGTGGAAGCCGCATTCAACTTTGTTTCCAGGCGGTGATTCGGCAGAATTAGCAGCCAGCAGCAGAGGAGGAGTGTCAACTAATCATGAGTGGTTCGTGGCGTCTCGTTTAATTACGGTACCTTTGTTTGATACCATTTTCTAACACACCCGGGGTTGAGTTTGTTCCTGATTTGGCAGCAGAAATTGCCTGGCGGATGATGTGGCGCTGGGCATGCAGAATCGAGAGATCATCAGGTCGGATCGGTTTCCGCCCGGGAGTTCCGTGAAAACGTCGAAGGATATCCAATCGGGCAAAAGCAATCTGGCATTAATTGCCGGAGGCGTCATAGAATTGGGATGAGTTGATTTCTGAAGAGGAAGGGGTGTTCCATAAGAGCCGTAGGACGATTCCCTAAAGAAATCTCAGTATCTGATCCAGTATCTTCTGGGCCACTTCGTACTTTGGAAGAAGAGGGAGATCCAGTCTTTCACCTTCTCTGCCTGACAGGATTGTCACCTTGTTCGTCATGGTTCCGAAGCCGGCGCCCTCTTCGTGAGGGTTGTTCACGACGATGGCATCAAGGGATTTGGAGAGAAGTTTCTTCCGGGCGTTTTCGATAACGTCGTCCGTTTCAAGCGCGAACCCAACAAACACGCGCTTTCCTTTTCTCGGTCCGAGCGACTTAAGTATGTCCACGTTCTCAACCAGGTCGAGCTTCGCGAGACCTTCGGCAAACTCCGACTTTTTGATTTTGCGGTCGGGCGGGTTCGCGATCTTGTAATCTGCAACCGCGGCGGTCATTACAAGCACGTCGCACCAGTCGACATCCTTCTCGAGTTGCCGGTGCATTTCGTCCGCGGTCCGGACATCTTCCCTTAAAACGTTGCGGGGGGTCTCCAGGGACACTGGTCCGCTTATTAGTCTCACCTCGGCACCGCGGTTCGCGGCGGCTGCAGCTACGGCGAATCCCATCCTGCCGGAGCTTCGGTTAGAGATGTACCTCACGGCATCGATAGGTTCCTGGGTAGGCCCGGCAGTGACGAGTATCTTCTTTCCGGTCAGATCGCGGTGGTGACCCTCGAAGAATGCTTCCACCTTCCCTATAATCTTATCGACTTCAGCCAGCCGTCCGGGGCCGGTGAGCCCGCTTGCCAGTTCCCCCTCCTCAGGTTCGACGACAAACACGCCGCGTTCCTTCAGCCTGGAAATGTTCGAGGATGTTGAGGGATGGTTGTACATGTCCGCATCCATGGCGGGTGCGATAATCAGCGGGGCGCGCAAAGCAAGGACCAACGACGTGAGAAAATTGTCCGCGATACCATATGTCAGCTTCGCAATCGTCGACGCGGTAACGGGTGCTATCAGCATCGCGTCCGCCCAAACGCCGAGGTCGATATGCCAGGTTCCGACTGAAGTCGAGTGGCTCCGGTCGGGAAACATATCCATGTAGACCTGATTGTGGGAAAGGGATGAAAATGTCAGCGGGGCCACGAAGTTAGCCGCGGAGGGAGTCATGACCACTCTCACCTCGACACCGTTCCTCTGAAGTTCCCGGAGCAGAAACGCGCTTTTGTAAGCAGCAACGCTTCCGCAAACGCCGAGGATGATTTTCTTACCTGAAATGGAAGACATGCCGCCGGTCCTGTCTCACAATACCCGCATGAAGGCACCAGCATACATGTTTATTTGGGGTCTTTACGTAGATGCTTTGTAACGATAAACGATCTTGCTGTCGAGCAACTCGGTGAGCGCCTCTTCGGTCGGCTTCTGAAGCTTGTCAAATTCTTTGCTCAACTCGACCTGCTCCGGATTGACTTTCTCGTCTTCTTCCAGAGATTCCTGTATCTGCTTGATACCTTCAAGACGCTGGCTGAATTCCACTTTCCTCTCGTCGCTGATCTGCCTTGCTCTGCGCGAGGCGACGAGTACACCTTCGTATGCGTTTCCTGTTACCACATCAAGTTGTCGTATGTCAATCGGCTTCAGTCCCACTTGAAAACTCCTTACGTTTCTTGTTTATGATGTCAAAAACCTCATTAACTGCACGTTTCAGCTCATCATTGATAATAATATAGTCAAACTGCTCCCCTTTCTCAAGCTCCATCTGAACCCTGGCCATCCGCCCATCAATCTGCCCGGCTGTCTCGCTTCCACGCCCCTCCAGCCTTTTCCTGAGGATTTCCACGGAAGGAGGCTTCACGAATATAAGGACCGCTTCTGGGAATTTCGCCTTGATCGACAGACCGCCGTTAACGTCGACATCGAAGACAATATCGTTGCCGTTCGAGAGCGCCTTCTCGACTTCGCTCTTCAGCGTCCCGTAATAGTTCGAGTATATTTCTTCAAACTCGACGAGCCCGCCGTCGGCAATTCTTTTTTCGAATTCACCTCTGGAAATGAAAAAGTAGTCCTTGCCGTCTACCTCCCCCTGCCGTTTCTGGCGTGTAGTCGCCGATACGGAGAACCCGAACGAGGGGTACTGTCGCAACACCTCTTTGACGATCGTCGTCTTCCCCGCGCCGCTCGGCGCCGAGACGACAAGCAGCATTCCCCGACGTTTCATTCCAGGTTCTGTACCTGTTCTCTTACTTTTTCAAGCTCTTCTTTAATTTCGACAACAAGGTGGGACATGTCCGCATCGAACGCCTTCGAACCCATGGTGTTGGCTTCCCTGTTCATCTCCTGGAGAAGGAAGTTCAGCCGGCGCCCGTTCGACTCATCGCCTTCAAGTAGCTTCGTGAAGAGCTGGTTGTGGGTGCGGAACCTTACGACTTCCTCGGTGATATCCAGCCTGTCCGCAAGCAGGACGATCTCAAGTTCAAGGCGCGCGGGGTCGACCTCTTTACCGTTCATCACCTCACTGACTTTCTGACGCAGTCTCGATTTCTCATCTTCAGTTCGGGACTTGGAGAGCGACTCGATTTCAGTTAAGGCAGATCCCAATTTTGATATTCTCATCTCCAGGTCTTTTTTCAATGATTGCCCCTCGGCGGTCCTGGCCTGTCGCAGCTGCTCGAGAGCGGCTTCCACCGCGGCTTCCACGGCCTCCCATTCATCGCCGTCGGGAGATTCCAGCGAACCGCTCTTAAAAAGGTCCCTGAAAGACAGTAAATGCTCTAGCCTGATTGGCGAAGTTATCTTCGCCGATTTCTTCAAGGTTTTGAGGAGGGCTATGACCTGTTTAACCGACTCTCCGTCGACGGAGATTTCCTGTTCAGTCGGACTGTTGTCGGTGGAGACCGTAATCGACAATTTCCCCCGTCCGACTTTCTGCCGGATCATTTCCCGGACCTCCATCTCATGTGAGGAGAGGGTCTGAGGGAGTTTTACATTCATCTCGAGGTATCGGCTGTTGACGCTCCTTATTTCCACGGATGCGGTACATTCGCGCACCCTGGCCTGGCCTTTACCGAACCCGGTCATACTTTGGATCATGATCTGAGAATTCCTACTGGATGGTTTCGAATAATTACAAGAAAAAGTCCGGGCGCCGGCCTTCACTCATCCGTCGCCCGTTAACCGACAACCGCTGAAGTCTTAACGCGATTTCTATCTCGATCTGCCCTTCGATTTTACGGGCATTTTGAATCTCTTGTCGACCAGGCCTTTCCTGCCGTACTTCGCGAACCTGTCGACCCATTTCTTAACGGTCTTCACGTTCGTGCCTACCTTCTCCGCAGTACCTCTCAAGCTTTCAAGCTTCTTGTACGTCTCGACAATTTTCATTCTTTTCTGCACGTCGCTCATCATGGTACAATCTCCTTTATTACGCAGTATATTAGCTCAACCCATCGTCTTTGTCAATACGAGACGGCGGATCCCCTACCGGACGAGAAAGGCCCGTTTCACAGAAGACTGCAGAGTCGTCATTCCCTCCACGCGACCACATTGAAAGTGCCCGTACTCGGATAAGACGGAGGGTGCATCATAGCAAGACGGGGGTCATATCTGTAATCCTTCAGGTACCCGGTATTTATGGTGTGAGTGCCGGATATGAAAGTCCCGACGGGACCGCGAATGTTGTTCGCTATAGAGCCGTAGAGATTCAGATAACCCATCGTGCCGCCGGTGTTGTAGTTCAGATATGTAAACTCCCCGGACTTCGCGAAAACCGCCGCATCGATGGTCAGGTTCTGCGAACTCTGTGTGTTGACAGCCACGCTGTTATCGGCAACGAGGCCCAATATGTCCTGGCTGCTTGGGTCCGTTTGCGGATTGTTCAAGTAATTAAGATTTCCCTCGATTATGACGTTCCCGTCATGCGTAGTGTTCCCGTTGGCAGCATACAAGTTCTTCTGTGTATTCGTCGCACTGCCGCCGCTCGACGCGTTGGCACTCGTCCCCGTGCCTTGCTGCGCGATTACCGTCACGCTGCCATCCAGCGTCCCCTGCACGTGCACGTCCCCGTTATTGACCAGGATGACCCCCTGCCCACCGCTCTCGAATGTGCTCAGGCTTACAGTAGAATCTCCGGAGGCCGGGATCCTTGTCGTTGTTCCTGTGGATTTGGTATACAGCGACGTGTAAAACGAAACCGTGGGCGAACTGGAAGAACTCGCATTGAATGTCAAATAAACATCGTAAGTGTCTTTACTGTTGCCATCGGTATTTGAGAAGGTTTTTGTTGCGGCGGAGGAGTATTGCGAGAGACTCGTCGGCATTGGAATCGTAACCCCGGACTGATAGCTATTGGCCTTCAGGGTGTCCCCGCTTCTGTCCGGAAGAACGGCCGGATTCGTGCCCGTACCGGTGGACACACTTCCCTTAATTACGGGGACACCGGACACGTACATTGTACCGTTTGTATGATAAGGTCCTGTTAATGTATCTCCGGTTATGAAATACGTGCCATTCTCATTGTTCGAAAAAAAAGCGAACCTGGAGAATCTGCTCGGGCTCAGTATAACCTGCACGGTGTCGTGTAGGTCGTTGTATGTGCCGGGATAGGTCGAAGCTGCGGTTATCAATAGGTCGCTGTCTCCATTAAGGATATCCCACTGAGTGCTGATGTTGAAGGTCCCTCCATTAAAACTTCCCGAGAGGCTGGGGATAATGGTCCTGGAGTTTCGGAAAACAGAATCGGCGGCGATGTTGGCAGCACTGACTGCAATATTGTGCGATGCCGTCTGGTCAAAATAGTCGCTGAAATTTTCAGTGGCCGCAAGGCTCGCCTTGTTCCAGTATTGGCTTGCAACTCCGAATATGAGGCTGAAGCCGAGTATCACAAGCAATGCTCCTCTTCCAACCATTTGTCACCTTACCTGTCTCTTAGATTTCTTGAAATGAGTCTGGTTTGTCTCCAAATCGCATAGTTACTTGAGTAAGAAGTGTCATAAGCAGCGGTGGGTTCGACCTTGACTGTAAGCTGAATAAGCTGAGGCGGGTCAGGCGATCCTCCTACATATCCCGGAAGCTGCTGGCCGAACGTCTCATAGTAGGCAAGAGAGAATTCAGTGACCCCGAGATTCGATCCCATGACTGGCTCGCTGTCAACTTTTCTATAGAGCATTCTAATGTCAGGATTCGGACTCCCCGGGACAGGTCCCCCTAAGTACCACGTAACCGTATCGAGTTGCCCGACGTTGCTCAGGTCGGCTACGAATGATATGCTGTCCGAGTCGCCATAGAGAATATACATCGCCGGATCGGTGGTCAGGTTCGGATTCTTGCAGTACCCGATTTTCCTGAAGTCATACTCGATGTTCTCAATCAAGGAAGTCAGATTCTGCTGAACCGTCAGACTCGCCTCCGAGTCATATGTGTTTTTCGTCGCTTGCGCATCCATCTTGATGGCGACCACAAGAAGCAACCCTCCAATTAGCATGGAGCTGACTATATCAATTAAAGTTGAGCTACCCATTTTCTCACCTCACCTAAACCACCAGTAGGAGTAAATAGTGGACATCTTAACAGTGTCGCCAGGATCGTCTTTGCTCCAGACCCATACATCGAGCCTCTTGTTCCAGGTCGCTGTGCTGGAGGTTCCGTCTAAATTGCCCAGGGCAACGTAACAGACTCTGGTCGAATCGTAATAGATCAGCCCTGTGTTCATCGTGTCGGCCTGCACAAGCCCCATTCCGTTCAGGCCGTTGTAATCATCGAAGTCGTTGGTATCGGTGGGATCGTTGTTCTCTTGGCCAAGTGACAACGGCGGGGTCAACTGGCTCAGCGATGAATCGGTCTGCAAAATTGTGGTCTCATCAAAGGCCTTCTCCTGTGCTTCTTCGATGACTGAAGTTGCCAGGGACACCTCTTCCAGTTGGAGATTATTCTTAAGCAATACCTCATTATTATCCACCAGGCTTCTGCTTGTCGTCAGAATTATCGTCCCCAGGAGCATTACTGCTCCGATGGTGAGAAGAGTCTGTCCAGTACCCATTTAGTTCTCCTTTAACACAGAGGTTGTACAAATGTGCACAATTCTGCCCATCTAAGCAAATGACCCAGCTCACCCCACCGCTTTTCGGCAGTCCAGACTATTACGATATCGGATTCGCGCAACCATTCAATTTCCGCAAGGGATCGGCAAAAATCGAGCATTTCCTGACCCATCGAGGTTTTCCTAAAGCATTAGTTACCGTTCAAGAACAAGTCGACGCCCCCTATTCGAATCTCGTATCTTAAGGACTCTCTCCCCTCCGTCGACGCATGGGCCTTGTTTCTGTTCTGGTTTTTCAAACCTTTCTATGAGCCACCCGTGCTCGCCTGGGTTGCAAGGGCTCTGTTCGACGAGCAGAGAACAACCGGGGAAATCATTACAGAGGTAAAAACTGCTGTCAGTTTGAAATGGTTGCTCACCATGCTGATCTCTCGCCTTAGTCTGTTTCGCTCCTTTTCCTTACCTGTAATGCAGCTTGAAAAACTGGAGGGAGAGAAAAAGAAACAGCGTCTGGCTCTGCTTCAAGGCGCCTCAGAGATGGCCGTCCTGCTAACGGTCTCGGGGTTTTTTTTGGAAATCGCTTTAACCTTCTCATTGTTGATGACCCTTTTCCTTCTTATTCCTGACGAGCTGCGCTGGCTTGATTTTGGGAATTTCGTCTTCCGGCCCGACACGTGGCTTCTCCTCCTCTGCTACTTTATCAGCTGCTTCGTCATTACCCCTTTCTATGTCTGTGCAGGCTTTATGATTTATATCTCCAGGCGGGTGCAGCTGGAGGCCTGGGATATAGAAATTGGATTCAAGAGGATTCGACAGAGACTGGAGAGGCAGAAAAGCATGGCCATCTTGCCTCTTATCACCGGTTTTCTGCTGATCTCCTTTGCGCTCGCCGGCACACCCGTTATCAGCAGGGCGGACGCAATTGATCCCCAGGTCGCAAAGACTACAATCACACAGGTCTTACAGCAAAAAGACTTCGGTCAGAAAGTGACTATCTACCGGTGGGTCCCTATAAAAAAAGAGACCCTCGAGACAAAATCAAACTGGGCCGAGTTCTGGATCAAGCTTTTCACCTATCTGGAAAACATATCAAAGGATATCGTTCCACTCATTGCCAAGTACGGAGAATTCCTCCTCTGGTGTTGCGTCGGCGGCATTGCAGGCTTTTTCCTGTTGAAATATTCGAAATTGCGCAGGTGGCTGGATTCGCGGTTCGTTGGGCAAAAAAATGACCTTGCAGCGCCGGATATCCTTTTCGGCCTGGATCTCCGGCCGGAAAGCCTACCCGAACATATCGACTCATCATGCCTGCGACTCCTCGAAGAGGGAAGAAACGCGAGGCCCTGAGCCTTCTCTATCGGGGGACCCTCTCCATCCTTATTAATCATCGGCACCTCAAAATCCACTCCTCTTTTACGGAAAGTGAGTGCTGCGACCAGGTACGAAAAAATCGACCGGCAACGGAATCCATTTTCTTTACGGACCTCACCTCTCTTTGGGTTTTTCTAGCCTTCGGCCATCGAGACCTGGAGATTGAGACATGCCGGAACCTGGTCCACCGCTGGGAGTCCCTCTATGGAGCACAGTCATGACTTGGTCTTCTGCCTTGCAGAAAGCCCGTACGCCATGGGTGATCATTCCTATCTTGCTTGTGTTGATACTCGCCTTTGGCATCTTCTGGTTTCTGCATAATTTTGAGAAAAAACCCTTTGAGGAAATTGAAGGGGGATCTCCATCTGCCGGGAGAAATCCACTGCTTGCAGCCCATAGGTACCTACAATTCTCAGGAAAAGATGTAACCGATTATCGTGGACTCGCTATCCTGTCCGATCTGCCATCACCAGTTGGGGCTCTTTATATCCACCGACTCCCAAGAGGCTTGAGTGCATCCATCAGCAACAATCTCTTTGCCTGGGTTGAATCGGGAGGCCATCTGCTTCTTGCTCCCAATGCCTGGCAGAGCGAAAAACCTGGCACTGATGATATTCTGTCACGCCTGGGCGTACACATTCAGAAAGAAGAAACCGATTGCGGCTGTCCACCCAAGAGCAAGACCGAGCCTAAAACGGCCGTCAAGAAGAACACACCAGAAGATAAAGGGATAAAGGCGGAAGCCGTGGGGGCAAAAACAGACAAAAACCAGAAAGGCTACCATCCCTCTGATTCGATCATCGAGGTGACCATCGACGACTTCCCCATTCGTCTCAAATACTTCGGAACATCTCTTCTCGAAGACAAAAACGGCTTGGCCGCCTTTAAAATCAACGGCTCCTACCGCATCAACTACCGAAATGAAGCCGATCACGCACGCGAGGACAACAAGACGATAAAAGATAAAGAGGGGAACTGGATGCTGCAATACATGGTCGGGGCTGGAAAGATTACAATCCTCAGCGAAAACGTGCTGTTCACCAACAAGGCGATCGGCGACTACGACCACGCCTTTCTCCTCTCCTGGTTACTGAAGAACGATCACACGGTCCGGCTGCTATCCACTTCCGAGGCAAAGGGGCTGGCGGCAATCGTCTGGGAGCAGACACCCCAATTCTGGGTCTCCCTGTTTGCCGTAGTTGCCCTTATCCTTTTGAGACTGCAAAATCAGAGCGGCACCCTTCTGCAAATCGGAACAGATGAGCAACTCAACATTCTTGCCCATATTGATGCATCCGGCATGTTCAGCTGGAGAATGAACAAGGCCTCGACGATCTTAGCCGCCAACCGGAGGTCTATGCTTCAACACTGGAGCGAACGAAAGCGGGTTTTGGGACAGGAATTCGAGACCAGGCATATGTCGGCCTCAACGCTTGCTGCCAAAACAGGATTTCCCGAAAAAGAGGTTTTCGATGCCTTTAGACTGCGCATTGAAGGAGAACAGGATCTTATAAAATCAAGCAGGGCGCTACAGAAGATGTACAGGCGCCTCTACGGTGGAGAATCAAGGCGACATGATGGATAAAAAACCAGCGAATGCTCTCTCCTTTACGGAGGGTATCCAGAAGACCACGGCTCTGGAGCAGGAGATACGAAAAAGCGTTGTCGGACAAGATAAAGTGGTGAAGGAGATGGTTATCGGCATGCTCGCGGCAGGGCATATCCTGATAGAGGGTGTCCCCGGTCTCGGTAAGACATTGTTGGCCCGCACTATGGCAAAGGCCGCAGGGGCTCAATTCAACCGGATCCAATTTACTCCGGACCTGATGCCGAGCGATATCACAGGACACTCGCTCTTCGATATGAAGGAGAATATCTTCAAGATCAGAAGGGGACCGATCTTCTGTCATTTTTTACTAGCCGATGAGATCAATCGGGCTCCGGCCAAGACCCAGGCGGCCCTTCTGTGAGGCGATGCAGGAGCAGCAGGTGACCATCGAAGGGAAGACCCTGCCGCTTGCCGGCCTCTTCCAAGTTATGGCAACCCAAAATCCCATTGAGCAGGAGGGGACCTATACCTTGCCCCAGGCCCAGACAGACCGTTTTATGTTTAAGATTTTTATAGACTACCCGAACTCTGCCGATGAAGAGAAGATTGTCCATAACGTTACCCGCGGCTCCATCGGCGATGCCCTGGATAGCAGCAATGTCGCCACCATCCTCGAACCTGCCGATGTCTTGGAGCTGCAGCGGTTGATCACCGGGATGACCGTGGATACAAAGATCATCGAATATGTCGTGAAGATAACGAGGAGCACCAGAAACTGGAACGGCATCGACTACGGCGCCGGCCCTCGCGGGGCGATCAATCTACTTCGGGCCGCCCGCGGCAGCGCCCTGGTCAGTGCCCGGGATTATGTCACGCCGGACGATGTGAAGAGCATTGCGCTGCCGGTGCTCCGCCACCGGATCAAGCTTTCGGCCGATATGGAGATTGAAGGGTATACTGCAGACCAGGTCCTGACAGAGGTCCTCGACAGTGTCGAAGCTCCACGTCTCTAAAACGAGCCCTCGCCGAACCGATTTTTGCGGATGGAGGCCTTTATGATCCTGCCATCGCGTCTCCATATCGGGTTATGGTGTATGCTTTCGCTCATCGGCCTTGGGACCTTCTTTTTTCCCATTAAAGGTTATTTCTGGTATATGGCAGCAGGCCTATTGCTTGGGCAGCCCTCTTTGATAGCGTCCTCTGTCGTAGACGCCCAGCCATAGCACTCAACCGGTCGATCCATCATAATCTTCCGGTAACGGTCTGGACAAAATTACTGTGAAAATCACCAATAATGCACGGCACAGCCTGTCTCTTGAAATCCACGATCATTGCGATCCTGATTTTACCGTGAGAAACCTTCCCCGTAGCTTCAGTCTGGCATCAGGAGAATGTGCAGCGCTCGACTACCAGGTCTTCCCGAAAAGGCGAGGGCATTATTCCTTCATCGGCTCGGATCTCATTGTAAACAGCCCCCTGCATCTCTGGCAGAAAAAATGGTTCTTTC
>CAWEBD010000049.1:0-6246 GCA_963806435.1 uncultured Bacteroidota bacterium
CCCGGAATCGGGAAAATAAGTTTCGAAGGCAAGGAGTCGAAGAATCCGCTGGCGTTCAAATATTACGACCCGGAGAAAGTCGTCGCCGGAAAAAAGATGCAGGATCATTTCAGGTTCGCGGTCGCCTACTGGCATTCGTTCGGCGAGAGCGGAGCCGACCCTTTCGGACCGAGCACGCGCGAGCTTCCCTGGCTGAAGCATGCGGATCCGATCGGCCGGGCGATGGAGAAGATGGACGCGGCGTTCGAGTTCATCACGAAGCTCGGCGCGCCGTTCTACTGCTTCCACGATTTCGACCTCGTCCAGGAAGGCGAGACTGTCACCGAATCGGAAAAGAGGCTGGCGGCGATAGTCGATTACGCCAAGCGAAAGCAGAAAGAGTCGGGCGTGAAGCTGCTCTGGGGGACGGCAAACCTCTTCTCCAACATCAGATACATGAACGGTGCCGGTACGAACCCCGATTTTTCGGTCGTCGCGTACGCGGGCGCGCAGCTAAAGAACGCCATCGACGCAACGATTGAACTCGGCGGCGATCTAATTACGTGTTCTGGGGCGGCCGCGAAGGATATATGTCGCTCCTGAACACCAACATGAAGAGAGAGCTTGATCACATGGCGAGCGTTCCTCCGATGGCAAGGGACTACGGCAAGGAAACAGGGTTTCAAGGGAACATTTCTCATCGAGCCGAAACCTATGGAGCCGATGAAGCACCAGTACGATTTCGACGCGGCGGCCGTGATCGGGTTCCTGCGGCAGTACGATCTGACGAAGGATTTCAAGCTGAACATCGAAGTCAACCACGCCACGCTCGCGTCGCACACGTTCCAGCACGAGCTGCAGTTCGCAGCGAACTCCGGCTTTCTCGGGAGCATCGACGCGAACCGCGGTGACTATCAGAACGGCTGGGACACCGACCAGTTCCCGACGAATATCTATGAGCTGACCGAGGCTCTCCTCGTCATCCTCGACATGGGCGGCTTCACCACAGGCGGAACGAACTTCGACGCGAAGGTAAGAAGGAATTCCACCGACCTCGAAGACATGTTCATCGCGCACATCACCGGCATGGACAACTTCGCGCGCGCCCTCATCACCGCGGACCGAGTTCTGAAAGAGACCGACTACCTCGAAGCTGCGTAAGCAGAGATACGCTTCGTTCGATTCCGGCAAGGGCGCGGAGTTCGAGAAGGGGAAGCTGAAGCTCCAGGACCTGCATGCCCTCGCGAAAAAGAACGGCGAGCCGAAGAAGACAAGCGGCAAGCAGGAGCTCTTCGAGTCGTTCATCAACCAGGTCCTCTAGGTTAATCTAACCACAAGAGACACAGAGGCACAGAGAGAAGATATACTGTCCTCTGTGTCTCAGTGTCTCCGTGTTTGAATTCGGATTTACATCAACAACTCCTCTTTCTGAAATCTGTTCCCTCCGGATTAGCGTTTGACTTTCTTTCGCAAGCCTTGTAGGTTCAATAGACACTGACAAGAGTTTCGATCACTGCTCCTCAAGCACCAATATAGAAGGCAACACAGATGAAAAAGCTCACCGTACTCACCGTGTTCCTCCTCTTTTTCGGGACCGCATCACAGGCGCGACCGGTAAACGAAGAGGCGCTTCCCACCATACAGCAGAAGACGGCGGACATGAAGAAATATCCCGGTTTCTTCACGTTCTACTGGGACGCGAAGGAAGGGAAAATCTGGCTTGAAATAAGCAGGTGGAACAGAGAATTCCTCTACGTGAACACGCTCCCTCACGGCGTCGGCTCGAACGACATCGGACTCGACCGCGGACAAATCGGGAACGAGCGGATAGTCGAATTCGTGAGGAGCGGCCCGAAAGTCCTTCTCCTCCAGCCGAACTATTCCTTCAGAGCGACAAGCGGTAACGAGATGGAAAAGCTCGCCGCGAGAGAAGCATTCGCGCAGTCGGCTCTGTGGGGATTCAACGTCGCCGCGGAAAACGGAGACAGCGTCCTCGTCGATGCGACCGATTTTCTTTTGAGGGACGCGCACCATGTCATCGAAACTCTGCGTGATGAGAAACAGGGAAACTACAGGCTCGATCCGGGGAGGTCTGCGATATATATGCCGCGGACGAAGAATTTCCCGGACAACTCGGAGTTCGAGGCGATCGTAACATTCGTCGGCGATAACCCGGGAAGATGGGTGGAACAGGTTGTGCCCAGTCCGGACGCGATCACAGTTCATGTCCACAATTCATTCATAAAACTTCCCGACGACGGCTACTTACCGCGTGCTTACGACGCGCGGGCGGGATACTTCAACGTGCATTACATGGATTTTTCCGCGCCGCTCGGCGACGCGATACATAAAAGGCTTATCACGCGGCATTGGCTTCAGAAGAAGGACCCCAACGCCGCGGTCAGCGAGCCGGTGAAGCCGATCGTCTATTATGTCGACCCCGGCGCACCGCAACCGATCCGTGACGCTCTCATACAGGGCGCAAGCTGGTGGGATAAGGCGTTCGAAGCCGCCGGTTTTAAGAATGCTTTCCAGGTCAAGGTGCTTCCCGACAGCGTCGACCCGATGGATATCAGGTACAACGTAATTCAGTGGGTCGACCGCTACACGAGAGGCTGGTCTTACGGCGAATCGATTGTCGACCCGAGGACCGGCGAGATAATTAAAGGTCAGGTCACTCTCGACGCTCTCCGAGCAAGGCAGGATTACCTGATAGCGCAGGGACTGCTCGCTCCGTACGCGGATGGTCTACGACCTCGTAGAGGAAAGAACGATTCCGCGGAGATCGAGAAATTCGTCCTCGCGAGAATTCGCCAGCTTGCGGCCCACGAAACCGGCCACACGCTCGGCCTCGCTCATAATTTCGCGTCGAGCACGGACAACCGTGCATCGGTCATGGACTATCCCGCCCCGCTGATTAAAATAAACAAGGACGGCAAGTTCGATATTTCAGATGCCTATGCGAAGGGTATCGGGAAATGGGACGTACAGGCCATCAAGTACGGTTACGAAGAGTTTCCGAAAGGTACGGACGAGAAGAAGGCGCTCGACGGAATAATCGAGAACGGCATCAAAGAAGGGATTCCGTTTATCTCCGATGAAGGCACACGCCCGCCGGGAAGCGCGAGTCCGATAGCTCATCTCTGGGACAATGGTCCCGACGCGGTCGACGGTCTGAACCAGGCCGTGCGGGTGCGGGAGATCGCGCTTACAAATTTCGGCGAGGGGAATATAAAACCGGACGAACCGCTTGCGCATCTGGAAGATGTGCTCGTACCGGTATATATGTATCATCGTTATGAGGCCGTCGCCGCGTCGAAAGTGCTCGGCGGGTTGAACTATACGTACGCGGTCAGGGGCGACGGACAGGTCCCCACAACGATGGTTCCGGCGGCGGAACAGCGCAGAGCGTTGACGGCATTGCTCCGCACAATTAAACCCGATTTTCTTGCTTTGCCTGAAAACATTCTGAAGCTGATCCCTCCCCAGCCCGACGGTTACAGGCGGACGAGGGAGGATTTCGTGGGAGAGACCGGCGTGACTTTTGACGCGCTCGCTCCCGCCAGAAGTGCCGCCCAGCTGACGGTCGGACTCATTCTCAATCCCGAGCGCGACAACAGGCTGGTCCAGTACCATGGCGAGGACAAGAATCTTCCCGGGTTGGATGAGGTCATTGACGATCTTGTTTCCGCGAGCTGGAAGTCTCCTTCAAGCACAGGATATCTGGCGGATATCCAGCGGTCGGTGGACAACATCGTACTCAATAACCTGATTTCTCTTGCCGTGAGCAGCGAAGCATCCGAACAGGTGAGAGCGATCGCCTACTACAAAATCGATGCGCTCAAAGACTGGATCGGCACGCGGCTGAAGTCCGTGAAAGATCAGGACCAGAGAGCCGAATACACGTACGCCCTGTCGCAGATCAAACAGTTCCAGGGTAACCCGGTGAAGTTCAAGATGCCGGCTCCAGTCGAGATTCCCCCCGGCGATCCGATAGGAGAGAATTAGAGTCAGGAACAACAGCCATACGTAAATTGGCGGTCGTTCAAAAAGGACCTGTCATCGCGAGTGGCGCCTTGGCGCCACGTGGCGATCCCCTGCATTGTGGTTTCATGTGTGGGATTGCCACGTCGTCCCTCCGTTGGTCACGGACGGACGACTCGCAATGACTATTTCTCTGTTTTTGGTCAGCTACTATCGTCCGTAATAGGGAGGGCCGGGCATGAGCAAAGGGATATTCACCGAAAAGGGCTCAAAGCCCGATGATCGCAGCATCAAAAAGGCTGTCGGTCAGGCGTGGGGAAACTGGAACAATCTGAACGAGTTCCTCGCCACAACTCTTAAACTCAAGGGTGAGCTCAAGTTCTACGGCGTCAATTACGGCTGGGCGATCCGCTACGTCAAATCGGGAATGTCCGTGGTCGCTCTCTATCCGGACAAAGACGGCTTCACGGCGCAGGTCATTTTGAAGCGTCCTCAGGTCGAGGCTGCCCTGGCGAAAGGAGTAGCCGCCGCGACGAAGGAGGCCGTCAATCGGGCGTCTGATTTCAAAGAAGGAAGATGGGTCTTCGTTCACGTCGACTCGAAAACCGGTATCGATGATGTCGTGACTCTCATAACCGCCAGACTCAGCATCAGGTGACTTCTGCCGCCGGTCGTCCGAAACCGCGACGAGAAACTCTAAACTCTAAACAAATCCTAAGCGCCAAAATCCCAAGTCGATTTCGGTATCTATTGATTTTGGATCTCGATTTTGTTTACGATTTGATGAGTAGGATTTAAAGTTTCCAGGCGCTCTTGTGCGCCCCTGGTGATTGCTTTTCTTCACGACTCAGGATAGCTTTCTGCGTCAGAGGCTAAGTCATGAACAGCGTTTCCTTCAACCGTTGGGGCCTTCTTAACGGTTTCTCGAGTAGTATTTCCGCTGTGTTTCCCTCCGATGGGAAAAGTGCGAGACGTGCAATTCTCGCGATAAAGGTGTGACCGATGAAGAAGCCGACCCGCGATGAACTGGAGAAAAGCCTCGCCGGACTGGAGAAGGAGGAGGCGCAGCTCCGCGTCCAGGCGGTCTACCTTGAAAGGCTTTTCAAAACCGCGCCCGAAGGAATCATCTGGCACGACAACGACGATGTCATCGTCAATGTCAACGACGAGTTCACGAGGATGTTCGGATATTCGCGCGAGGAGGCGGTCGGAAAACAGATAAACGACCTCGTTACTTCGAGAGAACTCCGGAATGAAGCAGGTCAAATATCGGAAAGAATCAGGAACGGCGAGCGGGTCGAACTCGAATCGAAACGAAACAGAAAAGACGGGACACCCTTTGACCTCTCAATACTCTGCGCGCCGATAATATACAACCGGAAGCAGATCGGCGATTACGCGATCTACCGAGACATAACGGAAAAGAAAAAAGCCGAAGAAGCGCGGCTGCGGACGGAAACGAAGGCGCGGACCGCGAGGGAAATCCAGATGAATTTCCTTTTGGAATCAAACCCGGTCATACCGGGATATGCAATTACCGGCAAGAGTATCCCGGCGGCGAACGTCGGCGGTGATTATTATGATTTCATCCGACTCGACGATCACAGAATTGCCATCGGCCTCGGAGACGTGAGGGCGAACCAATCGACGGCCTTCGTGGGCTTGAGATCTACTTTCCGGCTCAGGCTCTCCCATGCGCCGAAGCGCCTCTGTTCCGGACTTTCGGTCTGTCTCACCGGCCTCTCGGATTATGCCTGGACCGGAAGCCTCACAAAATCCATACCGGCCAGGAGGAACTACCCATCCCGTCTCTTTTAGGCTATCCACGCACAATTGGGGTTCTGGATGGTCCAGAACGTAAGGCCGAGCCATGAGTAGCGCTGTGATGAACAGGTCGCGCTCGGGCCGAAGGGCCCAGATTGTGGACGTAAGGATTGAACCATAAAGCTTGACGAAGTAGGCCATGCCTCCAGTTATCAGGTGTTCGGGTGGCGTGTCAATATAAGACGAACACCATACGAACACCCAACGCAACAGGAACGACACTAGAAGGAGAAGGAGAAGGAGAAGGAGAACAAAACGCGAACCTCTTTTTTCTTCGCCTGAGCGCGAGCGCGTAAGCCAAGGTCGGCGGTGAGGCCCTACGGGTTATTCGGTACGGCCGTAGGGTATCGGAGGGGGGCCGATAAAGGAGCGGCGGGAGGGTGATTCGAGACCTTCCCTCGTGAGCTAGCTTCTTTTGAGGGTGAGCGCAGTCGAACCCTGGTATACGGATAGTCAACA
>CAWEBD010000050.1:0-4043 GCA_963806435.1 uncultured Bacteroidota bacterium
GTAAAAGATAGAGACAGAACAGCCAGTTGCAACTTACATTGTGGCTCTTTGTTGCCGGGATGAGAACGACAAAATTCCGGCGACCACGACAAACTTAACGTATAGTATTTAAATTGGCCGGCAGTGCTTATGTCACAGGCTTTCTCGTTTTTGTTTGTTGAAGTTAAATTTAGATTCAATTATCGAATTTGCTATTAAAATCCTTTTTAATCATTGAAAATTGAAGCAGCTGGGCTTCGACCTGACCATTGAATGATTCCAGCGGATAGGTGCCTTGCTCGTTGGCAATACCTGCATCTAACCCCGTAAGTAACTCGAGTGCATCATCAGCAGTTGTTACGGCATAGATATTAAAATGACCGGATTGAGCGGCATGTACGCGGCGACGGCGTATTCGACAATGCCCTCTGCGTCAGCGGAAATTACTACCTCCTCGATCAGCACATAGAGAGGTTCTTTTTTTCGGCGAACGCGATCGGGATCACGCCCCCGTTTTCCGCGGATGACCTGAAGCGACTTCTTATACAACTCGGGATTGCTGCCGGGAGGAAAGATTTCATCGCGCGGTTCTTTGTTTCGCGCGGGCACGGGAGCATGAGCGTTTACCCGCACGAAGCTATCTCACCAAACCTGTACGTGCTTATCGGCAAGTTTTCACCGGCGCCGGAGGGTTACTTCAAAACCGGGCTGATTGCCGCGACCAGCCCGACGCAGATGCACCCGCCAATTTCTCCGCAGGTCAAATCCGTGGATTACCTCTCCAACGCTCTGATGGAACTTTCGGCAAAAGGGAGCGGAGCGGATGCGGCAATAGGCGTGGACAACTCGGGCAATATAACGGAAGGCTCAAACAAGAACGTGGCAGTGGTCGGGAAGGACGGCATCCTCCGAATACCTCCCCCCGAGAAGATATTGCGCGGGACGACCCTCGCCAGAGCAATGGAAATGTCTCCCGAGTTGGTGAAGAAGAAAGTCATCTCCGGCGTAAGAACGGAAAACATTCCCCTTCCAGATGCGTACAACGCGGCCGAGATACTATTCTTCAGTACTTCATTTTTCTGTGCCCCGGTTGTAAAATATGACGGGCGGACCATAGGTGACGGAAAGCCCGGCAAGGTTTGGAAAGCTTTCCATGACCTGTTCAAGAAAGACATCAAATCGAACAGAAAAGTATTGACTCCACTGGAAATAAGCTCCAAACACCAAGTTCCAATTTCCAAACAAAAACTAAGTTCCAACTTAATCGCAAAATTGAAAAGGTAGCGTCAGCAATTGAAATTTGAATTTTTGTTTCTTGGAATTTGTCCCGCCACAATATTTATTTATCCTGACCGTAACTATGGTATTGGAGCTTAGATAGTTATGCCAAAACTGTGGGGCGGAAGATTCACGAAGAGCGTGTCGAAGCTGATGGGGGAGTTCAACGACTCGCTCCCCTTTGACAAAAGACTCTGGAAAGAGGAAATCGAAGCGAGCAAGGCGTACGCGGCTGGCCTGGCAAAGGCAGGCGTATTCCCGAAATCACAGCAATCAAAGATCGCAAGAGCCCTTACGGAAATTGGGAAAGATTTCGCGAACGGCAGATTCAAGTTCAAACCCGAAGATGAGGACATTCATACCGCCATCGAAAGAAGGCTGGTGGAGAAGGTCGGAGAAGCGGGCAAGAAGATTCACACCGGCAGGAGCCGGAACGAGCAGGTAACGACCGACGAAAGGATATTCCTAAAGTCGGCGAATATTGAGGCGATGGCACTCATCCAAGAGCTGCAATCCCGTGTCCGCGACCTCGCGGCGGGGACCACGGATGCCATCCTCCCTTCCTACACCCACCTTCAGCAGGCACAGCTCATCAGGCTTGGACACTACTTCATGTCTCTCTTCTTCATGCTTGAGAACGACCGGCGTCGGTTCGAAGATCTGGAGAAGAGGATCGACGTATTACCGCTGGGCTCGGGCGCAGTCGCGGGTTCCACAATTAAGTTGGACCGGGAGCTGCTGAGGCGGGAACTCGGCTTCCGGGAGCTTTCGCCGAACAGCATAGCCGCCGTGAGCGACCGCGATTTCATTAACGACTTCCTTTTTGCCGCGGCGCAGACCCTCATCCACCTCAGCCGGTTTGCTGAAGACCTCATCATGTGGAGCTCGACCGAGTTTTCGTTTGTCGAGCTGGATGACGCTTATTCGACTGGCAGCAGCATGATGCCGCAGAAGAAGAACCCCGATTCTCTCGAACTCATCAGGGGAAAGGTTGCCCGCGCCATCGCGAATCTGAACACCCTCCTCACGCTGCAGAAGGGCCTCCCCCTCACATATTCAAAGGATTTGCAGGAGGACAAGGAGCCACTCTTCGATTCCGTCGACACGCTCAGCTCATCGCTGAGGGTCTTCGCGGGGGTGATATCGACGCTTAAGATCCGCAGACAGAATCTAATGCGAAACACCGACGATTCCATTTACGCGACCGACATCGCGGACTACCTTGTCGAGAAGGGGGTCCCTTTCCGCGAGTCCCACAAGATCGTCGGTAAACTCGTGCTCACCGGTACGATAAAAGAGAAGCGGCTGAGAGATTTCACCCGATTGGAATTGAAAGACATCTCCGAACTGTTCGACGAAGGCTACTATAAAATCTTTGATCCGACAAGATCCGTGGAGAGACACGATGTCTACGGCGGCACAAGCCTGAAAAGAGTTAAAGAACAAATAGCGCTTGCCGATAAGATGTTGGCAAAGAAGAAGCTTCGCCGGAGATGAACACAGATTTTCTAAAAGACCTCAACCCCGCCCAGCTATCCGCAGTTAAATCCGTCGAGGGGCCGGAGCTCGTCCTCGCCGGCGCCGGTAGCGGAAAGACCAAAGTCCTCACCTACCGGGTGGCATATCTCGTTTCGATAGGTGTGCCGTTTCACAATATCCTCTGCCTCACATTCACGAACAAGGCGGCGAACGAGATGAGGTCAAGGACCGAGAAAATGCTGGGGATGGACGGGGACAAAAAAAGATACTACAGCTGGATCGGGACGTTCCATTCGTTGTTCGGGAAAATACTCAGAATGGAAGCCGAGAAGCTGGACTACACTTCGAACTTCACCATTTACGACGAAGAAGATTCGCTCAAGATGATCCGACAGATCCTCCGTGAGCGTAACCTCTCCGAAGAGGTCTATGCGCCCGCCGGCATAAGGTGGCAGATCAGCAAGCTGAAGAACGGCCTCATACTTCCGTCGCAGTTCGAACACTCCGCAAAGAGCAGGCTCGAGCAGGTCACAGCGGACGTCTATGCGACATACGACGACCGGCTGAAAAAGAGCAACGCGATGGACTTCGACGACCTGCTTATCAAACCTATCGTCCTCTTCAACCGGGACCGCGCCTCGCTGGAGAAATACCAGAACAAGTTCAGGTTCATTCTCGTGGACGAATACCAGGACACGAACCGCGCGCAATACATGCTCCTCAAGCTTCTTGCGGAGAGGCACAAGAACCTGTGCGTGGTCGGCGACGACGCGCAGAGCATCTATTCGTGGCGCGGTGCGGACCTGCAGAACATACTTGATTTCCAGACGGACTACCCGGACTGCAAAATATTCAGGCTCGAGCAGAATTACAGATCAACGGGGAAAATCCTGAAGGCGGCAAACTCCGTTATTGTCCACAACCAGCGGAAACTGGACAAGGAACTGTGGACTGAGAACCACGAAGGCGAGCAGCTTTCGGTGCTCGAATGCGAAAGCGACCGGGATGAAGGCTACAAGATCGTCCAGAAGATCAGGGACGAGAGCATCAAGGACAAGCTTCAGCTGAAGGATTTCGTCGTGCTCTTCCGGACGAATTACCAGTCACGCGCCCTGGAAGAAGCATTCAACCGGGGCGGCATCCCTTACATTATCGTGGGGGGACTCGCTTTCTACAAGCGTAAAGAGATCAAGGACCTCCTGGCATACCTGAAGCTTGTCATAAACCCGCGGGACGACGCATCGTTTCTGAGAGTTGTGAATTTCCCGGCCAGGGGTATCGGCGATGTCACGATAGAAGCAATTGGC
>CAWEBD010000051.1:0-19567 GCA_963806435.1 uncultured Bacteroidota bacterium
ATGTTGTGTCCTCTACTGAGTAGATTACGTATTGCTGGATAAGCGTTCAAAGGGTCAGTCCGTTCGCAACGGGATTTCCGATATTCGGGTCGAGCCAGAAAACATACTATATTCGTAGTGTTCAGTAGTAAGAAAAAAAGCAAGGAAACAATATGAATAACAAGGAAATGGCTCTTAAACTGCACGCCGAACTCCAGGGCAAGCTCTCCGTGGTTTCCAAGAGAAACTCGATTCGCGCGAGATCCTTTCGCTCGTCTACACGCCCGGAGTCGCCGAGCCTTGCCTGAAAATCCACGATGAGCCGGAGAGCGTCTATACTTACACGATCAAGTCGAACACGATCGCCGTCGTTTCGGACGGGAGCGCCGTTCTGGCCTAGGCTACATCAAGGTTGCCGTCGACCCGAGCTTGCGCCGATTTTCGCCCGCGCCATTCCCGGCGACTGGCAACCGCATTTGACCAAGATGTATGCTTTCTGGTCGTCGGTGATGCTGACGACCGGGCGCTACAAGGGCAATCCGGTAGCCACGCATCTTCGGCTTGGACGGACGACGAAGCCAGAACTTTTCAACGCTGGTTGGACGCTGTTTGACGCCACATGTTGCGAATTATTCGACGACAGCGTCAGCCGAACGCTCTACGTATCAAGGCTGAACGTATCGCCGAGAGCCTGAAGCTCGCTTTGTTTTACCGGCCGGACCAGCCATGGCCAGCGGAGCAGGCGCCATGACCTTCGTCGTCACCGACAATTGCATCAAGTGCAAATATATGGATTGCGTCGAGGTCTGCCCGGTGGACTGTTTCTACGAGGGCGAAAACATGCTCGTCATCCATCCCGACGAATGCATCGATTGCGGCGTGTGCGAGCCGGAGTGCCCGGCCGACGCCATCTCAGCGGACTCTGAGCCCGGCCTCGAAAGCTGGCTCAAGCTGAATGCGGATTATGCAGTCGAGTTGGCCCAACATCACCATCAAACGTGAGCCACCCGCCGACGCGAAAGAGTTCGATGGCGTCGCCAACAAGCTGGAACAGTATTTCTCAGCCAAGCCGGGTCAAGGCGACTAATTCCGGAGAAATCGCACCCCATGCAGGTCGAAATCAACGAAAAGACAATCCTGGTCGATGCGGCCCTTCTGGGCAAGCTCCTGGATGTGCTTCCAGGCGATGTACCTGCGCTGATGCGAAAACATGCGATCACGAGCATCTGTGAACGTGGTATCGATAGACATGAAGGCGAGTTTCGCTTGAGTTTCTTCTTTCGAAATCGGCGCGCGCGACTGAGCGTCGATGCATCGGGGCAGATCCTGCGCCGCTCGATCATCAACTTTGGCGAAAGGCCTTTACCAGGAGATCTGCACAACCCGGACTAACCGTGCGAGGCTTGTCCTTCCCGTCTGGCCAGCGGCGGTTCAAATCGCCCACGGGGTGCAGTGAATCGATATATAACCGGAGTCGCTGCCCACCTGCGCGGACGCCACGGTTTCACCAACTGCCCTGGAAATCCCTATGGAATCCTTTTTAGCGGTTGCAACGTCGCCGGCAGATTTCATTCCATCTTTCTCCCCACTGTCTTTTTCCGCAGGGGAAGACTTCTTTTCGGCCGGTCCGGATTCTTTCACTGCCGCGGGCTCTATTCCAACAGCAGCAGTGGAGTCGGGAACAATATCCGAGCTTTTCTGCGACGGGTGTTTGAAGACAAACGACAGTCCGACTACGAGGATGAGAACAGCTGCAACCGCGCCCGCGAGCAAAACGTTCCTGGTCCTGCCGGAACGGCGCGTGGCTGACTCCGGTTTGATTTCCGCGCCGACCGCGCCCGGTCCGAGAAATTCAAGCGCTTCGCCGGCGGAGGCAAACCTGTCATTTTTATCGGGAGCAAGGAGCTTCTTCAAGAATTCATACACATGCGGGGAACAGCGTGGAGCAAGATACTGTATCGACTCCAAATCGAAAGACTGAATCTTGTTGATGCATTCCGCGTATGACCTTCCCGCGAGTATCTTGTCGCCTGTCAGGACCTCCACAAGCGTAATACCAAGCGAGAAGAGGTCTGTCCTATTGTCGACCGCTTCACCCCTCGCCTGTTCAGGAGACATGTAAGCAGGCGTGCCGATCAGGCTCCCTTCCATCGTGAGAGAAGGGGCGTCGGCTACTGCGGCAAGGCCAAAGTCGGTGACCTTTATTGCGCCGCTCTCCGACACCAGTATATTGCCGGGCTTGATATCGCGGTGCGTAACACCGCTTTCATGCGCGAAGGAGAGCGCCCGGAGCACAGACGTGGCGACCTTCAGCAGGAGCTCTTCAGAACGAACGCCGGCGTCAACGAGAAGATCCTCGAGGGACTTCCCCTCGACGAATTCCATGACTATAGCCGGCGCGCCGTCTACATCGGTGAGATCGTAGACCTGCACTATGTTATCCGACTTCAGTATGGCACACGCTTTGGCTTCCCGCGTGAACCTCGCGATGAGATCTTTGTCCCTCAGCAAATGCTTATGAAGGACCTTCAGCAGGACGATCCTGTCCAGCACGTTCTGGTGAGCCTTGTACACGCTTGTGGTTGAGCTCTGGCTGATAAGCTCGAGGATCGTGAAGCTATCTTGAGTCACCGCCCCATTCCTTCAGCCTGTACTGCAGCCACCGGAGCGAGACTCCGAGCTTTTCTGCGGTCCTGGTCCGGTTGCCGCCGGTCTCGCCCAGCGTTTTCTCCACAAGTTTCCGCTCGAATTCTTCGAGCGTGAGGCCCGACTGCACTAATCCATCTTCAGAGTACTGTTCAAGTTTCAGATCCTCCTCGGAAACCTCATCGCCTCTCGAGAGCACCACGGCACGCTCGACAACATTCTGGAGTTCGCGAACGTTTCCGTACCACGGATGTTTCAGCAGTTTCGACATCGCACCGGAGGCGATCTTCCTCACATTCCGCCCGTGCGTCTCACACGCACTCTTCATGAAGTGGTTCGCAAGGACCGGGATGTCGTCGGGCCTGTCACGAAGCGGGGGGAGGTGGATCTCCACTATATTGAGCCTGAAAAACAGGTCTTCCCTGAATCTCCCCCCCTTGATTTCCTCCTGGAGATTCCTGTTCGTGGCGGATATCAATCTCACATTGACTTTCTTGCTTTCATGGTCACCCAGCCTCCTGATTTCTCTTTCCTGCAAAACCCTGAGAAATTTCGCCTGAAGCGCGGGAGGGAGGTCGCCCACTTCATCCAGGAAAAGCGTCCCGCCGTCGGCGTATTCCACGAGGCCCTTCTTATCCGCATTGGCTCCGGTGAAAGCGCCTTTCCTGTAACCGAAAAGTTCACTCTCGAGAAGTTGTTCGGGTATTGCGGAGCAATTTATCGCCATGAAAGACATATCCCTCCGCTTGCCCTGACTGTGGATAGCTCGCGCTATCAATTCTTTGCCGGTCCCGCTTTCACCCGTAATCAGGACGGATACATCTGTATCGACGACACGTTGAACCAGATCCAGCGCCGCAGTCCAGGGTTTACTCTTCCCGATTATCCCTGGGAACAAGTTCGTGCTTTTGACTTCGTTCTGGAGCCGCACGTTTTCGGTTTTAAGCCTGTCGTACCGGTGGGCATTTTCAATCGCAACTGCGGCGAGATTCCCGAATACCGCCAGGAACTTCAGGGTCTCGTTGTTGAATTTGCCGCGCGACTTCGTGCTGTCGAGATAGATCGCGCCCAGAGTTTGGTCCTGCAGCCGGAGCGGTACGCAGATGACCGAAAGGATCTGTTGGGCGACTATGCTTCTCGAAGCCTCGAATCTCTCGTCGTTAAGAGCGTCGAAGGCGAGTACCGGTTCTCCGGTGGTGAACACCTTGTTCATGACGGACGAGGACGCCGCCGATTCGTCGGCGTCCTTAGGCGTGCTGAAATTTTTCGAAACAACGACGCTGAACCCGCGCTGATCGGACGGGTTGACCATCACGATGTACCCTCTCTCGGCATCGAGATGCGCCATGGCCGTCTCGAGTACTTGCTCCAGCAATTCCCCCTCATCAAGAATTGAGTTTATCCGCTGGGCGATCTCGTAAAGGACGGTGAAATTATCTCTCTGTTGTTCCGGCATTAGTTCCTCTCTATGGCACCACGAAAGATGCCTCTTTCGACCGGGAGCTGTTACCGTAGTCGTCGTTCACCGTTACGGTCCAGAAATATGTTCCCGATCCGAGAGACCCCGGGTAATTGAATGAAACGTATGATGAGCTTAAACCGGCCTGCGACCACGCAACCGTCTGGATACCCGTGCTCGTGTCGATATGAACTATCTGCAGCTGGTATGTATAATCGTAAGAGATGGTTGGCGGATTCCATTCAAGCACGGGTGACGGAGTCGAAGACTGGAGACTGGTCGGGGAAGTAGGGACAGCTTCCGGCTCGATGATGCGCGAGACATAGAAGGGTCCACTCCCTCCCCTGCCGTTCTCGTGGTCGGCCGCGGAGATAGTGAACACTTTTCCTACGAGCCCCTGCAGGTCCTGGTTAGGAAGCTGGGAGGCGTCGATGACTACCTGATAATTACTTCCCGTAGTGCGGGTCAGAAGAAACGAGAGAGAGTCCACCTGTACCTGCACCGTCGAGTCGATTATATCCAACTGGCCGTCCGGATCTGACACGTCGGCCGTAACGGTGGCGGAATAAATCGGACCCGGCCACCAATGGTCTATTTTGCTCGTGATGACCTGCGCGCCTGTGATCTGGGGAAGCGCGTCTATGTGAATAGTCGTGTCGACGTTCCCTCCGACCGGTAGATTCAGATACAGCGTATCCGAGAGATATGCGGGCTTGGAAATCACTACAGTAATCTTCCCGGAGGGAGCGTTGGCAATACTGAAGCTCCCGTCGGAAGCGGTCACCTGAGCGGAGCCGTTCTGCCCTACGGTCACAAGCGCGTTCGATATCCCGGCATACGGCAGACTCAAACTGAGCACTTTGCCGGTAACCCTCCCTTGGGCTTTGTAGTTGGAGGAATTAGGGTCCAGAGGATTGTCATGCGGGGCATCGGGTGCGCATCCCATCTGAATGAATGTAAGACCACCCAGTATCAAGACAACTCCTATCAGACTCCTCATTTGCTCCTGCTTAATCATGTCATTTTATCAACGAAAGGGCCCAAAATCAAGGGTCAGCACGGCTGAAATTGTAACTGTACGAAAGTGCTGGGAATAACTGTCACAATTGTCCAAGAAGCAGGTTCACTGGGGATGAAGAAGATTTGAAACGGGTGGGCACATCACTTCAACCCCCGCCTGAATGGTCGGAAGTGATTGGAACCGGGAGAGCGACCTGGTTACTTGGCGCGAATGACCTTCACAAGCGAACCGGCAACAGCGTTGAGGACTTCGTCTGAATTATAAAATCCACTGTCGATCTTCCCGCGTATTTCCGTCAGCTTGCTCTGGATCTGCGCGTCATGAAGCCTCTTTGCCTCAGGCGAAAGTTCAACCTTGTCGCTGACACTCCCCGCAGAATTTTCTTCTCCTGGAGAAGTCTTATCTGTTGATGCGTTCACTTTCTTCTTGACTTCCTTCAAGTTTTCGAGGCTGAGACCCGGGTCAATAGGGCTAATGGCCATAGCGTCCTCCTTGTATCTTATCCCGCTCATTATTGAATTGGGAGATGTCCTGTCCAGAATAATCATGTGTCGGGACGGAATGCCGCATTACTGCATAGGCCGCAATTTTTCTAGCGCCTTTCATCGTGGCTAGCTCCTTCATCAACACTGAAAGCCTGGCATTTATGCTGCCGGCCGCTTCAGACACGTCATTTTCGATGTTTTTCATGATGAGAGCCATCTCATCTTTTACATCGGAATTCGCGAGCGAAACTTTAGCGTCCTTCAATTCCCGGAGCGCCTCAATCAATGCCACCCGCTGACCTGTCAGTCTCATCGATTCCTCGAGTTTGCCCTCTTTGACTTTTTCCCTGATAAGAGAGGCGTTCTTTGCCAAATCTCTTATGATTTCCTGTGCTCTTTCTTCACCGCTCATTTTAAACTCGATTTCCTTTCGCGACCCGAAATTAGGTTTTTCATCAACCACCGGTAGTGGTAGAAGAAGAACCGGAAGATCCGCTCGAATAATACATACTGTTCCAGATGCTGTTGAGCGAGTTCTGAGTATTGGTAAGCTGTATGAGCATCGACTCGTAGGCGGTGAATTGCTGCCGCATGGCGTCCGCCTGGATATTGATACTCGACTGCATCGCGCTTATCTGGTTGTTCATTGCGGTGACCTGGTCCTGAGCACCGCTGATTTTCTGGTCCATTACGCCGCCGGCGTTCGCAAACTGCTTCATCAGCGTATTCATCTGGACGGCAACACCGTCGGATGAGTTGAACAGATCCGATACGGCATTCGGATTCGAACTGAGCGCGCTTGTCAACTTTGACTGGTCGCTGATGGTAAGCGTACCGTCGGAATTGAGAGTGATGCCGATGGAGCTCAAGTCGGTCGGGTTACCGCTCTGGACCGAGGATACATCACCCATTGCTATGTTCTGCATGGACAGTTGCAGGTTCATGAAGCTCACGTCTCCCGCAAATGGGCCGCGCAACAACGTCGTCGGGTCGGTCTTCAGGTTATTTTGCAGCGTGGTCATGGCCGTATTGTACGCGTTGATGAAATTCTGTATCGTGGTCTGTACCGACGACGTGTCCGACGTGATCGATAGGTTGATGGGATTTGCCCCTGACACTTGCGTACCTGCCAGGTTGAGCGTAACTCCGGCAAGCACGTCCGTGATAGAATTCGTGCCGCGCACAATCGGGATCCCGTCGAGTGTGAAATTCGCGTCGAGGGAGCTGACGGAGCTGTTTACAAAACCCGCGCCCGTGGCACTTGACGCCGTTCTGCCGCTGATCACGCTGCTCGTCCATCCGACGTTTTGCGCGAGAGTGCCGGTCACGTCAGCTACGCTTATCGCGTTAGTAGAGCCACTGTTCTTGCTCGTGAAAACAAGTCTCGCGGTCGAGCTGGTATCGTTCACCACCGAAGCGGTGACGCCGATGCCCGCGTTGTTCACCGCCGCCGCCATATTTGCCATCACTGTAGCGTTCGTATCGCCCGCATTAACACTTACGTTCAGGTTTGTAGATGTGCCGTTGATGGTGACGGAGAAAGTGAATGTCCCTGCACCGGTTGCAGTCGAAATATCTGTACCGCTCTGCGTAAGCTGACCCGAGACAAGCGTATCGTATTTCGCGAGCTGGCTCACCTGAAGCGTGTGAGTCCCGGAAACAGCCGCATTACCCGCAGTAGCGGTTGCAATTGTTGAGTCCGAAGACGTAACGGCCTTCGCGGCGAGGGGAGTAAGAGAGCCGACCTGGGCCAGACTGTTCGCCTGGGTTTGCAGGGCCGACAGCTTCTTCTGGAAATCCTGATAGAAGGTTATTTGCGAGTTTACGGTCTGCTGCTGGGCCTGCAATTGGTAAACCGGCGTACTTATAGATTGGACGTATTGCTGTACCAGCTGATCAACCGCTGACGATGAACCCGAGGACGCGGAAGAGACTGAGTATGACATTATCTTATCCTTCGAATTCTATGATAGTTTGAATGCCTGCGCCCATGCGGCACGCAGTTCACTGATCACGGTGATAACTTCCTCAAAGTCGCCCTTTCTGCTTCTCGTCTGGCAGTACCTGTACAGGCGGAAGAAACCCAGGGCTATTTCATTGTAGTCGAAATTTAGCGAAGCAATAAGCTGTGCCAGTCCCGCGTTGACTTTTTCCGAGTCGCCGCGTTTTGATTGGACTATTACGTAGTCGTACAGTTTCAGTATCAACTGAACCGGCGAGAAGCTCATTAACTCATTTTGTTTATAGCCTGACAGTGCGTTCTTCGGCTTATATGCTAAAGCTTCCATTGATTCACCTCGCGTTAAGGTGAGAGGGCACTCCGCCTGTTTGGCGGAGTGCTTCTCTCAGACCGATTATTGGAACAGTTTCAGAATTCCACTGGGCGTGGTATTCGCCTGTGCCAACTGAGCCATAGCCGTTTGCTGCAGTATCTGCAGCTTTGTCGCGTTCACTTGCTCTTTCGCGAGATCGGCATCCATTATTGCACTAGTTGCCGATTCAACGTTCGTGACCGAAGTGTTAAGCACCTGCTCCTTGAAGCTCAAACGAGACTCCAGCGATCCGACGTACTGCAACACCTGAGAAACGGTGTTGATAGCGGCGTCTACGCTCGTAAGAGTCGCGCCAACTCCGATGTTTGTCGTGTTCAGAGCACTGAGTCCAAGAGCGGATGAATCGACGGCCGTTGAGATACTAACCCCGAGGGTGTCACCGCTGTCAGCACCGACCTGGAACGACTTTCCGGTGAAAGTGGTATCGATCAGAGCAGAACCGTTGAACTTGGTCTGGGAGATCGTCTGCCCGATTTCGTTCATGTAATCGTTCACCTGAGTGACGATCGCCTGAAGTTCGTCGGAACCAAGACCGGCGTTTCCAGCCTCCGTGACCAGCGTCTTCACGTTGATCAGGATGTTGTTGATCGCCTGCAGTCCGCCTTCAGCTGTGGAAAGGACGCTCTGCGCGTCGGTGACGTTTGTGAGGGCCTGGCTAAGGCCGGCTGAACGGGCTTGCAACTTCGTGCCGATCGTGTACCCGGCAGGATCGTCTCCTGCGCTGTTGATACGCTTACCGGTCGCGAGCTGAAGCTGTGCGGTCTGAAGCTGTTGGTTAATATTACTCAACGCGTTGTACGCGTTCAAAGCGCCGATGTTCGTCGCTATGCGGAAGCCATCCGATGTGCTCATGGTATTACCTCCATGTTGTTTTTCGCGCGGCGTCCTTGCCGCAAGAGGAGTCCTTTTGCTGAGGCTGCGGCGGCGCTCCTCTCGCCACCATGCCTGCACGCCGAACTGCCTGCCTTCCCGGAAACGCTTCGTGCCGGAGGTCTCAGCACACGGGCGTGCCTTAGCATTAGTATCGGATTAGCCCCGGTGAACTTTAGGCGCCTTGAGGCAGGAATACTGCCGAACAAGCGCCTTAACGGAGGGTATTCAGATCCCCAACAGTTCCTTGCAGGCCTTAATGAGGTGCTCAAGCTGAATATCCAGCCGGAGACTCCCGTCCTGCTTTTGCTTGATTCTCAGAAGCTCCTGGTAGCCTTCCGCGATTCTGTTCATCGACAAAAGACTTACGGCCACGACATACATCGAAATGCTGTTGGCGGGATTGTACTCGAGGCTCTTACGGGCGTATTGTATCGCCTCTTCGTTCCGGTTCTTTTCGAGCGCAAGCTGGGAAAGTTTCATGTAGAATCGCTCCAGTACCGGTGCCCCCATCGATTCATATTCCAGACGCAGGACATTCTTCAATTCGTTGTAAGCTTCGTCCCGTCTTCCCATGCTCATCAGGGTCACCCCGAGCTGATAGTGCAAATATGGATTCCGCGGTGAAGACGAAACTGCATTGCTCAGGATCCCGAGATTTCTTTGTGCCCTGTTTCCTTTTCCCTGGGCCATTCCGCTCGAATAGCCGTGGTGCAAAATCGTCAGGTCGGCTGCCTTCACAACTCCGCCGTTCTTCTCGATGGACTGCCTGATCTGTTCGTGAATCGGCATGACATACCGGAACTCTTTCTTGTTCCTGAACAGCCTGACAATTTTCACGTCTTCAAATTTGAGGATGTCCGTTTCAGGCATCGGGCTCCTGACGACCAGTTCGAGCCCGTCCGCGTTCGATGTCTTCACGATATCTTTTATCCTCGCACGGGTATCATCCGGAAGTTCCTCGTCGGCGTCAAGTACGAGCACCCAATCGCCCGACGCCGCTTCGAGGGCGAAATTGCGGGCTTCCGAGAAGTCGTTTTGCCAGGGATAACTGAGGACCTTGGCCCCGTGCCGCCTCGCGATATCGGCGCTGGAATCGGTTGACCCGGTATCCACGATTATCGTCTCGTCGGCGACACCTTGTACGCTCTCCAGACATTTGTCAAGAGAAGCTTCCTCGTCTTTAACGATCATACACAGCGAAATCTTCGGTTCCATAGACGCTCATCTCCGATCTGCCCGGTCATTAGGCCTGGTTCGGGAACTATCCGTGTAAGTAGCTCCGGACCGCCTCTTCCTCGAGCGGGCGCAGCGCAATATGATCCACGCCCTCCGATTTCTCTTCCCCTTCACGATTAGTCAAGAGGACTGTCACACACCCAGGCTGGGATTTTTTTATCTGCCTGCAGAGCTCCCTTCCATTGATCGAAGGGAGGCTAAGGTCGACAAATGCGACGTTAAATTTCTCGGCTTCGAAAATCTTCGCGGCTTCAACGGCATCTCCGGCCACCCTGAGGCGTGAGAAGACCTGTAAAAGGTTCTGCGATTCCTCTTCCACCAGCTTCTTGTCGTCTTCGACCAGGATAGCACTCACGACATCCTCACCGGCAGCCTCGATCGCCTTCACTTCGCAAACATCCATAGTGAGTTCGTTTCCGAGCGCCCTCGAATCAACCCTGTATCCCAGCTTCTCAAGCTTAGAAATCAGTGTTTGCACGCTCGCGCTCCGTTTGACCTCGTTGTCGTGCAGAATTTCATTTTCGCCGCCGGTGAGCCTGATGCTTACATGCTTTCCTTTTCCCTCGGCGGCCTCGTTGGGACTGGGCTGCGCGGTCATCATGAGTACTTCACACTCGCCCGCGCCGGCTATCATGACGAAATTGGCGAACAAATCCTTCAGCAGGTCGAAAGCTGCCTGATCGGCTCTGAATTCAGTCAGTGCAGAGGTGTCGAATTTCCTGATTTTGCCCGCTGTCCCGCCAGAGTCGATGACCGCGGTCCTGACCCCCTCGAACAGCTCGTCCTGGTTCCGCGCGGAATAATCGAGGTCGATGGACATCTCCTTCGCGGCCGAGGCAAGGTGAAGCCTGATCTCCTGCATTACCTTCTCGTCGGCAACTACGAAGGAAAGTCGTGAGAGGACACTGTCGATTTCAATCCGGGCGTTCCTCAGCGAGCCCGGTATCCTGTCGACGGTCTCCCGAAGCCTGCCGAACTCTTCTTTTGCCCTGTCGAGCCTCGAACGCAACGTGGCCGTTTCGCTCTGGGCGGCGGGGAGCTTCAGCGCGAATATGCTGCGGATCTTGTCGACCGCGAGCTCGACCATCGTCCGCGACAGCGGGTCGCGCGGACACCGGATCGTGACGACGCCGAGCCCGACATTCATGAAGTTCGCCATGTATAGCGCGGGGTCCGCGCCCTCTTTCTCGACAACTTCCATCGGCCGACCCATCCTCGACGGTTCCTCCTCCGCCTTGACCACCACGCTCGCCTCGCTGCTTTTCAGAGCGAGCGAATCACCGAGGACTTTAACAACCTCGTCCGGAGTCGTCGCTCTCGACAACCGCGTCATGAACTCGCCCATCATCTTCGAATTGTCCAGAAGCTGGGCCGACACTTTCGCCTGTCCTTCCGTCGCTCTCTTCGACTCCAGTATATCGAGCGCCACCGACGATATCGCGTTCAGCTCCGACGGCGCGGGTGAAACGCCGATGAACCTAAACACCAGGGTCATTTTCTGTGGCCTGGATTTTACGGCAAAATAAGTTCCTTCGGCCGTCCGCATGTCGGCGGACTCAAGCTGGTTCGCGGGAGAGAGTGCGCCGAATTTTGTCCCGGGCACCGACAACACGCCGGGCATAGTTCCGTTGGACGCCAGCAGCGTCATCGATGCACCCTCAATCGAATAGATCCCGGCGGACTCGCCCCCGAAGATCTGCCTCAGCAAATCGATCGATCTGCGCGAAGTCTCCTCAAAAGAACCGACTCCGATTCCGGTCAATCCGACAATTGCTCTCGTCACTTTCCCGCTGTCTTCGAACTTCTTCTCGGCGGACCTGCGCGCGTGCAGCCCCGCAGCGGTGGAGGAGGCCGCCTTCAGGACCTTTCCGAGGTCCTCCAGGTATTGCGATGAGACGGCGTTGTTCGGCAGAGCGACGGAAGCAAATCCGAACGCGTCGCCAACCGCGGTGCTCTGCAGCAAAAGGGCTGAATCACCCGCCGAAATTACATTCATGAAAGTAGTGTCAGGTACCTCGACTTTTGACAGCACTCCTCCCTGCCGGATTGCCGTAATATCGCTTTCACCCAGGCTGAGCGACAGCGACGGCTCGATTTTTCCGGTTGCCGTAGCCATGAGGTAGACGTCGCCCGTTTCCTTTGCCGCGAGGACCGTCCCGGTGCCGATGACCTTGGCGTCGACGTAACCGTCGTTCTTGAGTAGGTCGTTCAGCCCCTGGAGTATACCGTCGAACCTGTCGGCCGCGGAGAGAGCTCTGAGGATTTCCTGCCGTCTCTTCAGCCGGTCGATCTCCGCCCGCTGCTCAATCTCCACGTTCACCAGCCTGAAGCGGTACACCGTCGTACCGCCGACGGAGGCTGTCTCCACTCGATAGAAGTCACCGTTGAGCTCACCGATATCGTCGCGGTTCACGACGCCCATCCCGGCGAGCATTTTGCCGGGATCTACAGGCTCATCCAGTCTGACGGAGAGCGTGTTCCTGGCGGCGACGTTAGCCGCGCGCACCACGCCGTTCTCGACAACGAATATGGGCTCCTTCGCCAAAGACTCGAGTGTATTGTTGAGCAGACCCTGCGCGGTGCGGAGCTGCTGCTTCAGGATTTCCTGTTCGGTGATGTCCTCCATAAAAAGGAAGACCGTGTCGCCGGCGCCTGCGGCGCTGACATTTAAATATTTCCTGTCGGTGGTCCGGCACATCCGCATGGCTATTCCGCCCGCGCGGAGCTCGGACTTGAACGTCTCCGGCGATTCACCGAGATAACGCAGGAACCCGTCGAAGCTCCTGTCCGAAGAAAGAAATTCCTTGAGGAGACTCCCGAACATGTCGTTCCATTTCGAGATCGTCTCTCCCTTAACGGCTGCGGTCGGGAGGAAACTATTGAAAAGCCTATCAACTTCAACGGTCGAATTGCGGAGTTCCCCCTCCGTCTTTCTGAGTTCGGTTACGTCGGTAAACGCAACAAAAAGATCATCCCCGATTTTCCACCTTGATACGGAAAGCGTCCTCCGTTTCGCATCTACGACCTCGGAAACGGCCTCGTCATCGGAAAGCGGCTGGATCCCGTTTTGCGAAAGGAAGTCCCTGAATCGGTCCCCTTCGCGCGCTCCGAGAAGCCGGCCTGCCGACTCACTCGCCAGTTTTATCGTTCCGCCGGATACGAGCACCGTCGGGATCCCGGAGCTCCTGATGATCTCCCCGGAATATTTACCGGCTTCCTCGGCGAGCCTTTCCGCCGTCGCCTTGTCGGCGCGAAGAGCGTCGATTGTCCGTCCGAGTTCTCCCTGCAGCTCAACATCCGATGTGTTGTCCGCCAGATACACGACTGAAATTCCTCGCGCGCCGTCTTGTTTCCTCCGCACATTGACATAAGCCCTGTAAATCCTCCCCGAAAGCCGCACGGAGGTAATGCCGTCTCCACCGGGGGACACGTTCATCGCAAACTCGATAAAATCCCGGCGCTCCTCTTCGCCCAACAGGGACGAAAAGGACTGGCCCACCGGATTCACTCCCTCTCCGGCTAGCTGCCTCAGTACATCGTTAGCCTCGGTAATAACGCCGCGGTCATCCATGACCGCCGCGGGTATGGTCATCTCGTTGAACAGGAATAGGTGAGTGCTTTCCTTCTCCCGAAGCTCGTTCTTCAGCTTGATGAACTGCTCGTCGAACTTCGTCTCGAGTCCATGAAGTTTTCCCTTGACCCCGGAAAGGTAATGGGCCGCTTTCAGGAGAAATCCGAAGCGGCTCAGATCCTGCCGCACGGACAGGGGCTTCTCGGGAAGCAGAACCATCAGGGCAAAGTCCGCGGATTCGGTTTTGACGGACACCGTCGCTATCCAGCTGAAATTCAGATCGCGCTGTATCTTTCTGCACGCGGCGGATGACGTCATATCCCCGATCAGATGGAAAAGGTCGTCATACTCTGCATAAGGAAGCTCAAATATTTTCGCTCTGCCGCCGGTCAGAGGTATCTTGCCTGCCGACAGCCTGATCCCGGCCTTCACGAGAAGCGCGGGTATTTCATCCGGCTTCTCCGCCGAAAACTGTACGAGAGCTGTCGAATCTCCCGAACGCCTGAAAAGGGCGGCACTTCCGCTGAAAGCACGGCGTGTCGCTGAAATTATGGAGGTAATCGATTTATCAAGTTCATCCGCGGAGACAACGTCAGAGAGCGCTGAGAAGAAAGCCTCCTGGAATCCGGCCGGATAATCGTCTAGCCGGGTCGGGGGTGTAGTGGTTCTTTTTTTCAGATTAATCATATAGGTGTGATTCGGGAATTTATATAAGAAAGTTTAGCGCGTGCGTTTGTTCAGGCTGGATCTCCGGACTCGATCATTGTTTCGGTAAAGTGAAGTAGAAAGTCGAACCTTTTCCTTTACCGGCTGATTCCACCCATACGGTCCCTCCGCTGAGTTCGACGATTTTTTTTACAAAAGAAAGCCCGAGCCCGCTCCCTTCGACTTTCTCGGTGTCGCTCGACTTTACTCGCTGAAAGATCGCGAATATCCTTTCATGGAATTCCTGCTGTATACCGATGCCGTTGTCGCGCACGTAAAAGAGACAGTGGTCTCCCTTGTCCTGAACTCCGATGGTAAGCAGCGGGTTCGCCTGGTCGCCGGTATATTTTATCGCATTGTCGATGAGGTTTGTGAAGACCCGCTCGATGTACCGGGTCACAATGTACAACTTCGGGAACTTCCCCTCCAGCGACACCTTTACCCTTTTCTCGGTCAGTCTGATCGAGAGGTCGTTCAGGACGCGTTCCACGAGCTCACCCACATCTGTCTCTTCAAGAACCGTTTCCACACTCCCGACCCTGGCCAGGTCGAGCAGGTCGTTGACCAGCGAGTGCAGGCGCGCTGAAGATGTCATTATCGCATCTATCAGGACGTCCTGTTCTACCTCCAGATGACCGCTTCTCTTCAGCTCGCGGGCGAAACCTTCGATGACAAGGATTGGCGACTTCAGGTCGTGAGTGATCGCGTAAGTGAACTGCTGAAGCTCGCGGTTCTTGCTCTCGAGGAGTCTGGTTTTCTGTATAGTCTCTTCGTGAAGTCTCGAGTTCTCAATCGCGGCGCCGATCACGGTACCGATTCCTTCCATGATCTCGCGCTGCGAATCTTCAAGCACGCGGTCCGTTTCGCTGAAAAGAGCGCCGACACCCACGGCCCTTCCCTTAGCTTTCAGGGGAAACACAACTACCGAAGCATAGGGCGATCTCTTCATAGAGCGCGGCATCGATTCCGGATTCTCGCTGCGACTGACCGATTCGACCATGTCGGATTTCAACACCCGGCCGAAGACAGTGGAGCCGATCTCCGAGCCGTGCACTTCGGACAGGAAGTCCTCACCGAGGTTCGCGCTCGCGGCGACAAAAATCCTCCGCCCTGCCTTGTCCGGCAGGAGCACCGCACCGGCGTCGCCCATAAAAATATCCATTGTCTGCCTGACCGAATATTCAAGCACTTCCCTGAAATCAATCGTGCGATTCAGGAGTGTCGCGATCCGGTTTATGGCGCTCAGCTGAAGGTTCCTCTGGGTGAGCGTCTCTTCAAGTTTTCGCCGGTTGGTCACGTCGATAAGTATACCGAGCGTCCCGGCGAGACTGTCATCATCCCCGAAAAAAGGAGATGTCGAAATCTGGACGTAAAATTCTTTCGCGTCCTGCCTCTTCAGGAGGAATTCGCGCGACTCGACGGGACGCTCGGTGGCAATCGTCTGGCTGAACGGCAGATTTGGGGATAGAACCGGGTTCCTTGTGCTGGGATCGCAGAGCCCTTTTAAGAGTGTGGCCGAATTCTTGCGCAGGTTCACGTCCTTGTCGACACCAAAAATCTTCTCGGCTGCCTTGTTCATTCCTACGATTTCCCCGAAGCGGTTAGTGACTATCATGCCCTCCCCGATTCCTTCAAAGAGCCTCAGGAGATCTTCGGAAATCACCAGGCCGCTATTTTTCACTTCCACGCTCATTCGGTAGAAATTTCCTCCAAGTGATGCAAGTTAAAAGCCATAGCCATTACTTACAAACGGGACGCTCGTTAGCCCGATTTGAGCCCCAAATATCGGTAGTAACTCAGTTTGAAATATCAGTGGAAATATTTCACGCAAAGTGCGCAAAGTAGTCGCAGAGTACACAGAGAAAAGCGTAAAATCCCTTTGCGCTCTCCGCGATTTTCTTTCTCGGCGATCTCTGCGTGAAACCTATATGAGCCATTACCCAAATCTCACCCGTCTTGCAGATGAAGGGGGGGAAATCTATATTATGCATGTTCCTTTTGGAGGAATTCTTTGAAAACCTGGGGCTGTAGCTCAGTTGGGAGAGCGCGTGAATGGCATTCACGAGGTCAGGGGTTCGATCCCCCTCAGCTCCACAAACACAATTTCGGATTTCGGATCGCAGATTTCGAATTCCGAACCCTCCAATTACTTTTTATCCTATACTCTACACTTCACTCCAGAGCTTATTGTGCTCTTAGGTCCAGTTCGGGGGATAAAGAACTATGTCTTCTATGAGCATCCCGTCTTGAGGCATGAGCAGGATTTCCACATAAGCAACTAAAACAATGCTGCCAAGACTGTCGGACTCAGCGAGTGCTTCCACTTCAACAGCCTCCGGCATAGTACAGCCTCCAACATGGTCCGCCGGGGAGTGCCGATTGCAGTCGTGAAAGAAGTATTGGGACACAGCGACTTAAAGACAACTTTGATTTACTCCCATGCTCGACGTGAAAACCTGGCGAATGCTGTCAAGATGCTGGAGGGACACTGAGGAAATTCGTAAGGAGGTTCCTTGTCAGCCTGCGGTAGAATTGAGCTGTGCTTGCACCTGTCTTTCGTTTGCAATACATTTTAGAGCATTAAGAAAAGGATAACGTTATGGCGAAAACAGCAATGGTGCAGGCACGAATTGAGCCTGAACTGAAAAGCGAAGTAGAGAAGATACTCCGTACTCTGGGACTGAACACGACATACGCAATCGGTGTTTTCTTCAGGCAAATAAAACTCAACAAAGGGATTCCGTTTGCCGTGGAAATCCCGAACAAAGAGACACGCAAAGCAATAGCCGAAGCACGAGCAGGAAAAGGAAAAAAGTTCAATTCAACGAAGGAACTCTTTGACGAACTCCAGAGATGATGGTAACTCTCCGGCAGCTATCCAAGTTTGGGAAAGATTACAAGCGATGTTTGAAGCGCGGTTACGATATGGAAAAGCTCCATGGAGTGATAGAACAGCTAGCACATGGCAAAACACTCGAGCCACGATACAGAGACCATTTCCTTCTCGGAGAATACAAAGACTGTCGTGAATGTCATATTGAACCGGACTGGCTGCTGGTATATTTGCTAACTGAGACCGAGCTTGTTCTTATCCGTACTGGCACACATGCAGACTTGTTTGAATAACACGTAGCCGTTTGTTTTTTCAAAGGCCATGGCGTAGAATACAGCCAGAGGAAAAACTTGCGGGTAATGCGAAGAGTATTATTAGGCCCCTACCGTTCCCGTTCAACCGGGAGACCGACAGCACGGCTCGCAAACGGTAGGGGATTTTTGTTTGGGGGAATTCAAATGAATAAATCCTTTCTGTTTGTAGTGACTTTAGTTACCATGGCATTCATAGGATGTGGTACTTACGATGTGGTGGTTAGACCAGACACAGGGTTCTCGCAGGCGTCCTCAATAACTGTCGAATGTGATGTGCAGGATTGGGGAAACCTTCAGCCAGCAATCGAACAGGCACTATTAAAGAATGGCTTTGATGTGATTTCCCCAGCCGTCGCTCAAACGAAGCTCCAGTCTGAAAGAAGTCAAGAGAATCAACTTTCAAATCCAGAGTCCCAGCGAATACCGCAATCAAGCTTCTCGGAGTCATCCACACAGGTAGTGCGCGAGTTTCGGTCAGTGTATTTGCTCAAGTTTAGATATACTGTAAACGGTTACTATATGCCGTTGACTTTCGCCGCCTCTATTGTTGACCTGAGAAATGGGAAAGTGGTTGCAACGATTGAAAAGACAAATGAATGGCCGCTGTCGTCAACCAATTTAGCCAACGATGTTATCAACGAACTCTCTCAAGAACTAAACAAATGAGAGGTGAAAACGGGGCTGCACAATAAACGCCATGGTACAATTTCATCCCCTCGCTTGTTTCTCCGAATGGAGAGGCTGTTTGGCGACAGCCAGCAAGACAGGCGGGGCATATTTGTTTAGGGAATTTTGATGAAAGGGAGAACACAATGAAAATAACTATCGAATTTCTTTTCTTCTGTCTTTTCACTTACCCAGTTTTAGCTCAGCAGAAAACATCTCAAGGCGGAGGTCAACGATATGTAATCTATACCATCGACAAACTGCCGGATAACAGCGGTTATAATAGCGATTCAGTGCTTACAACCGGGCAAGGTGCGGTCGGCGAATCTCATAACTTCATTTTGCTGGATACTCAAACGGGCAGAACATGGCTACTTACAAGCGCATTAGATGTTGCTCTCAACGAGAAAGGGCAGGTTATAAGAGGCTATCAAGGTTATTCTTGGCGACCTCTTTTTTTCGAGACAGGAGTCCGCTCGCTACAATCTCCGCAGGGACTGCTCTCTAAGACTCCCGAACATGAATGAGTGCGGTCTAGGTTTTCCGCAATGAACTTGCAACATAATTTCCGAACAAAGTTCAATTCCCTTTCACGTTTCCCGAACAGCGCGAAGACCGATGGAAACGATTTGCAAACGTGGAAGGGAATCTTCGTTTGAGGGGTGAATGATGGCCAAGGGAAAAAAGAAACCGTTTAAATCGACAAAGAGAAACAGTGAAGGCAAGCGGGGGAAAGGCGGCGAAGCAAAACATGGACTGGGGCAGGAGCTAACCCCTTCTCAAGTTGGTGATTCTCTTCCTTCGGATGAAGAAAACCACGTCGGAAAGGATGCAATGATTATCGGTTCTGAAATGCAAATTGCAGCCAATTACCATGATTACGAGAAAATGATTGCGCTTGGCTACGACTCGGAGAAATTACTTATCGAGAGACTTTCGGACAAAGCCTTCTCGAAAATAGATGCAGCGATTTCTGAAGCATGGGTTGCTTCGACCGATGTTAAGATTTGGCCTCCACCAAACGATTTGTGGGACATCAAGAAGGTTGCTGGTTTGCCAGATTCTGCCTTATTGAAATGGGAATCCGAATATTCTGCATGGATTGACAAGAAATCAGAGGAGGCTGACCAAAGGAAGCTATCGGAAGCGCGAGTAAAACAACCGGGAGCAGAAAAGCAAGGGGACATCGAGCCTCAACGAATACCATCAATGAGCACCTCTAATTCTATTGTGGTACATGAACTTCTGAAAAAGGTGGATTGGACTACATTGGAGGTGAAGGCAGGCGATTGGAATAACGAGTTGGCTGCACTGGTTCTCGCAGAAGGAAGAAAGAGATGGAATAAACTAACCGACGATAGCAGAAGACATTTCGGGACATTCAGACATATCTCCTGCTACTGTGTCTTAGAAGTCTGGAAGGAAGTCTTTCATAAGCGGGACAGC
>CAWEBD010000052.1:0-27062 GCA_963806435.1 uncultured Bacteroidota bacterium
CTGA
This sequence comes from uncultured Bacteroidota bacterium, assembly GCA_963806435.1. GTDB lineage: Bacteria > Bacteroidota > Ignavibacteria > Kryptoniales > JAKASW01 > JAKASW01. The sequence continues at coordinate 5 of CAWEBD010000052.1, forward strand.
TTATGGGGGGATTACAGGGGGTCGGAATTGATTTTCATCGTCCTCGTCAACCCGGCGGCAACCTCCCTTCTGATACATACCTTCGTCTTCGGCTGGGCTGCCGAGTGGGTCTTTTTCATCGTGGAAATTACCGCCATTTTTGTTTATTTTTATTGCTTTGACAGAATGGACGCCCGTACTCACCAGATTGTCGGCTGGATCTATTTCATTGCTGCATGGCTGAGCCTGTTCCTCATCAACGGCATTGTCGGTTTCATGCTGACGCCGGGAGACTGGGTGATGAGATTTTCCAGCGACCGCACCGTGCGGGAATACGCTGATGAGATCTGGGGGGCAAAGCCGGTGGCGGAAGATTCCTGAAATTGACATAATGTAACTCTTAATGTATACATTTTGAGTATGAAAACTATTACGGTCAAGGACCTGAAAGCAAACTGGGCCCAAATAGAAGCGCAGGTGAAAGCAGGGGAAACCTTTGAGGTGCTGAACAGGGGCAGGGTTGCAGCGCATGTCGTTCCAGCAACGCCTCGAGAGGTGTTGAAATGGCCGGACCACTTGTCCACCGCCCACAAAAGCGCACGGAAGAAAAGGCTCTGTCGCCGGGTTCAGATCCCGAAGGAGATATGCCGACAGTAAAGTCATAACGGACGTGCATTTCAGGGACGTCAAGCCGCTTGAGAAGCAGGACCACGGCAACGTCAGCCAGGCCCGGCTCGACGAGATTCTTGACAAGATCAGTGCCTCTGGCTATGATTCCCTGACCGAGGATGAAAAGAAGATTTTATTCAATGCGAGCAAGAAGTTAAATTAGTTTGTCGATGCTGAAGAGCGTTGAACAACAATGACACGAAAACGACGAATCGCGCGGTTTCTTTAGCCCATCTGTGAGATTGGTTTTTAGAACACTCGCTTCAATTCGTGCTTGAATTTGTATAGGTCACGGCGGTGCCGCGCATGGATACTAAGAATGAAGAGGATACGATGATAGAGTTACCGGTGGTTTCAAATAAATCGGAGACGGCGGCTTCCCATACCGCCGAGTTTCCACTGAATTTCAAATATCCGGTCCGCAAGTCGAGGAAAGTCTTCATAGGTAAGGTGCCGGTCGGGGGAGGTTCGCCTATCTCCGTTCAGACGATGACCAAGACGAAAACATCAGACATCGACGCGACCGTCAGGCAAATAGTTGAAGCGGCGGACGCGGGATGTGACATTGTCCGAGTAACGGTGAACGACAAGGAGGCTTCGGAGGCCATCGGCGAGATAGTCAAGCAGTCGCCGATCCCCGTAGTCGCCGATATACATTTCAACCATGTCTTCGCGCTGAAGGCGCTCGAGGGCGGTGTGGCTAAAGTCCGTCTGAATCCCGGCAATATCGGAAGTGTGGACAGGATCCGCCAGGTGCTGACCCTCGCGAAGGAGAGAAGAGTACCGATAAGGATCGGGGTTAATTCCGGCTCTCTCGAAAAAGACATACTCGAGAAGCACGGCTACCCGACCGCGGAAGCGCTGTACGAAAGCGCCATGAGGCACGCGAACATTTGCGAAGAGAACGATTTTCGCGACGTGATAATATCCGTAAAGTCCACCGACGTCAGACTGATGATCGATGCCTACCGCCTGATCGCCGGGCGGACCGACTATCCTCTGCATCTCGGTGTGACTGAAGCGGGGCCGACGAAGATCGGCACGATAAAATCTTCCGTCGGGATCGGCACGCTTCTGGCGGAAGGAATCGGCGACACTATCAGGGTGTCGTTGACGGACGATCCGGTCAGGGAAGTGGAAGTCGGGAAGGAGATCCTCCGTTCGCTCGGGCTGGCGACGAGGAGCGTCGAGCTAATCGCGTGTCCGACTTGTGGACGGCTGGACGTGGATCTCTTTTCTATCACGAGACAGCTGGAAGACCGGCTCGCCGGCGTGAAGAAGCCCGTCAAGATCGCTATCCTCGGATGCGTCGTGAACGGCCCCGGCGAGGCGAGCGAGGCCGACATAGGCGTCGCGTGCGGAAAGGGTGTCGGAATACTCTACCGCAAGGGCGAAGTGATCAGGAGAGTGAAAGAAGAAGAAATCGTAGATGCCGTGGTAGAAGAAGTCGGCAAGTTTCAACCGGAAAATTAGAGCCTGATTCCGGGCAAGTGACCGGATGATCGGGCGAAAGGGAAGCGGAGCACTGAAGGTGGAATGCATTTTCTGCAAAATATCGGAAGGCAAACTCCCCGCTGATTTCGTCTTCAAAGACGGCGATGTCTTCGCGATCAGGGACGCGCACCCCATCGCACCAACCCATATTCTGGTTATACCAAGGAAACACGTTCCTACCCTTGCCGATCTGGGCGCGGAGGACCAGGCAATTGTTTCAAGGATCATGGCCACGGCGGTCGAAGTGGCTGAAAAAGTCTCGCTTTCCGAAAGAGGATACAGGCTTGTCTGGAACTGCCGGGCCGATGGCGGCCAGACTGTCGACCATATCCACCTCCACCTGCTTGGCGGCAGACAGATGAAATGGCCGCCGGGGTGAAACGCGCATGAGGATCAACCGGATCGTATTCTTCGCATGGTTTGCCCCGCTCCTTTTCATGGTGGTGGCGTTCTATGTCCTGTTCAACAGCCAGGCACCGTTCGTGGCGAAGGTGATCTTCACGGCCGTTCCTGTATTGATCTGGCTCCTTGGCGGCCTGGCGATCTACCGCGAGTACCACGAACAGGAAAAGGAACGCCGGAAGGAGAATGAGATTCTGGAAGAAGCGAGGCATATCCTCAACGGCTCCCGAAACCCGGCAGGTAAGGGCCACTACGAGAAAAGACACGATTGAAATATACCGCATCGCGTCTCGACGGGAAGGCGCAGTTGCGGAGCACGCCTGAGTGTTTCCTGTCCCAAAAGAAATTTCAAAAAACCTCGATGCCTGAAACATCCATCTTCCGGAGAATTATCGACTTCCTTTTTGTCCGGGAATCCAAACAATAAGTTCGGCGGAGCTTTAGATGAGCATTTCGAATCTGATTACTGAATACTGGTTCTACATACTCCTTTACCAGGCGGTGTGCGCTTTTGTGGCTGCGTCGGTGGCCCGATACAGGCAAAGAGACCAGGGGAACTGGTTCATCCTCGGTTTTATCCTGGGAATTTTCGCGGTCATCGCCGTTCTCTTGGCTAAGAAATTCCCTGATGAGCTGGCGGCAAGGAACAATCTGCTCCTCGACTCGGAGCATTATTTGCGCAGCGGATGGCGCCTTGTGCTCTTTTTCATGAGCGTACTGATCCTTTATTATCTCTCCGCTGTACTGGCAAAACTCACCGGAGTTGTTCCACCACAGTCATTCTACTTTCTCTTCTATGTCGATGTCCTTCTGGCGACTTATCTCATGCTGAAGATGGTCGACAGGCGAAAGTTTATTTCGGTCGGCTTTCCTTATCACGGAAAGATCCTGAAGGAAGTTCTCCTGGGTATTCTGATGGGTGCGGTGATGATAGGGCTCGTAGGAGGAGTGGAGCTTGCCGTCGGCGCGGTGAAACTAAACCTTAGGGCCGGGCAAGGGCTCGTTCTTCTCTTCCGGAACTTCGGGCTCAGCTTCATCTTCTTCGGCTTCTTCGCGATGGGTGAAGAGCTGATCTTCCGCGGTTACCCTTTCCAGGCGCTAATCGAAGGGATGGGTGCCGTCGCCGCCACGATACTGATGTCGGTATTCTTCGGCATCATGCATCTCATGAATCCCGACGCCAGCTTTTTTTCAACGGTGAACACCATGCTCGCCGGTGTCTGGCTGAGCATTGCCTACCTGAAGACGAAGACGCTTTACTTCCCGTTCGGTATGCACTTTTCGTGGAACCTCGTGCAGAGCTTTTTCCTGTCCCTGCCGGTAAGCGGCCTCCTGACGAACCGTACGATATTTATACCGCACGACTTCGGCCCGGAGTGGCTGACCGGCGGCAGGTACGGCCCGGAAGCCGGTGCCGCGACGACTGTCGTGATGGTCGCCGCGATCGTCTACTTCCTGCTGGATAAGAAGATCAAACCTGCCTACGACTACGCCGCCTCGAAAGAACGGGTGACCGCTGTTAGAGCAGATTCGATAGCATAATTGAGGGTTGTGGGGAGTTGAAGGGAATACCCGCGGCGGGGATTGTGTCGATCTACTTCGATCGCTTCATGATGAGGAGCGTCATGTCGTCGAACTGAGGCGTGTCTGAAACGTGATTGCTCACGACACTCAGGAGCTGGGCCGCTATTAATTCGGCGGATGAGTCGAGGTGGTTCTTGACGGCCTCTTCAATTCTTTCGACGCCGAACCTCGTCCCGGCGGAATCAACCGCATCCTGTATCCCGTCCGAGAAAATGAGAAGGACATCGCCCTTTTTAAATTCAACCTTGTCCTCGTCGAACGGGAAGCGGCCGACCACGCCGAGCGGGACGCCGCCCGCCTTCAACCTGATTGCCCCTTTGCCTTTACGGAAGAAGAACGGGTCTTCATGGCCGGCGTTCGTGTAACAGAAGACGTTCTTGCGGATGTCGAGGACGCCATAAAAAAGTGTGACGAATTTGTCGGGGGCAGTCGAGATGCAGAGAAGATCGTTCGACTGCCGCACGCAGTCCTTCGGCGATGGATTGAGCCTCGAATAAGCCCTGAAAGTTGCCTGGACGTTCGCCATCAGAAGTGCCGCCGGCATCCCTTTTCCCGAGACATCTCCCAGGGAGATTGCCAGGTTCCCGTTTTCGAGTGTAATGAAATCGTAAAGGTCTCCGGCCACCGATTTTGCCGGAATGGATCTGGCGGCGAACTCGTACCCTTCGATTGAAGGAATTTCACTGGGAAGCAAGCCGACCTGTACCGTGTGCGCCGCCGATAGCTCCTTCTCAAGCGCGATTTTGCTTCGTTCTTCCTCGTAGAGTCGGGCTTTCTCGATCGCAAGCGCCGCGTGAACGGAAAGGGAGTTTATGGAGTTCTCGTCCTCCGATGTGAACGCATCCTCGCGCTTGTTGAGCAATTGAAAGACACCGACTATTTTCGCCTCCTTGTTTTTCATCGGCATGCACAGGATCGTCTTCGTGTGGTAGCCGGTCTTCTTGTCCACTTCGGGGTTGAACCGCGCGTCGAGGTACGCGTCCGGTATGTTCAGCGTGTCGCCGGTTGCCGCGACATATCCGGCAATCCCTTTGCCGATCGGAAGCCTGATGGTAATAGGTTCGGAGGCTTCCAGCACCTTTGACCACAGTTCGCCCTTTCTTTCGTCGATGAGATAGACAGTGCCGCTGTCAGCGTCGACTATCTTGACGGCAATATCCAGGATGACCTTGAGGAGTTCATTGAGGTCCAGAGTGGAGTTGATCATCTTGGAAGCGTCGATGATGCGCTCCAGCCGTCTTATGTCGGTGACCAGGTGTCTTGTAGTGTGCTCGAGTTCCTGGATGAAATGGTTGTTCTGGGACCTTAGCCTGATCGAAGTGACAAGAAGCAGCCGGAGGGCGAAGGGATGGCTCTCCTCCAGAAGCTTGTCGAAGTCGCGCTTGCCGAGGATGTAGGTCGTAGTATCGTCGACCGCGGTGACCCGACCTGTCCGGGGGCGGCCGTCGATAAGGGATATTTCGCCGAAGAAATCACCGGGATGGAGGAGCGCGAGCCTGAACTCGTCGCCGAATTTCGTCCGCCTCGTCAGCTTCACCCGCCCCTCGAGTATAAGGAAGACGCCACCTTCTTCGCTTTCGTCTTCCATGATGATTTCCCCGGGCATATAATGGCGCTCACGGAGGTGGGGCAAAATGGAATCGAATTGATCCTCGGTGATGTCTTCGAGGAGAATATTCAGTCGGAGGCGGTCTTGAACTGATGCTGTCATTTTTGTTTTTGAAATCGTTTTTGGGAAATTCCATCGCAGGCATGCCCGCAGGCGTGTACGGAATTCTGATTCCCAGTAAATGCTTCCCGTCCCATGATTCCTACCGTTGAAAATAACCATCCCATAGAATAAAGCAAACACCAAAACTGCGGGAAATTCGGGAATAATCAGCACCGAGCGGTGTACCGCGGCCGCACAGCGAGTAGCCCCGGACCAGGTAAGGCACGGCGGAGAAAATCCCATTGCGATCGGTGGCTGTGAGCGGTCGGGATGATTACAGAATCTGCGGTAAGAAAAAAGGGAGGTTGATTCGGCCGGATGTTGGATCTTCGCCGCTCTGGTTGGCGACTTACACAGTAGCTCGGACCTTCGATCTTGTCGCCGGTTTCCCGGATAAGATCAACCTCCCTAACTTCGCATCTAAAGAAGTAAACTCTTCTTAGTTAATCGGGGGTGCCTGTGGGGTACCGGTCGCGAGATTCACTTTCAGCCAGAAGTCAATTTGGTTCGGAGCCTGGCGCTGCTCGCCCGGTTCGCGGGAGTAGCCGCCTCTGGGGCCGCCACCTTCTCCTTCCATTCCTCCCGGCATCTCGCCGCCTTCTCCGCCCTCTCCGCCTTCACCACCGGGCATCCCTTCTCCGCCGCGCCCGCCTCTTCTGTCTCCGCGTCCTTCGAATGATCCGCGCGATTCAAACTTTCCACCGACGAAGCCGATGCCTATCTGGTTCCCCTTCGGGTTGATTGCATAGGGGTCTTCCGCCGACGAATGCAACGGCACTCTCATCTCGTAAATAATTCCGTCGCCTGTATTTCTCATTTGCAGCTGGATCCCTTTGAGATCTGCGACAGTCATCCTCACTGGGCCGTTCTCATTCACGCCGAGGAGTTCCAGGTCGTTCGGGCTTCTCATGACGAAGCTGGAGTTCTCCACCTGCCGGTTATCCTGCTGCCTGTTAAAATCTCCTCCCGGAGTGCGTCCGATGGGGAAGTGAATGCCGAGCTTTTCGCCGGTTCCGCCGGAGGGGTCGAACCATACCGTGAGTCCGAGTCCCATGATCTGGAAGGACTGTCTGCGGTTGGTGGTCTTCAGTATCATATAAAGGTAATTCCCGTCGTTCCTGACACCCGCCGTGAGTTGCGCGCTGGGGATGTAAAACATAGTGTCACCCCAGTCCTTGTCGTTGCCGTCGACCAGGATCTTGTTGCCGCCCCACTCGCTCTTGACGAGCAGCATGCTAGTACAACCGTTGAAAAGGAATGGGATGAAAGCGAGAATGAAGGGGGCGAATTTAATCAAGCGCATGAAAGATCTCCTCTAGAGTTTGCTGTAGCAGATTGTACTTCGCATTTCGACTATGATTTGAGTGGTGTTGCGTCTGAAGAGTTTAATCAACTTACGGATCGATTTCATCACCGGAATAGACTACCGTGCCCCTTGTTGTGAATGAGTTGTACTTCTGAAGAATCATGGGCCTTTAACACAAATAACACGAATCTATTTTGGTGAGCTTAGGGATCGGCTCGATGCGAATTAGGCGACTTTAGGGCCTACCTCGCCGTGATGGGGTTGCACTCATGAACCGTTCCGGAGTCAAACTGAAAACAAAGTTTCAAAAGGTGGGCCTTATGTATTAGATTTCGTTCAAAAAACTATGAATTGGTCCGTAATTATACTTGTTGGCTCACAGCTGCTTTTCAGCACAGGCGACCTCATTGCCAGGACGTATATGAGAAAATACGGCTTTTCCGTCGCCACATTCCTAAGCCTGTGGTTCGCTGTCTACTTTGCCATCAGGACAGTAGCGATGTTTGGGCAACTTTATGTGTTCACGACCGTCCAATTAGGCAAGACCATGGCGCTCTTTGGCGCGGTCTCAATCGTCCTTTCCAACGTCCTCGGACTGCTGGTTTTGAAGGAGGTTTTAAGTCCCGTCTCATACGCTGCCGTGTCGCTCGCGATTGCGGCTTTCATTATCATGGCGCTGCGCTGAGACTCGGCGAAGACAATTAGTACATTGCAGCATTAGAAATGAGACCATTTGTCACACAAGATACAGCATAACACTAATGACACGAATAAAATGATGGGTGGATGTACGAATTGCACGATTAGGTATTCGTGATATTCGTGGTCTGTGATCAGCTATTATTTATTAGCGCTATTCGTGTTTCAATAATTCAGACGACTTGTGAAATGCGTTATCGATAGACGATTTTGTTGCTATTAAAATTCATATAAGGTAGATTTTTTCACTGCTTTTCACTTGAACAAGGAGGACCAAATGTACAAACCCCTATCTGTAATCGTTCTGGCTTTCACCCTTGCCGCGGCGCCGCTATTCGCGCAGGAGGGAAGGGAGATGAAAGCAAAGAATGATTCCAGCGAATCAGAGATTCCCAAGCCGGTTCTCGTCTCGACACAGCATTCGATAACGATAGACGGCAAGCTTATCCGTTATACTGCTACGACGGGCACGATGCTCCTCAGGAATCACGAAGACAAGCCGATCGCTCTCTTCGGTTACACCGCGTACACGAAGGACGGAGTAACAGATCCTTCCACCCGACCGGTGACATTCGCGTATAACGGCGGACCGGGTTCGTCTTCGATCTGGCTCCACATGGGTGCGCTCGGCCCGAAGAAGATAGTGCTCAACGACCCGCATGCCACACCTCCCGCTCCTTACCAGCTGGAGGACAACACGAATTCCATCCTCGATGTCACCGACCTTGTCATAATCGATGCGATCGGCACCGGTTTCAGCAGGCCCGTCGGAAAGGCAAAAGGCTCAGAGTTCTGGGGCATCGATGAAGACGCGAAGGCGGTCAGCGGATTCATATTCCAATATCTCGGCGAATACAACAGATGGAATTCGCCGAAATTTCTCTTCGGAGAAAGCTACGGGACGACACGTAACGCCGCGGTTTCGGATTATCTCTACGAGCAGGACGGCATCCAGCTGAACGGTGTGATCTTCCTCTCAACCGTCTGGAATTTTGAGACGCTCGCGTTCGCACCCGGAAACGACCTGCCGTACATTCTGTACATGCCGACTTACGCCGCGGTGGCATGGTACCACAACGCGCTTCCTTCAAAGCCCGCGGATCTCAAGTCATTTCTGGACCAGGTGCGTAAGTTCGCGAGCGGCGAATATGCCGACGCGCTTTTCAAGGGCCAGTCGATTGACAGCACAGAATACAACGATGTACTCGAAAAGTTGTACGAATACACGGGGATCCCGAAGTCTTACTGGGCGAAAGCCGATCTGCGCCTGAGCGAGCCCCAGTTTACCGCGGAGCTCCTTCGTGACCGCGGAGAAGCTGTCGGGAGGCTCGACGCAAGATTCACCGGCCCCGAAGAAGATATGATCGGAGAGTATTCGCGGTACGATCCTCAGAGCGTGAAGATAAGTCCGCCGTTCATTACGGGATTCATGGACTATCTGCATAACGATTTGAAGTTCCCGACGAAATATTATTATAGGGTCGACGCATACGGAACGAAGGGTTTCAAATGGGACTGGAACCAGGAAGGAAGAAGGTCTTTTGGATTCCGCGATCCCAACGTCGCACCTAATCTGGCCGACCTCATGTCGAAGGATCCGTACATGAAGGTACTCATGTTGAACGGGTATTTCGATCTCGCGACGCCGTTCTTTGCGACTGAGTATACCGTGGATCACCTCGGCAACAACATACCCGACCTTCTGAAGCGGGTGGAATTCAAGTACTACGAAGCCGGTCATATGGTATATGTCAAGCCGGATGTTATGCCGCAGCTCCACAAGGATGTCGCGGACTTCATCGAGTCAATGGTACATCCGGCGAAGTAATTTCACCGGAGAAAATATTTGCTTGATATAAAGGGCGCTGCCATCAAGGCAGCGCCCTCTTGTTTTCTGGAAAGGGTTGAGACCGTTGAAACGGTCAGTTCATGTTTGGCCTGTTCATTGCCCCGCTCTTAAGAGCGGGGCAATGAACAAAGGCAGAGAGTACAACGGTTTCAACCGTTTTCAGGGGGAAATTCTTGTTTAGACAGCGCGAAAATCTTATATTAATGCCGCAATATCCATGTCTTCGGCTTCGGAAATCAGGAAGTCTTTTGTAAGTCAGATGCCCGGGTGGCGGAATTGGCAGACGCGCTAGATTCAGGGTCTAGTGACCGCAAGGCCGTGCAGGTTCAAGTCCTGTCCCGGGCACTAGATCGCAGTTAGGGGGTAATCTCGTGTCCCGACTTTGTCGGGATCCCGGGCACACATTAGCAGTTGTGTGGGGTAATCTCGTGTCCCGACCGTCGTCGGGATCCCGGGCACCAACTCCAGGTCAGAAATCAAAACTCGAGTTTCAAAGCCACAGCTCAAAGGTCAAAACTGAAGTTGAAAGTTTCCAGTATTGAGCCATGGGTTATCGTCTTGGGATCTGGCCCTTTAGCTGCCGCGTCAATCCTACCGGCGAATCCATTCCTACTGTGCGCGCCCTCGCAGTGTGATTCGGCTTTGTGATGGTTTGTCGTATATTTGGGAAAATTGAAGCCGGGGGATGACTCTTGATATCTCAACGAGGGGCAACGAAAGCATATTGGCAAACGAGTTTGATAATCGCTGGGCCAAGTTCCATGATGCGCTTCGAAGGTAAGACCAGCTCATATTCGACGAGATGTTTAAGGTGCCGGATATTCACAAAGCAGCCTATGATGCGATGGAATGGCATGAGTTTGAGAAGATGGTGATGGCGATGATGATTGAGCATCAAAAGATTGATGATGAGATCGGCAAGAGGTTGTCAGAGATTGAGAAATGTATTGGGTTGCTTGTAAGACAGAGCTGACCGGATGACTTCTTAGCTCTGGTAGGACGATAGAGGACATGTCACCTGATCTCAACTCCCTAAATAAACTATCTCGACTCTGGAGACGTCCTTCATCTCTCTGGCGGTGAAAGTCCGAGCCTGACCCTGCTTGAAATTGAGTTTTCTTGAACCGGAGTTTGTGGAATTCAGTCGGACCATAACGTTACTGGAGCTTTGGAAGGTTATATATTGATTTTCAGACACTGCTCCGAGAGTCATGATTGATGACAGGCTCCCTCGTTTCAACGCAGGGTTAAAATCCATCCCGGGCACCGCAACTACATTGAGCGTTACCCTGGCCGTAGCGGTTACCTGTGCTTTGGGCTCCGAGACGCAAAGCATTACCGCAATTATTGCCAGTGGAAGTGATGTGAGCTTTCTTTTTCGCATCGCCTTTTTGAAATACACGCCGGCTTAACGCGCAGAGCAATACTCACAATATCCCGGGTTTACCTCACAGAGATAATGGACGCCACTAGCAATCAGCATATTCCTTATTTCATTCAAGGAAGTGGCGTGCCACTCCGGGCAGGCGGTAATCAGATGTAACTGATAATTTGCTGTCATCATCAGTCGTCCGCAGGACTCACAGTTGTCAAAGTATTCTTCCTCGCGCCTAAATGAAGCCGGCATTGGTCTCATTCCAATAGGTTGCATTGTTTTCAATTCAGTCACCATTTTCATGCGAGACGCTCTCCTGATTGTAAATGACAAAAGCCATGCCCGAACCGGTTTTAAATTTGGGCTGAAAATACTCACAGTTGGCAGTCTGCTGGATCAGCGGTGTATGCTTCTGTGCGGTTGTGATACACCATGTGTGCGGTTTTGATATGGGGGATTCCGAATGCTCAAGAAAAGGTGCCGTAGATTCTCATTCCTTTTCGTTTCCAAGCGTCTGCTGTGCGCACAGCACTTGCTATTTAATAATTACCGAGTCGTATAGGGATGCGGGCAATAATACTGCAACTGGACAAGGCAGAGGCTTTGACCGATCTCACTTTATGGAGTTAGTTTCCCACGTGTGCCGCGCAATCGCGATAGAGTAGCACCTCACCTTTTAGAAGAGTTGTCATCTTTCTGGCCTGCGAGGTATTGACGTGCCCAGCCAAGGAATTGTCTTCAGGACCGTCGACCGGCCTTGTTCGTTTTGCAGGGATCGCACAATAAGGAGGAATATGAAGCAGTCTGCCTCTGAAAGAAACGGCTTCAGTTCGCGAGAGAAGGAAATCATAGCATTGGTGGCACAAGGCAAGTGCCGAAAAGCCATCGCTGATACTCTAAGGATTGCTATTCGCACGGTCGATACGCACCTTCGACATGTTCGTTGGACAATGTAACGCCGGCTGATGTGTAGTACGGTAGGAAGGAGGAGATATTTACCAGAAGAGAAAAGATCAAACGAAGAACTCTGAGACGCAGAAAACCACTTGACTTATCACAAACAATTACTCAAAAACCGTCTGTTAACAAAATTGCTGATTTGTCCCGTTGACTTTGAAGACGTACACTTCTCTCGAGACACTAATATATAATGACTGCAGGTACCACTTGACGTTTCCGACTGGATGGCCCGCCAGGCTAACGAGTGAACCATTCGTACAGAAGCGTGGGATTTGCCATCTGGAACTCGTTTGCTTAAGCATCTGGTGTCCCCTCTGCCAAAAGGGACCGGATTTTACACAAAAGCCCGCCCTTGATTGACCTCAAACAGGATAATTGCAGGGCGGAAAGGGCCATTGAATGCTCCCCGTAGGTTGACACTTGCCTCCCTGCATCCGACACTTGTGACCTTTGTTCTCCGAGGCAAGCGGAAACTATCCGTCCGAAGAGTTGTTTACTATAATAGTACTTTGACATCCGAGGTGTCATTCCAGGATGCTGTTTGTGTCCTGCCAGCCGAAGGATTATTGGCCTCTTCTTTACGGTTCTTATTCGAGCTTTGCGTGAAATATCGAGCGATTCATTCAAAATTAGATACTACCAGAAGGTGGAAATTGTTGCACCGCTAAGACTTTCCTCATATTGTCCTGAAAAAATGAACAACCATTTTCCATATAAAGGAGGAGATCCTATGCTGAACTGTCTGTTAGTTGCAAGCTCAAGAGTGACCGGCTTGGGCAATTTCCTGATAACTCTGCCAAATGGCGGACTTTCTTCCATCGCGGCAAATGTAAACCGGGACATTTGCGAAGTGAAAATCCTCGACCTTGTGGGGGTGAGATTCGACGCGAAATCTTATTTCCAGAAGTATATAGGGGAACATCACTTCGACGTCATCGGTTTTAGCTGCATGGTCTTTCAGTATCACGAAATGCTCGAACTGGCGAAGATAGCTAAGAAGATGCTTCCGGGAGTCAAGACAGTTCTGGGCGGATACCATGCAACCGTGGATTACAAGGAGCTCCTTGAGAGCAGGGACATGGAATATTTTGACATCGTGGTACGGCACGAAGGAGAGGCCGCGTTCAGAAAAATCATAGATTGCATCCATGACGGATCAGGATACGATGCTATTCCCAGCATCTCGTACATTAAAGATGGAGAAGTTGTCCACAACCCGGAGGGGGAACTGATTAATCTTGATACCCTTGAAATTCCGGATAGGGACGCGAGAGTACTTGATAAGAAAGCGTTCAGGATATTCGGATATCCAGGCGATGTTGTCGAGACATCGAGAGGCTGCACATTCACTTGCAACTACTGCACCATCACGAAGATGTACGGCCGCACCTTCAGGAAGTTTAAGATGGAACGGATAATGCAGGATATACAGGACGCGAAGGATCATGGCGCGAGAGCCATCTTCTTCACGGACGACAATATCACCATTAACCGGATGCACCTTGAAAGCCTGTGCCATGCGATCATCGATCATGGATTGAACGACCTGAAATATATAACCCAGGCCAGCGTCCAGGGATTCAGCAGAAATCCTTACCTGGCGGCGTTGGCAAGAAAGGCCGGGTTCGAATGGGTCTTCCTTGGAATTGAGAGCGATAAGGATAGTACGCTCGAATTTTTCAGCAAGGACGATCAATTTGAAACCAATGAGACGGAAAAAGTGGTGAGGGAACTCCGTCGAAACGGTATTTTTGTATTCGGCGGATTCATAATGGGCAATCCATCCGACGATAAGGAAAGTCTGTGGCAGACTTACAGATATGCCAAGGGAATTGGGGTGGATATCCCGCTATTCTTTACACTCACTCCGTATCCTGGTACAGAACTTCGCGAGGAGCTTCTGAAAAGGGACTACATAACAAATCTCAACGATTATTCCCGCTATGACTGCGTAAACGCCAACATCAGAACCGACCATCTAAGCACTTATGAGTTGTACAGGACCGTTGATTCGATCAATCATCAGGCGTTTACGGACGACGGCATCTATAAGAGGTTGTTCGGTCGATATCCCATGTTCGCTACGAAGGCCGCGTTCATGATGATACGGCGTCATCCGGATATGGTGTTCCACCATCTCACCCGTGGACGTTTTCTCGAAAAGAAACGTCAAAGGGAGCACCTGGAGCAAATTCAAGCGATCAATCAAACTCAGGTGAGCGATGAGATCCACAGCATTGAAGAACCGGCTCTGTTCAAGTGACTTCCCCCCGGGAAAGTGATCCGGTGTAATGCTATGGATCACTCCTCGGGTCGCAGGCAACAACTCTGGCTGGAATGCCAGCAACAAGGTGAGCGGTGTCTACTTCCCAGACTGGCGGGCGGAAGCCAATCGATGGTGATAGTGATGCCGCTCCCGAAATGACCGGCAAGAGCTTCACTCAGTGAATCTAAGTCCCGCTTCGAGCGATCGCGGCGGGACTTTTCTTGAGTCACCAAATCATTACGACAGCGGGTACCACTCTATACTACTCCATACCACAGTAACCAAATCGTTACCAGTGGTCGTACAAAATGAGGTGAATGTTACCGTGAGGGTAAAAGGAAGATGCCCAAAACGTCTTGGAATTTGGCATTTTGTCTTTGAAAAGAGTGACCGGAATGGTTCAGGGTCCAGTGACCGCAATGCGGTGTCCCGACTTTGTCGGGATCCCGGCCGATAGCTTCTCCATACGTCACTGTCAGCCCACAATTTCACGTCTCACCTGGCGTGGCGCGCAAGGACCAAAGTGTACTTCGTTCGGTCGGTTGAACTCCGTCGGCCGTAAGCTTGCCAATGCACCGCCAGATCGCTAACTTAACATTGGCACACAAATCGGGAAGAGGTCAGGAAGAATGAAAGCATTGCTCGCAGACGACACTCCGATGATAAGAAGGCTTATCGAAATTCACCTCAAAAAGTTCGGATTTGAAGTTTCGACTGCCGCTAACGGAACTGAGGCGCTTGTACATTTGGATAATTCGAAGTTTGACATAATAATGCTGGATCTTATGATGCCGGAGATAGATGGGTTTGAAGTGCTTCGGCATATCCGCTCGCAAGGCCCGAATAGAGGCACGCCGGTAATTATTCTCACCGCTTTCGGCGATGTAAACAATGTCGTGAAGGCGACGAGCCTGGGGGCAAGTGATTTCCTCGTAAAACCTGTCGATCAGAATGTACTAAGAGAGAAGGTGTCCAACGCTATCGGTTTGCGCCTTCAAACTGATGGTGATGCGGTTTCGAGGAACTCAGGAGACAGTTGAAGGACTAACTCTAAGGCCTCATCCCAACAACGTCTTCCTAATGCCATGACCGGGTGCGTTCTCCGGAGTATGGCGAAGTCGGGTTGCCAATGCCTGACCGGATCACTGACTTCACATTGGTACATAGACAGGGGCCCGTCATTGCGTCAGGATTTCATGTCATCAAAAAAATGTTGCCAGTGAAATAACCGCACTCAGATGCCCAAATTTTCGTACGGTCCCGCCATGAGCAATCGTGGCGGGACTTTTTTGTGGTGTCCAAATCATTACCACAGCGGGTACCACTCTACACTAAAGTAACCAAATCCTTGTGAGTGATCTGGTGTCCTGACTTGTCGGGATCCGAGGCCAGTGGTTTACCGCCTTCCGTAAGTGTCACTGCAGTCCTGGAGCCTCTAGCAGTCTTTTCCATTTGGCTGCAAGATAGGACAGGGCCCAAACAGTGCAGAAGTCTTTAGCGTGGGATGTGTATCGGAACCGAACAGTTGAATCATCAAAACCGCACACCCAACCGCATTGTATGTGATTTTGAAGGCTACGTGGCCCTTTATTATGGGCACGGTCATTGTTTAACATTATGATGAATCTGACTCTAAAGGGAGGAATTATGATGACCCAGACTAATGATCGGAACATAGCTTACATAACGGACGAGGTACAAGAAATGCCGGAAGAAAAGAAGAAACCCAGGTTGATGAGAGGCCGTGGGGAGGTAATTCTTGCGATAGAAGATGAAGAAATGTTGAGAGATGTTCTATCTATGATACTCATAGAAAACGGATATAAGGTGATCTTTGCAGCCGACGGGAGAGAAGGTCTGCAGATCTATATGGAACGCATGAATGAAATCGATCTGGTCCTTTTGGACATGGGGCTTCCGGGAATGAGCGGCGATGAGGTACTCTCAAGAATTGTCTCGGCCAGTCCGAATGCTAAGGTCATTTCGGTGAGTGGCTCAGTTGATCCGGACGTGCAGGCGAGTGCCCTTCAGATGGGAGCAGCGGATTACCTACCGAAACCATATATGATGGGAGATCTGCTGCTGAAGGTCGATCGCACGCTGCGCGGCGGAGCTCATTCGACGATATGATCCGGAGAGACCTGCGATCCGACGATTTGTCGAGACGGCTATCGGCGCTCCTGCCGCCAATCGAATGGTAATTTCCGATGACGAGCCCCCTAAGTTCAAAAAACTATTGTGAACACGGTCTGTTCATCGGGCTGTGAGTAGACACTGATCATCGCATGATGCAAATGTAGGATTTGACGGGAGAGGCTCAACCCGATTCCGGAGCCGGTGTCCCTCGTGGTGAAGAACGGTATGAATATTTTCTCCTGTATCTCCTTCGGAATGCCGGGGCCGTTGTCCTCCACGCGGATTGCTATTTTACCCTTCTCTTCAAGGTGGGCCGACAATTTTATCTGCCCGCCGCGCCTGCCATCGAGCGCCTGGATAGAGTTCATTAGAAGATTCAAAAGAACCTGCTCCAACAAGCCCGGGTCCGCTGTCAACTCGAGAGATTCGGGCTCAACCATGGTCGTAAGTGTTATCGCGTTCTGGCTTGCTGCCGACCCGACGAGCTGTTTGACGCGGGAAAACAGCATCGCTATCGGGAAGACGATCAACTTTGGAGTCGGGATGTGTGTGAGAGTCCTGTAGGAGTTGACAAAACGGAGCAGTCCTTGACTTGTGCTCTCGATTGTCCGAACTGCAGTTTGAACATCTTTAAGAACCGATGGATCCATCTGCCCGGTCTCGTTGTGTTGTGAGTCTGTTTCGGACAACATCTTGTTTGCGGTTGAGGCTAGCGATGCGATGGGGGCAATGGAATTCGCGATTTCATGTGTCAATACGCGTATCAAATTCTGCCAGGCGTCGAGCTCAATCTCCTCCATCTCGCCCCGCATATCTTGTATCGCGGCAAGAGTATAGTCTATCCCCCTCATCCTGAACTGCGACGTCTGTATCGCAAGCCTCACAGAGAGATTATTGCTTTCTATGCGAACAAGGTTCTTGTTTCGAGGATCCGTGGTGTGCAAGGCGTCGAACAATTCTTTGCTTATTGAATTAATCTCTTTCAGGTTCTTAAGATGTGATACTCCAAGCAGTTGTTTGGCGGCGCGATTCACAAGGTCGATCTTGCCGTTTTGCTGGAAAACAATCAAGCCGACACCGAGCTGTTGGACTATGAATTGCAGGTACTGGAACTGATCTTCCCTTTCAGCCCGTAGCTCCTCAAATCTTTGGGTGATTCTGTTCAGAGTTTTGTTCAGTTCATCGAAGGATTTGCCCGTCTTGCCAACGCTAAAGGTCTGTGTAAAATCCTCCGCTTCGACAGCCTCGAGAAACCGGGCCAGATTGCGGTTCCTTCTTTCTATCCATTTGACTAACGCGTAAACCTGGTACGACGCCAGAAAGCCCATGAGCGCGGCCATCTCGTACAACCTGGTGTGAAACAGGAGGTAGGCAAACAGGGAAATGCTGCCGATCAGCAGGGACACGCGTAATACGGCGGCCACCCGGAAACGGTCAAGATTCATGGAATGTTTGTTAATAATCTGCTTATATCCCGTGCTTCCTGATTCTTCTGTAAAGAGCAGTCCTGGTTAGCCCCAGTTCTTTTGCCGCCGCGCTGACGTTCCCGTCATGCTTCTTTATTATCAGCTCTATATGTCTCTTCTCGACTTCATCCAGCGAGCGATCAGAATCTGCTCCGTCGCCATGTGTCGTGGTTGAAGGCTTGGAGAGGATTTCTTCCGGTTGAAGGGAGTCGGAATCGCTCAATATCACGGCCCGTTCTATGACATGCTGCAACTCTCTCACGTTCCCCGGCCAATGATACTCACCCAGGGCTCTCATGGCTTTGGGGGATACGCTAATGTTCGGTTTCTGGTATTTCCTTCCGTAGATTCTCGCGAAGTGTTCGACCAGCAGCGGAATGTCGTCCTGTCGGTCGCGAAGAGGAGGGAGACTTATCTCTACTGTGTTTATTCTGTAAAGCAGATCGGCTCTGAATTTGGTTTGCGCCACCATTTCGTGGATCGGCACATTTGTGGCAGAGATAAGCCGGATATCTATCGGGCGGGGTCTGTCAGAACCCACTCTCATCACTTCGCGTCTCTCGACCACCGCGAGCAGCTTGGCCTGAAGAGAAAGTGAAAGATTGGCTATCTCATCAAGAAAGAGTGTACCCCCGGAGGCTATCTCAAATCTTCCCGTTCGGTCATTCGCCGCGCCCGTGAAGGAACCCTTCTCGTGTCCGAAGAGCTCGCTTTCAAAAAGGGTTTCGCTTATAGCACCCATGTCGACCACTATGAAAGGATTGTCCGCTCTGTTCGAGAATCGGTGAATAGCGCGGGCCACCAATTCCTTGCCGGTGCCGTTCTCACCAAGTATCAGAATATTCGCTTCCGTCCCCGCAACCTTCTTTATCGTCTCGAATATTCGTGCCATGGAAGCCGACTTGCCCACTATGTCTTGAAACGGCTGGTCGAGATCGGCGCTCAGCAGTTTTTCCCGGGTGCGCAGAGCGGCCAGTTTCACCTGGGACTCCCGAAGCTTCAGGGCCGACGAGAGGGTTGCGAGGATCTTCTCGTTTTGCCACGGCTTAACGACGAAGTCCGTTGCCCCTTGCTTAATGGCGCGGACCGCCGTTTCGATGTCTCCGTACGCAGTGATGAGTATTACGACGGCACCGGGATCGACCGTGAGAATCCTGTTCAGCCAGCGAAACCCTTCCTCGCCGGTCGTCACTCCCTTTGCAAAGTTCATATCCAGGAAAATCACATCGTACGACTTTGACTTGAGTTTTTTTTCTATATTTCGTGGATCCCTTTCGGTCTCCACCGACCGTAGGTGGGGTTTGAGAAGGAGTTCAAATGCCGTGAGGATGGCAGCATCATCGTCGACAATCAACACGCTGCCGTTGTTTTCAGTAACGGACGCCATGGATAAATCTAATGATCCTGCCCCGATAATGCGAACGATCTTGCTGATGGGTCACAAGTCAAGGTTTGTATCAAATCCGCACACCCGGCGTACCAAAACCGGACAGTGAGTCACTCAATAGGCGCTTGTGAGTGCTGGAAGTGTTATATAATCAGGCACAATCTTTGACCATTAATTGGAGGTATATGTAGCAGATGAGCACCCGCGAAATGATTCGAATTAACAATCTCAAAAAGGTATATAGGACGGATGAGGTGGAGACAATCGCGGTTGCCAACGCGAACCTGCGTGTTGACTGCGGTGAGTTTGTCGCCATTATGGGGCCGTCCGGTTCCGGCAAGACAACTCTACTCACGATACTCGGGCTTCTCGATAGTCCGACGGAAGGGGAGTACTATTTCCTCGAGCAGGAGGTCTCGAAATATTCGGAGAAGCAGCGCGCAGACCTTCGAAGAAAAAACATCGGCTTCGTTTTTCAGAACTTTAACCTGATCAATGAACTGACGGTTTACGAGAATATCGAGCTGCCGCTGTTACATATGGGGGTCGCCTCCTCGCAGCGGAAGAAGATGGTCGGGGAGGTCATGGAGCAGATGAGGATAACGACCAGGCGGAACCATTTCCCGCAGCAGCTGTCGGGAGGGCAGCAGCAAAGGGTTGCGGTCGCCAGAGCCGTCGTAGGGAACCAGCGGCTGATACTGGCCGATGAACCGACGGGGAACCTCGATTCGAAGAATGGCGAAGAGGTCATGACTCGTCTCGCTCAACTGAACGAGGGCGGTGCCACCATAATCATGGTGACGCATTCGACTGAGTATGCCGGCTGGGCCAATCGTGTAGTGCGGTTGTTCGACGGCCATGTGGTGAATGAGAGCGTAATGGAGGGGGTGAGGGATGTTCTGGAGCTACGTTAAGACGGTTTTCAGAAACCTCTCCGGCTCCAAAGTCTACTTCTTTATAAACATCGCCGGCCTTGCCATAGGGTTTACTGTTTTTACGCTGATAATGTTGTTTGTCCTGAACGAGTTGAACTACGACACGTTCAACAGGAAAGCGGATCGAATTTACCGGATCGTTGAAATTCAAAAACCGTCGGGAACTAAGGCACAACAGGTTGCCATCACCATGCCTGCGCTTGCCCCGGCACTGAAGAGCGCGTTCCCTGAAATATCGAATGTCGCTAGGTTCACTCCGTGGTCCACAGTCCTCTGCCGCTACGGCGAAAAGCGATTCTACGAAGACGGTTTGGCTTTCGCGGATTCAAGCATTTTCGATATTTTCACATTTCATTTTATTGAAGGCGACCCGTCGACGGCATTGGACGGGCCATACGACCTCGTTATCGACCAGAGCACTGCGAAGAAGTATTTCGGCGATGCCGATCCTATGTGGAGGACGATAACCATCGAGGCTGGCCTCGACCAGAACTCGTTCCTGGTGACGGGAGTAATAAAGAATTTCCCTAGTAACTCTCATTTGCGCTTCAATATGATTGCTCCGTTAAACGCACTCGAAAGGCGATTGGATTACTTCAACGGGTGGACCACTAACGATGTTGTCACTTATGTCCTGCTGAGGAAAGGTTACTCTCCTAATGAACTTGAAATGCAACTCCCCAAACTTCTGAAAGGAAACCTCCCAGAGAATATCAGGAGCGGATTGGAGATGTATCTGCAGCCGCTCAGTGCTATTCATTTACACTCCAGCGCGATACTGTTCCAGGTTAATTACGACAAAGGGGATATCAATTATGTAACCCTATTCATTTTGATTGCCTTTGTCGTAATTGCCCTTGCATGTATAAACTTCATCAATTTAACTACCGCACGTTCAGCAGTCAGAACCAGAGAGGTTGGGATTCGTAAACTCCTCGGATCATATCATTCACATCTGGTTTACCAATTCATCGGCGAGTCGGTCGTGCTTTCGCTGATCGGCATGCTGCTCTCTCTACCTGTAGTCGAAGCTGTGCTGCCAACATTCAATTCAATGATGGGTGGCAGGATAATTATTTCTTACAATAATCAGCTGCCGTTCATGTTTATGTTGGTTTTGATTGCCGGCATGGTCGGTTTCATTGCCGGAGTCTACCCGGCTTTTTACATATCTTCGTTTCAGCCGGTGGAGCTGCTAAGAGGCAGATTTGCGTCGAGCAGGAGCGGTATCAGCCTGAGGAAGGCCCTGATTATTTTGCAGTTCAGCATAGCTATTACTTTAGTGACAGCAACCGGTATTGCCATAAGTCAGATGGAGTACATTTACAGCAAACCCCTCGGTTTTGACCAGAGAGATCTGATGTACATCCCTCTGCGCGATGATCAGTCGCGCAGCAAGATCCAGTTGCTTACTGGGCGGTTGCTTGGTGATCGGCGAATTCTCTCGGTGTCTGCAGGAGAGCTGACTGGTTCAGGTGCAACGCAGGGGCTGGTGTCAATACCGTGGACGAACCGCCAGTCCCAATTGATGGTGAGAAACAGTTATGTTGACTACGGTTACACGAAAACCATGGGTATGACTATCTCTCAAGGCAGAGATTTCTCACGCGCTTTCCCGTCTGACTCATCAGCGGTGATTGTCAACGAAACTTTGGCAAGAACACTTGGGTGGAAGAACCCGATTGGAAAACAAATCCAGATGATCGGGACTGGGGCTGTCTTCTCGGTAATTGGGGTGGTGAAGGACTTCAATTACTTTTCACTTCGAAACAAGGTTGACCCGCTTGTCATGTGGCTGGATCCAGGCAAATGTCGATATCTTATTGCTAGAGTGGTCCCTCAGGATGTGAGCTCCACTGTCAATTTTGTGAAGAAATCATGGAACTATGTATTGCCGACTCATCCGTTCGAGTACGGCTTTCTGGACAACTACCTGGAAAAGCAGTACGGGAATGAGGAACAGGACGAGCACCTTCTTGTCCTTTTTTCTTTGGTTGCAGTAGTCATCGCGTGTCTGGGACTCTTCGGGTTAACTCTGCACACTACCGAACAGCGAATCAAAGAAATCGGCGTAAGAAAAGTACTCGGGGCTTCCGTTGCAGACATCGTATTTACACTATCTAAGGAATCTATCAACCTCGTCATTATTGCTGCTTTACTTGCCTGGCCGACGGCATACTTTTTTATGAGCAGGTGGCTTCAGAGTTTTGCATACAGGATTAATCTCAACGTGTGGATATTCGTCCTCTCAGGGCTCATCGTGTTCTCTATTGCCATGCTTACTTTGAGCTTTCAGGCCATCAGGGCTGGTCTTTCCAACCCTGTAGATGCGCTGAGATATGAATGAAAGGGATAAACCTATGTCTACCATGAACGAAAACTCTTCCGGCGCCCCCGTAGTAATGAATGGGGCAGTAGTGAAAATCTACGAACGAGCGCGAAAGCTCGCCGTATCCGATTTACCTATGCTGATTTTGGGTGAAACGGGAAGTGGAAAGGAGATTCTCGCGAGGTATGTCCATGAGAATTCCTCGAGAAACTCGGCCGGAGGCTTTGTTGCAATAAACTGTGCCGCAATCCCCGATAATTTGCTCGAAAGTGAACTCTTCGGATACGCGAAGGGAGCTTTTACGGACGCGCGCGGAGACAAGACCGGGCTCTTTGCCATTGCGGACGGAGGGACTCTTTTCTTAGACGAAGTGGCAGAGATGAGTCTGGCGGTCCAAACGAAATTGTTGAGGGCCGTTGAGTATCAGGAATTCTATCCTATCGGCTCTGTAGTCTCCAAGAAAGTCAATTTCAGGTTGGTGTGTGCGACAAGTGAGAACCTCGACAAAATGGTCAGGGACAAAACATTCAGGGCGGATTTGTACCACAGGATCCAGGCATGCGAATTGACCTTGCCTCCGTTGAGGGATCGAATCGACGAGATCCCCTTTCTCGTAAGACATTTTATCGAGGCGAAGGGACGTGGTGAAGTTGTTGTTTCTCCTGAAGTCATGGAAATATTCTCCTGTTACAGCTGGCCCGGCAACATCAGAGAATTAAAGAACGTAATTGAATATACGTTGGCGGTAACCGAAGTGGGGGAGGAAGTTATAGAGATCGGTCATCTCCCTCCGGAAAAGTTTGATAGTCTAAATTGCGGAATGCTGCGGGGTGAGAACCTCAACCTTAAGGAAAAAGAGAGGTGCTTTAAAGAAAACCTTGTGGTAGCTGCAATGACTATATGTTCCGGTGACTACAAGACGGTTGCGAAATCATTGGGGACCTCAAAGAGTACGGTGTACGAACTAGTCAGCGGCAGAATATCGAAACAGAAGGCGGCGGCGGTCGAGGAGTAATCTCCGTCACTTCCAAAGCTAGTCAAGCACCTGATAGAGATCGCGGTTGTCTGCATCTCAAAACACGATGACCAATCCGGAACTAACACGAATATCACGAATGGACGTCGTACGATTCGTGTCTACGCGCCGAAGCGCTACGACGCGCAGGCGTGTAATTCGTCAGCAGCTGTCCCATGGCTGGTTGTTTTAGATTAGTGCGATTCGTGTTCATTGATTCGCTTCGTTGAGTATACGACCTGCATGGATATGCCTTCCAGGGAAGCATAGCCCCCCACCAGAAGCGAGTGGAGCCTATTCCGAACCGCACACCTTCGGAAGACATTCCGTGACCGAAGGTAGTCAGCAAGCCTGCTGGAACAGGAAGGTCCCTGTTCGAAATAGCAACGCGCCGGCTGAGGTAGCGGTGACGTCGAGTTGGCTCTGCCGGTTTTAAGACTAAACTCCCCCCTTGTTGCCCCTCTCTTTGGAAAAAGAGAGGGGGATGCGAATGACGGCATGTTCTTCATGAAAAAACCGCATGCCTGTCCAGCAAAATCAATTGCCCCTTTAAAGACATCTCTTCCGTGAATCTGGAAAGCTAAACAGGTCTATTTCCAGAAATCTGGAAAACCCCTTTCTATTGCCCTCTAGAGAGACAAATAACAGGTCTTCGTGTCGGCATGGTATTGGCACTACTACGATTACAAACAAGATTGGAGTACGCGTATGAATTATAAGAAAAGCCGCTACAACGTGACGGTTAAGACCGATGACGGAGCACGTCTTTTCAACGCAAGGACGGGGGCAATTGTAGAGTTATCAGATACAGATCCGTTGTTTCCTCAGTTTGAAGAAACCTGGGGGCGTGCAACGTTCCAGCTCAGCGATCATGAATGGCTCCCGGCGCTGAAAGATGCAAACTTCATAATTCCGGAGGAGTTGAACGAAATTCCGGATTATATCGCATCGTTCAATGCGCGGCAGAGGGCTACGGACCAAATGAGCCTGATAGTACTCCCGACTGAGCAGTGCAACTTCAGGTGCGTGTATTGCTACGAGAACTTTCTCAAACCGGAAATGAATGCAGAAACCCAGGAAGCCCTGAAAAAATACATCACAAAGACCATGGAGCGGGTCCACGGCTTCGCTATCGAGTGGTTCGGGGGCGAACCTCTCCTTGGAATTGATGTTATCCGGAATGTTTCTACACACACTGTCGCGGCCGCCAGGGAGCACAATGTCCCCTATGCCGCATCCATTACGACAAACGGTTACCTGCTGACGCCGGAAGTCTTCGAGGAAGCAGTCAACGAGTGGAAGATACTTCGATATCAGATCACAATCGATGGTCCGAGAGACTTCCATAATCAGCGTCGACATCTCGAATCGGGCGCGTCCACTTATGACCAGGTCATATCCAATTTGGAGTATATAGCCAAATCAGATCATCCCGAACTCTTGTACTCGGTAAGGATGAACGTCGATAGAGAAAATCTGAGGACTGTGCCGGAGTTTGCCCGGATTGTCAAAGACGTTGTCGGTGACGACAGGAGAGCCCGATTTTATGTGAGACCCACGTGGGGAGAGAGCAAGTTTGAGCTCCTCACCAATTTTGAGCAGAGAAGCCTGAGAAAGCAGATTGTCGATGTGTGTGCCGAGGTTGGACTGTATCTGTATGATAGCGATCTCATTCTAAATCCTGGACTCGGTATGTGCTACGCCGCAGACCCGCGTTCTCTCGTCATCGGTCCGGACGGCAACGTTTATAAGTGCACGTCCGCATTTGAGCTTCCGGAAAACCTGGTGGGAAGATTAGACAATGACGGGACCATTAAAATCGATCAGGAGAAATTCAGCCTCTGGGTAGAATCGAGCATCGAAAAGTATCCGCAATGCAGGCGATGCGCCGTCCTGCCGATATGCAATTCCGGTCACTGTCCCAAGACACAGGTTACGAAACCCCGGGAGATGCGCAGCCAGCCCGTATGCCCTCCTTACAAGGACGAAATTAAGCTGCTCGTGGGAAGCGCATTCCAGGAGGAACCTGTCAAGGAGTTTGTCTGAATTACGTAACCGATCATTTAACATTCGACAATAAAAGACAATTGAAAGGAGGTGAACCAGATGAAGATGATAGTCAGCCCTAAAGTGTCGGTAGAACCACAGGATAACATGACGGCTCCAGGTACTAATTGTGGATTTTGCAACGCATTACTCTGCGTACCGGACTGAAGCCTCTCAACGGGAGACAGTTCCCTCCACGCATCGTTCTTAACTAATGGTTGTCTCCCGCAGATTGCGTCGGCGTACAAGAGTCGCAGTCTGCGTGATCTGCGGGAAGATTTCTTCGGCCGAATCGGTGCCGCGAGATGAATTGTTGACCTTTCTGTCAATCGAGTGAATAGGAAAAATATATGTATTCGGAATTGAGTTGCATTGGAGAGCGGAGATTGAAGCGGGAGAAACGGCAACCCGTGTACATTTCGCCGTCGACCTTCCCGAACGGTCAGCTGGAGGACCAGTTCCGGCCTCTGCAGTTGTTCGATCGGGTTGGTAGTCGCTTTTGCAGACGTAACGATGAGTTGGTGGAGAGCATACCGTTTGAGATTTCAGGTAAAGAAAGAATCCGGGTTCGACATAGCACTTCTTCTACCCTGTCTCCATTTTGACTTTTTGCCCGGAGTTCTAATGAATATCACTTTTGTCTCTTCTTTGGCCCTATGGTGAGCGGGCTCATCGAGGGAAGGAAGCGATTTAAAGTGCAGAAAGTAGAATAGATGGGCCATGAAGGCAAGAAAATATATGTGAGAGATAGTGCCGTTGGCGAGTCCAATCCCTCGGCCAAGCATACCGGTGCCGGCGCGCATCCTGGCGATGAAACGGTGGAGAGGCAGTTCGAGGAGCAGCTCTTTCAGTCACAAAGGCTTGAGGGGTTGGGGACTCTTGTCGGGGGGATAGCGCACGACTTCAACAACATCCTGAACGTGATCACGGGCCATGTATCTCTCATGGAGAGATGGCGGACGAATCCGGAACGGTTCATGAAGAGTTTTGAGTCCGTCAAGAAGGCGACGGAACGCGGCGCCGGCATGGCGAGCCCCGGATATTATGGAAATTCTGAAGAACAAAACCTTTAAAGAACCTTTCGGGCGAGCGGCCGTGAGGCTTGGCTTTCTCGATGATTACCACCGGTTCGTCCTTCTGGGACGCCAGCGCAGCTATAATCAACCCCTTGGAAAGTTTTTCCTCGATTTCCATGTTCTAACCGAATCCGCCCTGGATCGGTATGTGCAGGAAAACCGTATTCATAATATTCATTACAATAAGCGCTTTCATGAAGATTCTCGAAGACGAAACGCGCGAGGAGGACATCCAGAAGTTTCTTAAGACCAATTCATTTGTTCTTCACCAATCAGCAGAGGCCATTTCTAAGCAAAAACTCGGAGAGGACTTTGTCACTGATTTTGTCCTTGTGGCAACAACAACCCAGAGACCCAGCTATTTCTTAGTGGAA
>CAWEBD010000053.1:0-10723 GCA_963806435.1 uncultured Bacteroidota bacterium
GCCAGCTCGGGCTTGCCGACGACGCCGAGTACGTCAACCCGCATGGCGGGGCGATCGCGCTCGGTCACCCGCTTGGCATGTCGGGGGCGCGGCTGGCGCTGACCGCGGTGCATGGCCTGCATGAGCGGGACGGCGAACTGGCGCTAGCGACCATGTGCGTCGGCGTCGGTCAGGGCGTGTCGCTGGCGGTGGAAAAAATCTAGGAAGGAATAAAAATGTCGTTCGTCTATCCGAAGGAAAGCCTCAGCGTTTATCCGAAACACCTGTCGCCAGGTTACCGCTCGACGGTGAAGCGTTCGCCGTCGAAGCCGCTGGTCATCGTGCCGCACACGCTGTCGGAGCTTACCGGACCGGTTTATGGCCACGATGCCATCCAGGAAAACGACAACGACCTCACGCGCCAACAGGCCAAGGGCGAGCCGCTGGGCGAGCGCATCATCGTCCACGGCCAGGTGCTCGACGAAGACCGGCGCCCGGTGCCGGACACGCTGGTTGAAATCTGGCAAGCCAATGCCTGCGGCCGTTACGTGCATATCGTCGACCAGCACCCGGCGCCGCTCGATCCGAATTTCACCGGCGCGGGGCGCACCGTTACCGACAAGAACGGCTACTACAAGTTCATCACCGTGAAGCCCGGCGCCTACCCCCTGGGGCAACCACCCCAATGCCTGGCGGCCAAACCACATCCATTTCTCGGTGTTCGGCCACTCGTTTCTGTCGCGGCTGGTGACGCAGATGTATTTTCCCGGAGATTACCTGTTCCCTTATGATCCGATCTTCAATTCGGTGACCGACGAGAAGGCGCGCAACCGCATGGTTTCCACCTTCGATCTGGAGAGTACCGTCCCGGACTGGGCGCTCGCCTTCCGCTGGGACATCGTACTGCGCGGGCGGGAAGCGACGCCGCTCGACGAAGACAAGCACTAGGCCTTCGGCCGCGAGCGACAAGGAAAAGAAAATGACAGACATCATCACGCCCTCGCAGACCGTCGGCCCGTTCTTCGCCTATGGCCTCACGCCCAAGGGCCACGCCAAATGGGACCCGAACGGCACCTATAGCTGGAAGGAAACCGTCACCGACAATCTGGTGACGCCGGACGCGACCGGCGAGGAGTATCCGTATCGAGGGGCGAGATCCTCGACGGCGACGGCAAGCCGATCAACGACGCCATGATCGAGATCTGGCAGGCTGACAGTCAGGGCCGCTATGCGAGCCCGGCCGACACCCGCGCCCGGCCGAACGCCAAGTTCAAGGGCTTCGGGCGCTCGGCAACCGACAAGGAAGGCGTGTTCGGCTTCGACACCATCAAGCCGGGGGCGGTGCCGGGGCCCAACGGCAAGATGCAGGCGCCGCACATCATCGTCTGCATCTTCTCGCGGGGCATGCTGCGGCAGATCTACACCCGGCTCTATTTTGAGGACGAGGCGGCGAACGCCGCCGACCCGATCCTCAATCTGGTGCCGGCGGACCGGCGGCGAACGCTCATTGCCCACAAGGTGATGCGCCACGGCCAGCCGAGCTATCCGTTTCGACATCCGCGTTCAGGGCAATAACGAGACCGTTTTCTTCGAAATCTGAATACGTTAGCGGTAGCGGTGTCTGCCCACTTCGCCCCTAATGCTGCTGAAATTGGTGGGCAATTTCCCAAACAAATTAGTTACAAAATTATTTTCCGTCGCAGGGCAGACGTTTAAATCAAGCTATACAGACTTATTTTATGGGGTAGGAAATATCCCACTCGTGTTCCATCTTTCCCAACGTATCACCGCATCTTGACGGAAACGGGCTGGCTTGGTTGGCTTTGCTCAAAGCGGCCGCCAGAGCCGCGGAGAAAGACGAGCTCAGGAAACGGCGCCATGAACGAACAAATTTTGCAGGAAATCAGCGAATTCTGCCGGAGGCGGGGCCTCGCCGAATCGACCTTCGGCCGCCGCGCGGTGAACGACGGCAAGCTTGCCAGCCGCCTGCGCAACGGCGGCCGCATTACCACCGACACGCTCGAGCGCATCCGCAACTTCATGGCGCGCGCACCGACGCGGCGCCCGGCCGCCGCCGCATGCTGTTCGAGGCGCCGCCGTCGGCGCTGCCGATGGTCGCGCCGCCGGCGCCGCCGGTCGCCTCGGGGCAGGCCAGCGACGATCCGCAGCGCAATTTCCGCTTCTTCGACAACCGGCAGAAATATCTGCTGTTCGTGAACACCTGCAGCGAAAAATGGGAAATCGCCAACCGCGTCGGCATGGAGCTCGCGAGCCATCCATCCGCGACCGCCGGCGGTGCGCGTGTTCGATGCCGGCGTCGGCGACGGCACGGTGCTGTCGCGCGTCATGCGCAACATGCACGACCGCTTCCCTCCGACGATGCCGTTCTACATCGTCGCCAAGGAAATCAGCCTCGAGGACATCCGCCTGACGCTGCAGAAGATGGCCGACCGCTTCATCGAGCATCCCTCGACCGTCGTCGTGCTCACCAACCTCGCTTACGCCGAGGCGCCCTGGCTGCAGGCGAAGTCGGTCAGCGCCGCGACTAATCCACTCGTCAAAGAACCAACTCATGTCCGAATTTGTCACACTATCCACCACATCGATGAAATTCGGTGTCACGGCGTTTCGGTATTCGTAATCAGCCCTGTATCTTCTCAATATGGCGAAGAAGGTCGTGTCCCCGACGTAGTTCCGCAGCATATGAAGGACCCAGGCCCCTTTATAGTACTCGGCAAGGCCGAATATGTAGCCGGTCGGCGGTGCATAGATCGGGTACCGACGCTGCGTGCTGTCTTCCTGAAAGAAACGTGCGGCATAGAAGTTCATCTCGTTTTCGAAGGACGTTTCACCGAGATGCTGCAGCTGCATTGCCTCTGAGTATGTCGCGAAACTCTCGTTCAGCCAGATGTCTTTCCATGTCCCGAGAGTGACCATATCCCCCCACCATTGGTGAGCGAGCTCGTGCGCGACGTCCCTCCTGTCGAACTCGTAGTTCCGGTTCATCGTGGTTATGGTCTGATGTTCCATCCCACCGTAATAGAACGGCTCAATACCGGTCATGCCATACTTGTCGAATGGGTAAGGGCCGTAGATTGACGAAAAGAATTTCATCATTGATATTACTGTATCGATGTTACAGGCCGGATTGTTTACGGCCTGTGCGGAGTCTTGCGGGTAAACATAGTACCGGACAGGAATCGACTTCCCGTCAATTACCGCAGTCTTTTGTATTACCGAGAACCGCGCGGCAGTTGCACACATGAGGTATGTGGCTATCGGGTAATTCTCGCTCCAATAGAATGTCGAAGAATTGTCGCCGTTATCGATAGTGCTGTCGAGTGTCCCGTTCGAAGCTGCAACGAAACCGTTCGGAACCCTGACGGATATTGCGCAGAGCGCCTTGTCGGATGGATCATCGTAGCACGGCATCCAGTATCTGGCGTCGCTTGGCTCACTCATCGTATAGGCGACCGTCTCCGGTACAGTGTACTGGCCCGTAAGCTGCACTCCTTTGTAGTAGATGTAAAGACCTTTCTGCAGCGAATCGGGTGAGGGATAAACACCGGGGTCAGTAAGATGGTAGTAGAGGTCCACCTTGCCGGTATCCCCGGCCGAGAGAGGTTTGTCCAAAACCGCGGTCAGCTTCCCGCTCGAGCTGTCCATTTTCAGGCGATTTCCGCCTGAAAACGCCGAATCGACGCGCAAGTAGTCCGGATCGTTGTCGAGGCGGATGGAATCGAGCGGAAGGTCGAGAGAAGGGCCGAATGTAATTTCCATCCTGCCGTTGAATTCATGCGACTGGCCCGACAGAACATCGTACCAATCCATATATAGCTTGTACTTGACCACGTCATAAGCATGGAGAGTGACAGAAGTCGACGTCGACGCACCGGCCTTAAACTGCCCGGCGAAAGAAGAAGACGAGAAGATAAGGAGTGCCGCGAGGATTACTCTCACTTCGGAGACACCTCCCCTCCTCCGGAGGCGACCGTGTCGGCAGTTGAGCTGCGTTCGCCGTACAGGTTCATGAGCAGTACTCCGCCCAGTATCAAAGCCGAGCCGACCAGTGTACCTGACGGGAATTTTTCACCCAGCACGAGCGCGCCGGATCCAATTGCAAGCAGCGGAGTTATGAACGATGTCATCGAGAGGAGGACGACGCTGATGTGCTTGAGGAGGTAGAAGTAGATAACGAAAGCCACGACAGAGCCGAAGACGGCGAGGTAGAGGATCGCAAGAACAGTAGAGAGGTTCAATGTCAACGCGCTCCAGTCTTCGATGAAGAAGCTTGTCCCCAGGAGAGTGACGGCACCCAGCCCCATCGGTATCAGGTTGATGAAAACAGGATCTATATGGTATCCATGTTTTTTGACGCCGACGGCGACAAGCGCATTAAAGAACGCGCTCGCCACGACCGCCAGAATGCCGGCCGCCGCGCCGACCGAGCCGACTCTTAAGTCTCCACCAAAGATGACAATAAGCCCCGAAAATCCGAGCAGGATTCCGAATACCTTCCAGAAGTTGAGCTCTTCGTTTTTCAAGATGAACTTGGACAGGACGGCCGCGAAGAAAGGCATGACCGCGAAGGTCACGGCGGTTAAGCCGGAGGTGATCCGCCCTTCCGCCCAATACACGAGGCCGTACGGCACGCTGAACGATCCTAGCCCGACAAGGAGGAGGAAGATCGTCTCGTTGAGATCGAAGCGGTACTTGTACTTCCTAAACTTGAGAACGGCGGCGATTAGTACAGTGGCGATTGTAAATCTCAGACCGGCACTAAAGAAAGGGGGTAATGTGAAAATCGAGAATTTGATCGCCAGCCAGGTCGTTCCCCAAATGGCACATATCACGATGTAACCGAGTATCAGCCTAATGCTGCTCGGCCTTGGCGATGACATCTTGTCAGAAGGTTATTCTCAAATCTACCAGATTTGGGGCGGCGCTTAGCTGAATTCCCATGTCATCCCCCAGAATTCTCTCCCGAAGTTTAGTTATCTGTGGGGCTATCAAGTGAACCGCAAAAGCCGACGCAGTTCCGAGAAGAGCACCTGCAAGCACGTCACTCGGATAGTGGAGGCCAAGGTACATCCGTCCATAGCCGACAAAGGCGGCCCAGGCATAGAGCGGGATATAGACATATGGTTTCGGGTAGCGGAGTGTGAGAGCAGTGGCGACAGCGAAGACCGCCGTCGTGTGGCCCGAAGGCATGGAATACTTGTCGGCAGTGTCGAGATGGCCGGTGTGGACGCCGGTAAGGGCCGCATAAGGTCTTTCGCGCTTGACGATATAATTCTTTATCGGATAGTAAAGGACATACGCGAGGACCCCGGTAACGCCGACAATCGCCCCGGTGTCAAAGGTATAAGCATCGTTCCTGGCCAGACCTACCCCCGCGAAGACTATGGGCGTCACAAACACGAGGGGGAGAACGAGGTTATCATTTGTCCCCACCGCGCCATCCATAAAGACGGAGCGGGAGTCGTTGATACTCCTGAAAATACTGACGTCCCACTTTGGCGGCTGGGCCTGGGCAAATGTCGGGAGAAGCAAGAGGGCGGTACAAAAAAAGGCGGCCGCCCTGGCTGAGCCGGACCGCCGCCTGATTAGGCTACATTCAGTTTTCATTATCTGTGGAGAACATTTTGATAAATATTGTAATACTGCATCACATTTTCAACGTAAGTAAGTGTTTGACTGTATTCGCCGAAATAGCCCGATGTGGGTTTGCCTGCACTCCATATGTGTTTATGAAGGGGGGCATATCTGGAAGATAGAAGCGGCAAGGCCGACTTTACTGACATCCAGGAGTTGGGGTTATCTCCCAGGAATTCAGCGACCGCCTGGGCGTCCTGGATGCGCGTCAACCCGCAGTTGTAGGCGGCCACGGCCAACTCGATTCTGCTTTTTCCCTCAGCCTCGGGGAAGTCTCTCACCATGTCCCTCAGGTGAATCACGCCAAGCTTGAGGTTCATGTACGGGTCCGACATGTCTTCGACGTCGTGAAGCGACGCAAGCTCAAGCCCGGTCGAGGGCATTATCTGCATGAATCCTTCCGCACCCTTATGCGATACGGCGCCGGGATCAAATGCCGATTCCTGCCGGAGAACGGCCAGGGCCAAACGCCAGTCAATTCCGTACACGTTGCTCACGTTCTGGAGCTGTTTACCGTACTCCGTTAAAAAAACGTAGGTTTGGCGGTCCAATTTGGGAATGGAATTCTCCGGAATAACGGTGCTGTCATACGAGTAGCGCGCAGCATCGGATTCACCTGTAACAAGAATAGCTATTCCCAGTACAATCACGGCGACCAACCTGATAATTAGACCGCGATTCAAAGGTCTCCTCATCATTCCTCCAAAATATGTTCAACGCTCGCTGTCCGAAGGATCTCTGCGGACAGACCATCGCTCAAGCCTTTTCGGGGTGCCTCGGATGATCCGCTTAGTCGGCACCCTTCTATGAACAACCCTGTCTGGTGCCCTCTCTGTTCCCAACCAAGGTAAGTCCTCGACATATTTTATATCAATTCTTGGAAATCGCCAAACATTATTTTGGGTAAAATTGTCAGATGTCACACGACCCCCCGAAAATGCGACAAATTGGACGGTCCTAATTCGAAGAAAAGTTTGTTGGGACAGTCCAAGCGAGGTTGGAAACCCCTACGTCAGCCGAAAGTCACCCGTTCTTCCTACAGGGCCAGCCGCAATCCCCCATTGGCGAGACTCAGCCTAACGATCATTTGTCCTTGCGATCCGCATACTTCTCGAAAATCTCACGTAGCCGCTTCATAGAGAGCGAATCGAGGTCTTCGTCGTCCTTCTCACGTTTTGCATACATCTCGTAGTCATATCTGTCTTTCGAGACCATTTTGGAGGTTTTATACCTCAACGCCTCGATCATCTTCCTCTGTTCCACCATCGTACTCATGACTGACTTCCAAAGAGGCTGCTGTTAGACCGCAAGGCGGTTTCCGCCTCTTTCAGTTGGTCAACGGTATTGATCCCCCTAATTTCGTCAAAATGTTTTGCCATAACGGCACTGACTCTCATTCCATGATGAACAAAGTAGCCGAATACGTCGGTCAGGTAATACTCATGTTGAGAGTTTTCAGGGGTCACGTGACGGAGGCCGTCAAAGAGCTCCTTCCGCTTGAAGACGTAGATCCCTGAATTAATCTCATCCACATTCTTTTCCACCGCGGTGGCATCCTTGTGCTCGACTATCCTGTCTACCGAACCATCCGGGAGCCTGACGATCCTTCCGTAGCCTGTGGGGTCATCCACTTTGGCCGTCAGCACCGTCATAACCGCCCCCGTCTTGTGATGCGAATCTATCAAACTTCGCATGGTTTTCTCCGTTAGGAGAGGCACATCCCCCGATAGAACGAGGATATCGCCATCGAAGTTTTTCAGCAACGGTTCGGCCTGCATGACTGCATGCCCAGTCCCGAGCTGCTCGGCCTGTACCGCAAAGGCCACGGAACTATCGTAGATCTGCGTCAGGTGTTCCATGACCATCTCGCGCTTGAAGCCGACGATGACAATGACCGGCGATCCACCGATCTTGAGCGCCAGATCCACGACATGATCGACCAGCGGCTTTCCATTGACCTTGTGCATGACCTTGGGGATCTCGGCGTTCACCATCCTTTTCCCCTTCCCGGCTGCCATTATCACGGTTTTAAACGTTCTTGAGTGCATGAAGGCCTGCTCTATTTCTTCGGTTCCTCGAGATGTCCTTTTAAGATCTGCTTGATCTTGTTCTTCTGGTCGACGAGGACTACCGTGGGCAAATACTTTCTTGCTTCCACTTCATCAAACTCAGCATATGCTATGACGATAATCTCGTCCCCCACTGATCCCAGCCTGGCTGCAGGTCCGTTGAGGCATATCACGCCGGAACCTGCTTGTCCCGGGATTATATAGGTTTCGAAACGCTCGCCGTTATTAACGTTAACCACCTGCACCTTCTCGTAAGGGAGAATGCCGGATGCATTAAGGAGGTCTGTGTCCACAGTGAGGCTTCCTTCGTAGTAGAGTTCGGCCTCCGTTACACGGACCCGGTGGATCTTGGATTTACATAGGGTAAGAATCAATTAATCTCCAAAAATCTTCGTTTACTGTCCTGGTTGACAGGTTAAGTTACCAAGGAAGGGGAAAGATTTCAAGGAGAGGCGGGCCCGGGTAGTGGCTCAGTTTGAGGATTTTTTCTCTCGCTAAGCCGCAACGACCGCAAAGGGGAAACAATTTCATCCCTTTCTTTGCGAGGTTTGCGTCTTTGCGAGATATTTCTTACAAATTGAGACGCTACTCGGGCCTGTGATCCGCCCCCTTCCTCTTACGTCTGCACACAGGAGGTCACGACGCGAAAGCCTTCGCTCATCCATCCAGTAACCAGCTGAGGAGCGCCATCCTCACGAGTATCCCGTTCTTCGTCTGCCTGAAGTAAGCGGCGCGCGGGTCGGAATCGACCTTAGGGGAGATCTCGTTCGCTCGCGGAAGGGGATGCATCACTATGGCTTTCTGCGGAAGAAACTTCATCAGCGATTCGTCCATGAAGAAGTGGGCCGAATCCACACTCTCTCTCTGCACCGGCTCCAGCCTCGTCATGTAGACGACGTCGACCTCGTTTATTATCTTCCGAAGGTCCTCTTCCTCAGTGAACCAGACATTGTGATGCTGTAAATATTCGATGATATCCTGCTTCATCCGCAACGCCTTAGGCGCGACAAAGTAGAGCTTGACCCGCTCGAATTTTCCGAGAAGGTATGCCAGCGACCTCACCGTCCGGCCTTCGGCCAGGTTCCCCACCATTGCTATCTTGACGCCGTCAACCGTCTTGATTTCCCTGTGTATCGTGTATAGGTCGAGGAGCGCCTGGGTCGGGTGCTGTCCCCCCTTCCCGTCGCCGGCGTTTATTACCGGCACCGATGAGACGGCAGCTGCACGCGCCGCGCCCCCGATCTCGTTGTGCCTGAGGACGATGACGTCGGAATAGTTGCTCACCACGCGGACCGTGTCTTCAAGAGTCTCACCGTGCATCACGGACGAGAACTGGTTCGCGCTTTCAGTAGCAATCACCTTTCCGCCGAGTCTCGACATCGCCGATTCGAACGAAAACCTTGTGCGCGTCGAGTGCTCGTAGAAAAGCAATGCCATTATCCTGTTGCTGTAGTCCCCGGTTCCGCCGCGGGCAACGACGTGCTCCATGCCGTCTGCCACGTTGAACAACTCCATTAGCATCGGAACGGTGAACTGCTGCGATTCGATAACATGACGTAATTTCATATCAGCCTCCCCTTCTTATATGAGTGCCGAAGCTGCCGCTTACCGCCTCCACGAGATGGAGCGGACTCGTTATGATCACCTCGCTGCCGCCATGGGTTATGAATTCGACGGCGGACTCTATCTTCGGACGCATGCTCCCCGGCGGGAACTGTCCTTCCTCAAGATGCTTCTTCACCTCCTCGACGGTCACATCACGCAAGGTCTTCTCATCCGCCTTGCGATAGTTAACGTACACCCAGTCCACGTCTGTGGATATAATCATGAGTTTGAGCCCGAGCTCACTCGCAAGGAGCGCCGAGCTCATGTCCTTGTCTATGACC
This sequence comes from uncultured Bacteroidota bacterium, assembly GCA_963806435.1. Taxonomy (GTDB): domain Bacteria; phylum Bacteroidota; class Ignavibacteria; order Kryptoniales; family JAKASW01; genus JAKASW01. The sequence goes on from CAWEBD010000053.1 coordinate 9,590, forward strand.
GCCTCGACGCCGGTTATCCGGCCGTCCTCGGCCACCACCGGAATTCCGCCGCCGCCAACGGCAATCACTATGATGTTGTTCTCGACGCAGCGCCGTATGGCATCTATTTCGACTATCGCAACAGGTCTGGGGGACGGGACGACACGGCGATAGCCTCGCGCGGCATCTTCGGTGATGTGCCAGCCGAGTTCGTCGCGCTTTCTTTCAGCGTCTTCTTTGTGATAAAAAGGTCCTACCGGTTTCCTGGGATCCTGAAATGCCGGGTCAAGCCTGTCGACCTTCACCTGAGTTACGACTGTAGCGATCGGAATCTCAATGCCCCGTTTCCGGAGCTCGGACCGAAGCGTGTTCTGCAGGATATAGCCGAGCTCGCCCTGTGTGGCAGCAACACAAACGTCCAGAGGTTGGGTATAGGTCTGGGAAGCCGCCGCCTCCGAGCGAAGCAGCTGCGAGCCGACCTGCGGACCGTTGCCGTGTGTAATCACCAGTCCGTACCCCAACGCGGCGATGTCGGCAATATGGGACGCGGTTACGCGGGCGTTCTCGACCTGTTCGTCGATCGTCCCCCGCTGACCTGCCCGGATCAGCGAATTCCCGCCAACTGCCACCAAAACCGCGTTGTTCACATAGTCACCCCTTGATTAGGGTATGTATGATAGCCTTTTGTGAGTGTAGCCTGTTTTCCGATTCGTCCCAAACGACCGACTGCTTGGAATCGATTACGTCGTCGGTTACTTCCTCGCCGCGGTGAGCCGGCAGGCAATGCATGAATATTGCCGACTTCTTCGCGAGTTTCATCAGCCGCTGGTTCACCTGGAACGGGCGGAACGTCTTGAGCCTCTCCTCTTTCTCGTCTTCCTGTCCCATGCTGACCCAGACGTCGGTGTAAACGACGTCGGCGTCGCGCATCGCTTCCGGCAGGTCATGGATCACCTCGATCATCGCGCCTGTCTCTTTTCCTTCTTTCCTGGAGAGTCTTAGGACGTCAGAGGGGGGATCATAGCCTTCCGGGGTCGCGGCGACGAAATTCATACCCATCTTAGCCGACATGAGCATCAGCGAGTTGCAGACATTGTTACCGTCACCCACGAACACGAATTTTTTCTTCTTGAGCTTGCCGATATGTTCCACTAC
>CAWEBD010000054.1:0-16771 GCA_963806435.1 uncultured Bacteroidota bacterium
TGACCGGAGACACGGTCAGCGGACAAATCCGCCCGCCGAAGGAAGGGGAAAAATTCTTCGCCCTCCTCAGGGTCGAGCGCGTGAACTTCCGCGACCCCGATTTCACACGCGAACGGGTGATGTTCGACAACCTGACTCCACTCTATCCCAACCAGAAACTGCACCTCGAATCCGTGCCGGGCGAATACTCGATGAGGATTATCGACCTCCTGGCTCCGATAGGAATGGGACAGCGCGGAATGATTGTTTCGCCGCCCAAGGCCGGAAAGACTATTCTCCTGCAGAAGATCGCCAACAGCATAACTCGCAACCATCCCGACGTCAGGCTGATAGTCCTCCTGATCGACGAGCGGCCGGAAGAAGTCACGGACATGGAGCGTTCAGTCAATGCTGAGGTAGTCAGCTCTACGTTTGATGAGGAACCGCAGCGGCACACGCAGGTCGCGGAGATGGTCCTCGAAAAGGCTAAGCGCCTGGTGGAAGCGAAGAACGACGTCGTGATTCTGCTCGACAGCATAACGCGCCTGGCGAGAGCCTACAACGCGACCGTGCCTCACAGCGGCAAGATCCTCTCCGGCGGTATCGACTCCAATGCGCTCATCAAACCGAAAAGGTTCTTCGGAGCGGCGAGGAATATAGAAGAGGGCGGCAGCCTTACCATCATTGCAACTGCACTCATTGAAACCGGAAGCCGGATGGATGAAGTCATCTTTGAAGAGTTCAAGGGAACAGGCAACATGGAAGTCGTCCTTACTCGCGAGCTCGCCGACAAGAGGATATTCCCTGCGATAGATGTTAACAGAAGCGGAACGAGACACGAAGAACTCCTTCTGTCACCTGATGAGCTTAACAGGATTTGGGTATTGCGCAAGATATTGAGCGATTATTCACCGGTCGATGCGATGGACTTTTTGCTTGACAAGATGCGTGGGACCAAGAGCAACAAGGAATTCCTCAAGGCAATGAACAGCTAAAAAAGGAGGTCCACATGAGACAGGTTGTCATTACGGGCGCCTGTCGCACGCCGATCGGCTCGTTTCAGGGGGCATTAAGCAGTCTGACAGCGCCGAAATTGGGTGCTCTCGCAATCCGGGAAGCCGTCAAGCGGTCCGGAATTACTCCCACTCAGGTCGAAGAAGTGTTCATGGGGTGCGTTCTGACCGCGGGCGTAGGTCAGGCACCGGCGAGACAAGCGGCGATATTCGCGGGCCTTCCAAACAACATCCCCTGTACTACAATCAACAAAGTGTGCGGTTCCGGGCTCAAGTCCGTAATGCTTGCCGCCCTGACCATCATGACCGGAGAAGCCGATATTGTTGTAGCAGGTGGAATGGAAAGCATGTCGAACTCGCCTTACATCCTCGACAAAGCACGGACCGGTTACAGGATGGGCGACGGAAAAATTGTCGACTCCATGGTCAAGGACGGCCTCTGGGATGTTTACAACGATTATCATATGGGAAGCGCGGCCGAGTTGTGCGCGCGGGAATGCCATATTCCACGGGATGTCCAGGATGAGTTCGCGGCGACGAGTTACCGCCGTGCTATTGAAGCGATGGACAAGGGATACTTCAAGGACGAGATTGTCCCCGTCGAAATCCAGGTTAAAGGCGGTGCTACAACACTCGTTCAGGAAGACGAAGAGCCGAGGAAGGTGAAGTTCGAAAAGATACCGCAGCTCCAACCTGCCTTTGAGAAAGAGGGTACCGTCACGGCCGCGAACGCGAGCAAGCTCAACGACGGCGCGTCTGCGCTCGTATTGATGTCCGAAGAGAAGGCAAAGGAACTGGGTATACGGCCGCTCGCGAAGCTGGTCGCACAGGCTTCAGTCGCCCAGGCTCCCGAGTGGTTCACCACCGCTCCGGCGACCGTCATCAAGCGATTGTTCGACAAAACGAAACTCAAGAAAGAAGATATAGACCTCTACGAGATCAACGAAGCTTTTTCCGTTGTCTCGCTCGCGGTCAAGCAGATGCTTGATCTCGACCTCGAAAAGGTGGACGTTCACGGCGGTGCCGTGGCGCTGGGTCATCCCATTGGCGCCAGCGGCGCTCGAATACTCACGACGCTTATTTATGCCATGCAGAGGCGTAATGCCCACAGGGGTATCGCTGCGATTTGCATCGGTGGTGGAGAGGCGGCGGGAGTCATAATCGAAAGGTGATAAATGGAAATAACTAACGTAGCAGTAATCGGTGCGGGCACGATGGGAAACGGAATCGCCCACGTCCTGGCGCTTTCTAAATTCACTGTGAGTTTGATCGATGTGAGGCGGGACGCGGTTGAGAGAGGAATGGGATATATTCGGCATAACATGGACAGACAAGTAAACAAAGGGCTGTTATCGGAGGATCAGAAGAACGAAGCGCTGGGAAGAATCTCCCAGTCGACTTCGCTGGAGGGCGGCGTCCGGGACGCCCACGTCGTAATCGAAGCGGCGACGGAAAATGTTAAAGTCAAGAAGGATGTTTTCCACACTCTCGGTGACATCTGCCGGCCGGAAACGATTCTCGCCAGCAACACTTCTTCCATTTCCATAACGGATCTTGCTGCCGCGACCTCCAAACCGGAAAAAGTCATCGGCATGCACTTCTTCAATCCTGTTCCCGTCATGAAGCTTATCGAGATCGTGCGGGGACTAGCCACATCGGACGAGACGTACGAAGCGGTCCGCAACCTGGCTTACAAACTGGACAAGGTGCCGGTCGAGGTGCAGGATTTTCCGGGATTTGTTTCGAACCGAATCCTGATGCCCATGATCAATGAGGCGATTTTCTGCGTGATGGAAAGCGTAGCGACGGCCGAGGCCATCGACACGGTCATGAAGCTCGGTATGAACCACCCGATGGGACCGCTGGCTCTAGCCGACCTTATCGGGCTCGATGTGTGTCTCGACATTATGAACGTTTTGTTTCACGGAACAGGTGATTCAAAATACAGGCCCTGTCCACTTCTCAAAAAGATGGTGGCGGCCGGATACCTTGGCAGAAAAACCGGAAAGGGTTTCTACACGTACGAACTAAGAAATTCCTAGCACATTTCCGGGCCTTCACAGTCTCAAAACAGGAGAGTGAAATGGTTGACTTTGACCTCACAGAAGAACAGTTATTGATCAAAGACGCCGCGCGTGACTTCGCGGAGAAGGAACTCGCGGGAGGGGCAGCGGAGCGCGATGAGAAGGAACAATTTCCCTTCGAACAGGTGAAACAAATGGCCGAGCTCGGATTCATGGGGATGATGGTCCCGTCGGAACACGGGGGCGCCGGGCTCGACACAGTCAGTTATGTGCTGGCGCTCGAAGAGATAAGCAAGGCGGATGCGTCCGCGGGCGTTATAATGAGCGTGAACAACTCTCTCGTATGCTGGGGCCTCGAGAAATTCGGGTCGCCGGCGCAGAAGGATAAATACTTAATACCTCTCGCCTCCGGTAAGCAGCTTGGAGCTTTCTGTCTTTCCGAACCTGAGGCCGGGAGTGATGCGGTCAATCAGCGGACAACCGCGACACGCGACGGCAATTCATATATCCTCAACGGGACAAAGAATTTCATTACAAACGGGGCCAATGCCGATGTACTCCTCGTGATGGCGACGACCGACAAGACAAAGGGAGCCCGCGGCGTGAGCGCATTTATAGTCGAGAAGAAATTTCCAGGAGTAATAGTCTCCAAAAAAGAACACAAGCTCGGCATCCGCAGCTCCGATACTGCTCAGATTACCTTCCAGGACTGCAAAATGCCGGCGGAAAACGTCATCAAGGAGGAGGGCTTCGGATTCAAGTTCGCCATGATGACTCTTGACGGGGGAAGAATAGGGATTGCCTCGCAGGCGATAGGCATAGCCCGCGCCGCGCTCGATGCTTCTCTGAAATATGTGAAGGAGCGAAAAGCCTTCGACAAGCTTCTGCACGAGTTCCAGGCGATCCAGTTCAAGATTGCCGACATGCACACGAACATTGAAGCCGCCCATCTCCTCACGCTGAACGCCGCACTGAAGAAGGACAGGGGAGAGAGGTTTACCAAGGAGGCGGCTATGGCGAAGTTGTTCGCTTCCAAAGTCGCAGTCGACTGCGCGCTGGAAGCCATCCAGATACACGGCGGCTACGGCTACCTCAAGGATTTCCCTGTAGAAAGATATTTGAGAGATGCGAAGATCACGGAGATCTACGAAGGGACGTCCGAGATCCAGCGAATTGTCATCGCAAGGGAAGTGCTCGACCTGAAGTAAGCGGAATACACAGCTTCTCCGCCAGGCCGCAGTGCCTTGCATCAATCGGGTTTCTGTAAGACAAATGATCTATTGTACAAAACGCGAGAGAAGGACCTGCTGTGAGAAGATATATACTGCCTGCGGCGATTGTACTGCTGTTCTTTTCCAGCTCAAGCTTGAGAGCTGATGTGGATGTAATTCCGACACCGAAATACGCAAAAGCGGGAAAGGGAACCGTCAGCTTCACGGATGTGTCCCTGGATTTCTCCGATATGGCTAAGGACCAGGCCGCAGAACTGGAACTCAAAAAGTTCTTCGGTAAGAACCTGCTGAAGGGGGGCGCGACATACCCGAACGGCATTACCGTCCATGCGCGTATGATCGCGGATAACGGATTCATGGATTCCAGCATCCCGGCCGGAGTCGCGGATAGCGCACTCGCCTCCGACGAAGGGTATATACTCCTGGTTGAACCCGGGAGTATCGACATCCTGGCGAAGACGAAGACAGGAGTCTTCTATGCCGTTGCAACGCTGCTGCAGTTGGTCGAAAAAGGAAAGAAAGGGTACACGGCGCCGCATGTCTCCATCGCGGATTATCCTTCACTCAAGATGCGGGGCATCAGCGATGACATCAGCCGCGGACAAATCTCGACGATGACGAACTTCAAAAAGATTATCCGATTCCTGGCGCTGCACAAGATGAATACCTACATGCCCTACATCGAGAACGAATTCGCCTTCAAATCATACCCGGACTTCAGCAGCGGAAGAGACCCATTGACGGCAGAGCAGGTCGCCGAGCTGGATAGTTGCGGCAGGCTTTATCACGTCCAAATAATCCCGGTGTTTGAAACACTCGGCCACATGGAAGACGTCCTGGAAAAGCCGGAGTTCTCTAAATACGCGGAGTTCCCGGGTGCGACGTGTCTGAACATCTCGAGCGACTCGGCCTATGCTTTCATGAAGAGTCTTCTGTCTGAGATAGCCCCCGCCTTTTCCAGCGAGTATTTCAATATGGCTGCCGACGAGAGTTTCGACGTCGGGTTGGGGGCGAGCAAGGCGCTTGTCGATTCGGTCGGTATGGCCGAGGCGCATGCCCGGTACTATATAAGACTCTACAATGTCCTCAAGTCACTCGGGAAAAAGGTGATGATGTACGGGGACATCATTCTGGAGAATCCGCAGATACTGTCCGAGATCCCGAAAGACATCACCATCGTCGACTGGCACTATGGTGCGTCGTTCGACTACCCGAGTATCAATGTGTTTAAGGATGCGGGTTTCAATTTTGTCGCCTGCCCGGCAGTTTGGAATTTCGCCGGGCCATTCCCGAATTTCTACAACAGCTACGCGAATATTCAATACTTCACGCGTGAGAGTTACTACGCCGGGGCGCTCGGAGTGATCGTCTCGACCTGGAACGACAATGGCGCCGCCGAGCTGCGCGAGCTCAATTATCCAGGGTACGCCTGGGGTGCGGAGTGTGCCTGGAATCCCACCGGCGCCATGCCGGCTCATTTCGAGTCGGTGTTCTTTCGGCAGTACTTCGAGTCGGAATCTTCGCTGCCGAGAATCGCTTATGAGCTCCTAAGCTCGCTGAACAACCAAATAACCTGGTACGAGTTCTGGCGCACCCCGTTCCTCAGTGTCCCTGCGGCGAACGCCCCGACGCGCGTTGAAAGCATCAAGGCCACTATGCCGGAGGTTATTGCGCTTGCTACACAGGCGAGCAGGCTCGTTAGGGCAAACAGGAATATCCTCGACATCTACATGCTTGTCGCCAGGATGAACGACTACTGGGCTGACAAGGTAAACGGTGTCGCAGAGATGAGGCACATAGCGGGAGACACTACGCTGTCCGCGAAGGAGCAAAGCGACAGGATAGTCAGAATAGAAAAGGGACTCCTTGACTATCTCGCAAGGATAAAACGTGAGTACGTGAGAATCTACCTGCGGACGAATCGTCGTCCGATGCTCCAGCTGATCGAGGACAGGTTTGATGATCAGGCGGCGGCTCTCAAGGCCGGTACGGACCAGCTCCTTGCAGGGAACACAAATTTTACTCAGCTAATCCTATCCGAGTTCATCTATTATCCTGACAGTCATCCGTACACACAGGAGCGCACCAAAGTAGATTCTGCCACATTTGTGAAGACGGTAGATCTTGCGGACATCTCAAATAATGCCGAAGCGCAATTGGTCGGCGATACCTATTGCAAGCTCTTCATCAACGGTGCACTGGTTGGGCAGGTAAAGGCAAGACGGACCCTGACATGGAACGTGGAGATGAAGAGGGTGAAATTCTTCTATATCGGCAAATTTCTCAAAAAAGGGAAGAACACTTTTGTGATTCAATCGGCCAACTACGACAAAAACGGCTCGGCGGGGTGCAACCTGTTTGTGATGAACGGCAAAGACACGCTGATGACCGATAGCACCTGGCAGGCGGCTAAAGGCGTTGTGCCGGCAGGGAGGGTAGGGCGAACGCGCCTTGTGAATGCCGCCGCATACGACAACGGCTGGACGGTTTCTGCACCCGATTTTGCTCTTAAGTTGAAATCATGGATCGAAAGATAGTCAGTGTTGCTCCAGGTGGAGTTCTTTGGCGTCTCTGATTGTGATCTTTCGCACCGGCATGTTCCACCAACCGAGTTAAGTTTACGCGACTTGAGGAGGAGAGATGATGGTCGGGACTAAAATTATACGAGGAGAACCGGAGGCCTACCAGTTCCAGCTTCTGGTCAAGAATATTCTGAACGCCGGGCTACGGTACGAACCCGACAGGGAGATCGTATACAGGGACATACTCAGGTACGATTACAGGGAACTGTACCGCCGTGTTTGCAGGCTGGCGAACCTGCTCACCGGGCTTGGGGTAGGCGCCGGCGACACCGTGGCGGTGCTTGACTGGGATAGTCACCGCTATCTCGAAGCATACTTTGCGATTCCTATGATCGGCGCCGTGCTCCATACCGTTAACGTCAGACTTTCTTCCGCGCAGCTTTTTTACACGATGAGGCATGCCGAGGACAAGGTTGTGCTCGTCAATTCGGAGTTCGTCCCTCTTTTTGAAGATGCGTCAGTGCAGCTGCCGTCCGTTCGTGAATTCGTTCTTCTCTCCGACGGTGGAGCAAGACCCAAGAGCAGGCTCAGGTTCGCGGGAGAGTACGAGGAGCTGCTGGCCGCGAGTAAGGCGGAATTTGATTTTCCCGACTTCGATGAAAACAGCGTCGCAACTGTATTTTACACGACTGGCACGACGGGCGAACCCAAAGGCGTATATTTTTCCCACCGCCAGCTGGTTCTTCACACGCTTTCGATTACGGGCTCCGTGGGCGCCTACCAGACTCAGGGCAGATTTCGTTCGGACGATGTCTATATGCCGCTCACCCCGATGTTCCATGTTCATGCCTGGGGGCTCCCTTACATGGCGACGCTGCTGGGCGTAAAGCAGGTTTACCCGGGCAAGTACGAGCCGGAAATGCTCCTGAAGCTCCTGCAATCCGAACGAGTGACACTGTCGCACTGTGTCCCGACGATACTACATATGCTTGTCTCTGCCGCGGCGGCGAAATCGCTTGACCTCTCCAGGTGGAAAGTAATTATCGGAGGCTCTGCGCTCCCCAGGGGACTTGCGGAGGCCGCGCTGAAACTGGGAATCGATGTGTACTCCGGATATGGAATGTCCGAGACCTGTCCCGTCCTGACAATCACTTATCTTTCACAGGAGATGCTTAGGAAGGATCGGGCATCGCAGGTGGAGTACAGGGTAAAGACGGGAATACCGATCCCCTTCGTCGACTTGAAGATTGTCGATGAACAGGGGAAAGATGTAGCCCATGACGGCAAATCTGTCGGCGAGATAGTTGTTAGAGCGCCCTGGCTCACAAACGGGTACCTGAAGGACGAAGAGACGAGCAGACTCCTCTGGAGAGGCGGTTGGCTGCATACGGGCGACATGGCCAGCATCGATGAGAAGGGATACGTCCAGATAACCGATCGCCTGAAGGATATGATAAAAACGGGAGGCGAATGGGTATCGTCGCTTGAGGTGGAAAGCATACTCACACAGTATGAAGCGGTCTCCGAAGCCGCGGTGGTCGGCCTGCCGAATGATAAGTGGGGAGAACGTCCGTACGCGCTTGTCGTGCTGAAGCAGGGCTCGGCCCAAAAAGCGGCTGAGAACGATATCATCGATTTCCTGAAAAGCTTTGTCGAACGCGGACTTCTCAATTCCTGGAGCGTGCCGGACCGAGTGTTTTTCGCGGAATCAATACCGAAAACGAGTGTTGGTAAGATAGACAAGAAGAAGATCCGGCAGGACTTAGCGGCCGGGAGCCGCACGCGCAATTAAGAACAAGAACGAAAGGAACTAATTCAAGGCGATGACGCTTTTCAGAAAAGCATCTTTACAGGATTTGGGGAAGCTAAGCGAGAATACGATGTCGGAACAAATCGGTATGGAGTTTACCGAGATAGGCGAAGACTATCTGAAGGGAAGAATGCCGGTTGACCGGCGAACGGTGCAGCCTTACGGGATATTACACGGTGGCGCCTCTGCCGCCCTCGCCGAAACCCTCGGCAGCATGGCCGGCGCACTTGTGCTCGATCCCGAGAAGGAGTACTGCGTCGGAATGGAGATAAACGCGAATCATGTGAGGAGCGTGCGAAGCGGTTACGTCTACGGGAAAGCAACCCCCATTCACATCGGGCGCAAGACGCATATCTGGGAGATCAGGATAGAGGACGAGAACGGCAAGCTTGTCTGCATCAGCAGGCTGACGCTCGCAATAATCTCAAAGAAAGAGAAGGCCGTCAGGTAGTGCGGCCCGGGTTTCGCCCGGTTATTTCAGACACGAGGACTGTAATCGCCTCTGAATCTCCATAGCCGCCGGACTTCAATTTCGTATCAACGTCCAGGAGCACTGCTATAGCGTTCTTCAACTCGGGTATGGAGTAGGCACGCGCCGCAGCCGTATATTCGTTTATGAACGGGTTGTATCTCCCAAAGATCGCCGTAGAGATGTCCTTGGGGTTCATGTTTTTGGTGAGACAGTGCTTTACTTCCAGCAAGTTTAGGAAATACTTAGCCAGCATGAAGTCCATGTAGACAGGCTTCTCGCCGGTCTCAATCATCTTCGCCGCGACTTCCTGCGCGCGTTTGGCGTCTCGCTGGCCGACAGCCTTCTGCAATTCGAATATATTGAAAGACCTTGATTTCCCGACGACGGTGCTGACATCCTCGATCTCAATCTTCTTGTTGTCTCCGACATATAGTGACAGCTTCTCGATCTCGGATATCAAGTCGCCGACAGAATCGCCCGTCATATCGACAAGCAGGTCCGCGGCACCCGCGCCAAGCTCCTTCCCGCAGGACTTCGCGGCGTCGAGAAGGAATTCGGAGAGGTCGGGTCCTTTCAACCTGTTGAAAGTGAATACCTCCGCGGCGGCCGTGATAGTTTTGTAAGGCTCATCCGTGATTTTTATTTCGCCGGCCACAAGGCATACAACGTTGGATTCGGGGACATCTCCGAGATGCCCGGCGATATCGAGCCGATGCTTTCTGTCCAACTTATCGAATCTGCGGACCACGGTGAGCCTTCGTTCACCGACGAAAGGGAAACTGAGTGCCGACGAGAGGACAGACTCGGAGGTCGACTCGCTTCCATCCAAAACATCAAGGTTGAAGGAACGCTGGTCCGGGCTGACCACATTCTCTATCAGCAGCTCGACTGCTTTCGAAATGAAATAGTCCTCGTTTCCGTGGACCAGGAGGACTTTTGGAAATTTCCCCTTCTTTACGGAAGACGCGAATTTCCCGAAATCGCTCATTTCTCCACGTATGCCTTGAGTATGTAGACGGGTTTGAGAGGGATGTCCCTATCGTCGCGCGGGAGTTTAGAGATACTGTCGGCAACGTCCATCCCTTTGACGACTTTTCCGAAGATCGTGTATTTCCCGTCAAGCTGCGGTAGATCGGACAGGCATATGTAGAATTGACTTCCGTTGGAACGGCGTTGTGGGTTTACCTGGTCCCCTTCGCGCGCCATCCCGACAGATCCGCGGAGGTGAAGCTCGCCTATCTCTGCCGGGAGGGTATAACCGGGGCCGCCCTGGCCATACATCATCTTGTTCGTAGTCCGCGTGTTAGGGTCGCCTCCCTGTATAACGAATCCCGGAACTATCCTATGGAACTGAAGGCTGTCGTAGAAACCTTCGGAGACCAGCTTCCTGAAATTTTCGCTCGTGACCGGAGCGGCATCGTCGAACATCTGGATTTCAATTGTCCCGTAATTTGTCTCGAGTATCACGTTGTGACCTTTCATGCTGCACCCGGCAATAGACAATGATATTGCGAGCGCGAAGATTAATGGTTTCATGTTTTTCTCACCTGATATAGAAGAAGATAATGATTACTGCCGCAAAGAGAAACCGGTACCATACGAACGCGTTCATCGTGTGTCGGTGCAGGTATCTCATGAAATATTTTATGGCCAGAAAGCCGAACAGCGCCGAAAAGATAGTCCCGAAGACAAGTGGTGCCACGTCATCGGCGGGTATGCCGTGGATGAAAATCCTGAGCTTCAGAATGGCCGCCCCGGCGATCACCGGAATTGAGAGGAGGAAGGAAAATCTCGCGGCCTCTTCACGGTCGTACCCGAGAAGCAAACCGGACGAAATGGTAATCCCGGAACGCGACGTGCCCGGGACCAGCGCCAGAGCCTGGGAGAAACCTATGATGAGCGCGTCTTTAATCGTCATGGAGTCGGTTTTCTTGATTCGCTTCGCGAGTTTCTCTGCGTACCACATTACGACACCGATAACTACAAGACTCGTTGCGAGAACTGCCGGTGTCCTGAATTTCGTTTCAACCCATTTCTCGAGAAGCACCCCGAACACGCCGGCGGGGATGGTGCCCAGAAAAACCAGGAGCGAGAACCTTGCCTTCGGATCGGAATTGAAACTCTTATTCGTGAGCCCGCGTACGAATCCCGTTATAAGGTCAACTGTATCTTTGAAAAAATAGGTCACTACTGCGAGTAGAGTCCCCAGGTGCAGTGCTACGTCGAAAGTCAGGCTGTTCAGCAGGGGGGCATTCCAGTCGAAAAGATCTGGAACGATGACGAGGTGCGCAGTGCTGCTTATGGGAAGGAATTCCGTCAGTCCTTGTATGATTCCGAGTATGATACTTTCTATCGTTGAGCCCATTTATACTCCTAATTTGATCGCGAAGGTTAAAAATAATAAACCAGCCCCAATGATACACCGACACCGATAAAATCCATGTTCACAGGCGTTTGGCTTCCCGAGTTGTAGTCTGTGTATGTCAGCAGGGTCCCGTTTGCGGCCTTAGGTTGGCCGATGAACTCTGCGAACGCTTGCGCCCCGATCCTCGCATAGAGCTTCTCGTCGAGTTTGGTGTCGAGGGAACCGTCCAGCTTCAGCCCGAAGCCTGTCGCGGAAAAATCCTGTGCCTGGCTCGAATAAGGCGTAGATACACTCATGCTTCCGAAGTGATAACCGAATGCTCCGCCGAATCTGAGCGAGTAGCCGTCCTCTCTGATCAGCCTGCGGACAGTAATGGAGGGAAGGGAATATGAAAGGCTCACCTGCTGTGAGCCGAGGGGGTTGTTCCCTGAAAAGCTGTTGATCATGTAAGCGTATTCGATCCCCACCTCCCAGTTGGTGGTCACCGCATAACCGGCTCCGACAAGGAACTGGACGGAGGACGTGAACGCGCCGGGGGTGACGCTCCCTATCCCGTTCGTGTTGAGAAAATTCGTGATTGAATTAGCCCTGTAATAGTCGATGCCGATGCCGCCGTAAGCCGAGAGGCGCTGCGCGTGCGCGTTCTGGGATGCGAGGCCAACAACCGCGGAGAGCAGTAAAAATGTCCTCAAAAGGGATACTGATCGTTTGTACCCGCTGGCTCTTGTCTTCATAATGGTCCTACTGATAGGTCTGACTGTTCAAGAGATACTGTCACAACGCGACGGGCTCACCGATTGATAACGACACCTGGATTTCGAATGTCGACGGCGTCGTGTACACCAGCCCGCCAAAATTAATTAGCGGGTGGCGGTCCGAGGCAGCGGACTTCATGAACCCTTCATTGTGAATTACCTGCTCGGCCTTTATTTCATTTGACTTCAAACCCTGGACTACCTGCCTCATTCGCCCCTCTTAATGTTGAATAAATATTACAAGCACATCTTTAGGTCCGTGTACGCCGGTGACTAGTTCCTTCTCTATGTCCGCAGTCCGGCTCGGCCCTGTTATCAGGAACAGATTGCTCCCTTCGAATTTACTGAATCTGTCCGTGAATAACTCGTCGAGGGTCGGAATGAGCTGGTCTTCTCCCGCGACGACGAAGAGCTGCGTGGCGAGCGCGGCGGGGAGACGCATGTCCGTCTTGATGACGACGGTGCCGGTCTCGGCCACACATGCGAGACAACCCGTCAAGGCGCAATCGAAGGCTGCGGCCTCTCGTTTGTCGTATCCTTCGCCGAATTCAAGTGCGAACCTGGCCTGACGGGACTCGGTTATGAGCGAGGTGAAAGCCGTTCGGCTTGTCCTGATATCGTCGTAAATAAAAACCTGAGCGTCTTGTGCCATCCTGGCGGAAATATATTCGGCAGCGGCCGCCTCACTATCTACCGCCACTGCCTCTCCGCCGAGTGCCGACAACTCCGATTTGAATTGTGCGAAACGTGTTCCGAAGCCGGTAGCGATTTCGGCGATAAGCGGCGACTTTGAGCTTCTATTGGCCGAAAACTTGTCCATTCCGCGCAGGGCCCGTCTGATCGAGGCGAACACTTTTTCGCGGTCGTCTTCCATTACTTGCCTCCACCAGATTTGTAAATCTCCCTGAATGATTTGGAGGGGAATTGGGGGAGGTCACGGTATGAAGTCCATCCTTTCAGAATGTGCTTCATGATAGGTGTTCTTGAAAGAGTCCGCGCGAGCTTTCCCATGAGCCTGTACCGACCCGGCCTCAGCATGGCCTTCCTATAATTCCTGAAGATCAGTCTTTCAAGGCCACCCGTCTTCCTCGACTTGATTTCGTTGCGAAGAGCAAGAAGCTGGTGGTGGATTTCTATGCCGACCGGACATACTTCGGTGCAGTTGCCGCAGAGCGATGAAGCGAACGGGAGATCGGGCGCGTTCTGCTCTCCAAAATAGAGCGGCGTCACGAGCGAACCAATGGGACCCGGGTAGACGGAACCATAAGCATGTCCCCCTATATTTCTGTAGACAGGGCACACGTTCAGGCAAGCGCCACAACGGATGCAGTGCAGCACTTCCTGGTGTTCGGTTCCGAGAAGTCCGGTTCTACCGTTGTCGAGGAGGACGATGTGGACCTCCTCCGGACCATCTTTTTCGCCCTTCCCTCGCGGGCCGCGTATTATCGAAACATAGCTGGTCAGTTTCTGTCCTGTGCTGCTCCTGCCGAGCGAGCGCATGAATATCCGCAGGTCCGAAAACTTCGGGATTACTTTCTCGATGCCGGTGACGATGACGTGGACTTTGACCGCGGATGTGGAGAGACGCGCGTTGCCTTCGTTCTCTACTATGACCGAGTCTCCCGTCTCAGCTATGAGGAAATTAGCACCTGAAATCCCCATGTCCGCCGAGAGAAATTTTTCCCGCAGGACCCTCCTCGCTTCGCCGGTCAGAAAAGCGGGGTCGTTGTTGAGCTCCGTGCCGATCTTCCTGTGGAATAGCTCTGAGATTTCCGTCCTCGATTTGTGGATCGCTGGGGTCGTGATGTGTGAAGGCGTTTCGCCCGCAAGCTGGACTATGTATTCGCCGAGATCGGTCTCGATAGTTTCGATTCCGTATTTCGTCAGGAAGGGAACGAGTCCAATCTCCTCCGTAACCATCGACTTCGACTTAACGATGGTCTTGACGTTGTGTCTCTTTGCGACATCGAGTATGTAAGCGTTCGCCTTTTCCGGCGTCCGCGCGAAAAAAATCGTGGATCCGCTCTTGTGTGCTTTGTCTTCGAATTCCGAAAGGAGATCGTTAAGGCGCGAAATTGACTCCAGCTTAATTTTCTTCCCCTCGTCCCGCAGGAAATTGAAATCTACTTCTTCGAACGAATGAGCGCGTTTGTCGACAGCCTGCAGGGTTGCTTTGCTCAGGTTGGAGCGGAGCTGCGCGTTTCCAATCTCCCTCTTGTATAATTTCCTGAACTTCAGCGAGTTTAATTCCATTTATTTCCTACTTATCCGAAATGCTTTCCGCCATGATTTCCGCTATGTGCGCGAATCGCTTAACGGCGCCGTTCCGGCTGGCGCGGCCCTGCAGATGCATGAGACAGCAAATCCCGTTCGGGGTTTTGAGACTTGAGTTGTTCAAAGACTCGGTTGACCATGGCGGCAAGGTTGACGCTGGCCTTCCTGATCTCATGGCGGCCCACGCGGGACAGGGCCAGCAGGTCGTCGATCAGGGCCGCCATGAGCTTGGTATTGCTGGTGATGACGTTTAGCAGCCTGAGGCCCTCGGCGTCAAGCTGGGCGGCATGCTCGCCTATCAGCATCTGGGAGAAGCCCTGTATGGCCCTGAGGGGGGCCTTGAGGTCATGGGACACGGAATAAGAAAAGGACTCCAGTTCCCGGTTGGCGAACTCCAGCTCGGCGGTGCGCTCTTTAACCCGCTGCTCCAACTCTTCATTGAGCCGGCGAATCTCCTCTTCCGCTTGCCGGCGTTTGGCTTCCCGGTCCATGGATTCCATGGCGAAAGATAGGTCCTGGGCCAGGGAATTCAGCAACGCCACCTCCTCCTGGTTGAAGAAAGCCATCTGCCCGGAATACAGGGTCAGGACTCCTTCGACCCTGCCGCCGACGAACAAGGGAAAAGCCGCGGAAGACCGGAAACCCCGGGCCAGGGCCTGTTCCCTCCAGGGCTGCCATGCGGGGATCGCCGGCGACGTCCAGACACACGTCCCAGCGTCCCTCCCGCACCGCCACCCCTGTGGGACCCCGGCCCTCCGGGACATCTGCCAGAGAAATGGTAATATTTTGGGGATAATCTTCCATGAGGTCGAATTGCGCTGCAGCCCTGACCACCCCGGCTTCCCGGTCCACCCGGCCAATCCAGCAGAGCAGGAAGTCTCCTTCGTCCATCATGATCCGGCAGGCCTGCCGGAAGAGCCATTCCGGTTCCCGGGCGCGCACGATCGTTTCATTGACCCGGCTCAGCAGCCGGTACAACCTCCCGATGCTCTCCGCTTGCTTCTCGGCCAGTTGGCGGTCTTCAGCCTCCCTTAAAAGCCGTTCATTGGTGGCCCCCAGTTCCGCGGTGCGCTCCTGGACCCGCTGTTCCAGCTCGTCTTTGGCCCGGCGCAGGTCCTCCTGACGCTCTTGCAGGGAATCGGCCATCTGATCAAAAGAACGGGCCAGGAAGCCCAGTTCTCCCACCGTGTAATCGGGGCCGGCGCGCACACTCAAATCTCCTGCCGCCAGCCGCTCGGTAATGCCTCGCAGCTTCTTTACCGGCCGCACGATAAAAATGTCCCCGCCGAACCAGGCCGCGGCTATGGCAAAAAGTGCCACCAAACCCAACCAGATCAGATGGTGCCACAGGGCCCGATTTACCGGAGTAACGGCCCATTCCCTGGGCAGGCCGATGGCCACGCGCAGATGCTGCCAGGGCGGCGACAACCGGGCGAAGGCAAAGAGGCGCTCATCCCCGGGTAATCCCACCCCTGCCTGCCACCCCTTCATCGCTGGCGTTTATGGCCTTGATAAAAAAATCCGGGATCATTTTGCCGATGTATTTCAGGGGTTCCGGATAACGAAAGAGAACTTTCCCGGTGGCGTCAGTCAGGACTACAGCGGTGCTGGGCGGCAGACCACTTTTAGCCAGTAAATTCCCCAACCAGCTTAAATCCACCCCGGCGGTGAGGACCCCCTGAAGCTGGCCCGTGTCGTCCAGAATGGGATAAGACAAATTGAGGCTGTACTTTTGGCTGATGCGGCCCAGGACAGGTTCGCCGACTACGAAATTCCGGGTCTCGACGGCCTTCTGAAAAAAGAAACGGTCAGCGATGTTGACCGGTCCTTTGGCCGCCGGGGCGCTGGCGAACACCTGACCCTCGAGGTCAGCCGCCGCCAGGACGGCGTAGTAGGGGCATTGATCTAACAACTCTGGCAAAAAGGAGGTCGCAGGCCTCCCGGTCGCGCCGCTGCACCTGAGGCAATCGGGCCAGGGTCATCAAAAGCTGCCGGGTGTTCCGGATCAGAATTTCCTGAAAGGTGGCCAGGTTCCTGGCCGCGACCAGCTCGTCTCTTTGCACCTCGGCCACGGCCCGGTTCCGCTCTTCCACATAAGAATAGAAAGTTAACGCCAGCAGCGGCAAAATGGCCAGCAGGACCAGGATAATGGCTCGACTGCGGAGGCTGGATAGAGAAAATTTCGACATGACTTTTGCCTTTTTTCCAGAATTAGGCAGCAGGGTTACAGATTTGGATAGGATTGAAACTAGCTTATCATAATTAAGGATCAGATATCACCTATCACAGTCGTGCGACAGGTCCACGCCGGGCTTGAGAGAGGTT